>NZ_JBHSQS010000002.1:19362-471599 GCF_042658605.1 Micromonospora vulcania | reverse complement strand
ATGGACTCCAACCCGAACCACGTGCCATTCGTCAACGGCACCAACATCGGGCACGACTGGGCGCAATACAACCGCATCCTCTAGCCAGCTGGTCAACGCAGTCACGCGGCGCGCGAGCCGCAAATATTCGCTCCGGCTCGCGCGCCGCACAGTATCCACCCGACTCTCACGAACACCGGAAAAGGAGCAACCGTGGGCCGACGACAATACACCAGTCGCATCGCCACCATTGCGGCGACTTTTTCCCTTGCCATGGCGTCAGTTTGTGTCTCGGCCACACCAGCTCACGCTGCCGATACGAGACCGTGCGACCCGCGAGGGACTACCTCCGCTGATGCGCAGCTGGCCAGCCAACTGAACGGACAACTGAATGGCACATTGGAGGGTGCCATGACCGCGTACCGGGTGTCCTGCGCGCGCGTCATCGTCGATGATATCAAGCGGCGTGGATTGGCTCGCCGCGCTGCGGCCATCGCCATCACCACAACTATCGTCGAGTCGACTATTCGGAACCTGACTTATGGTGACAGGGATAGCGTCGGGCTCTACCAGCAACGACCGTCGCAGGGTTGGGGCACCGTCGAGCAGATCCTCGATCCGGTCTATGCCACCGGCCGTTTCATCAGGAAAATGTTGGAGGTCGACCCGAACACTTGGATGACCGACCCGATCGGTGAGGTCTGCCAGGACGTCCAAAACTCGGCCCGCCCTTCCAGATACTACGAGGAAGCCAGCGACGGCACCACAATCGCTTACGCCCTCTGGAACCTGAGCGCATCCCCGACAAAGGGCAATGTTTCGGATGTGAGTGGTGATGGCCACGCGGATGTGTTGGCGACGAAGCCCGACGGCACGCTCTGGTACTACCCGAACAACATGGACTCCAACCCGAACCACGTGCCGTTCGTCGACGGCACCAACATCGGCCGCGACTGGGCACAGTTCGACCGAGTCATGAGCGCCGACGTCAGCGGCGACGGACACGCCGACGTACTAGCAACAAAACCCGACGGCACCATGTGGTACTACCCGAACAACATGGACTCCAACCCAGGGCACCTGCCATTCACCGACGGCACCAACATCGGCCGCGACTGGGCACAGTTCAACCGAGTCATGAGCGCCGACGTCAGCGGCGACGGACACGCCGACGTACTGGCAACAAAGCCCGACGGCACGCTCTGGTACTACCCGAACAACATGGACTCCAACCCAGGGCACCTGCCATTCACCGACGGCACCAACATCGGCCGCGACTGGGCACAGTACGACCGAGTCATGAGCGCCGACGTCAGCGGCGACGGACACGCCGACGTCCTAGCAACAAAGCCCGACGGCACGCTCTGGTACTACCCCAACAACATGGACTCCAACCCAGGACACCTGCCATTCACCGACGGCACCAACATCGGCCGCGACTGGGCACAATTCAACCGAGTGACGAGCGCCGACGTCAGCGGCGACGGACACGCCGACGTCCTAGCGACAAAACCCGACGGCACCATGTGGTACTACCCCAACAACATGGACTCCAACCCGAACCACGTGCCATTCGTCAACGGCACCAACATCGGGCACGACTGGGCGCAATACAACCGCATCTTCTGACAGCTCGGGGACGTCAGAACGGGTGGTGCACAGTGCGCTCTGTGCACCACCCACTGACCATCACCTGCTCCCGATCACCCCTCATCGATTGGATCTCCAACCATGCCTATTTCCCGGCGTAACCTCCTGCGCGCAGCCGGGATCGCTGGCACAGCCATGTCTGCGGCGACCGCGACGGAGGCAATGGCGAATGAGCGGCCGTTGCCCAAGCCGGCCGGGCAGGCACCGGCATCCGCAGCGGGGCCCGCGTTCGATCCCCAGCAGCAGTTCCTTCAGCTGGTCGGTGGTGGCGACGGGGTCATCTACGGCATCCGCGCCGACGGTGCCCTCCGCTGGTACCGGCACGCCGACTGGCAGACAGTCGGCCCTACGTGGGCCAGCGGCTCGGGTCGCGTTATCGGTGGGGGATTCAACCAGTTCATCGGCATCTTCGGCGGCGCGGACGGCTCGCTGTACTGTCTGCGTGCCGACGGCACACTGCGCCGATACCGATATGTCTGCTCCGACATCGAGACCGGTGCGGGCTCCTGGGTGAACGCGGGCGGCGTGCAAATCGGCACCGGCTTCGACAGGTTTCCCCGCGTGTTCGGCTTCAACGGCCATATCTACGGCGTCACCGCGGGCGGTGACCTGTACGCGTACCAGTTCAACCCCGTCACCGGCACCTGGATCAACAGCAGCGGCACGCGTATCGGCAACTTCAAGTCCTACCAGCTGTACGCGGACGACAGCGGCGTCATCTACGCGGTGCGGCACGGCGACATCTACTGGCACCAGTACACCGCAAGCGGCTGGACGCCCGGCTCCGGGTACCAGATCGGTAGCGGGTTCGCGGAGCTCATGCACGTGGGTCTCATCGCCGCTGGTCAAGGAGCGATCTACGGGGTCAAGCCCGGACTGTCCACCGCGTCGTGGCCGGGAGACATGGTGCAGTACCGCCTGGTCAACTGGAGGACCGCCGGTCCGGACCAGTCGCGTTCGTGGGCGGGCGGTGGCTTGGAGAGGATCGTGGGCACCGGCTGGACGATCCAGCGAAACGCCGCGCTCCAGGGCTACACCCGCACCAACAGCGTGCGGCCGGGCGACACCGTTCACGTTGCCACATCGAGCACCTTCGCCAGCTTCACCGCCACGGTGGTGCGCGTAGCGCCTGGCGCCGCGGGGCCTGCCGAGGTTGCCCCGCCGATGACTGTCAACGGTGGTGTGCAGCCGGTGCCGATCGGGTTCGTGCACACTGGCTGCGGTTGGGCCGACACCATCCAGACGAGGATTCCGACCACGTTCGCGTCAGGCATGTATGCGGTGCGACTCGACGGGCCGTACGGGATGCGGCGCTACGTCCCCTTCGTCGTTAGGCCAACCGCACCGTCGAACTCAATAGCGTTCATTTTTCCGACCAACACATACCACGCCTACAACACGTATGGCAACCACAGCCAGTATTGCTCCGACCTGACGGGCACCCGCACGCTGTCACTGCATCGGCCGTCGACCGAAATGAACGTTGAAGCCACCGGATATCTGGAACACACCCTTTACTCGGACATCCTGCTGACCCGCTGGATGACCAGTGAGAAGATCAGCTTCGATTCGTACAACGACACCGACCTTCATCTGATCAGCGACTGGTCGACATACGACGCCGTGGTGCTGGGCAGTCATCCGGAGTACTGGTCCGAGGCGATGCGGCAGCACATGATCACCTACGTCGCGAGCGGCGGGCGCCTCATCTACTCGGGCGGCAACGGAGTGTACGAACGAGTCTCTTTCAGTGCCGACCGTAGCCAGATCGACTTTCGCACGAGCACCGGCACGCGGGACACCTACGAGGCGCGGGGGCTCCCGGCTTCCCAACTCCTTGGGGTGAACTACATCGAGGACAGCTGGTTCACCTTCGCGCCCTACACGGTGGCCAAGATGCACCCGTTGCTGGCGGGCACGGGACTTTCCGTCGGCGACCAGTTCGGGCAGAGCGGCTACAACGGCGGGGCCAGCGGTTGGGAGGTCGACTCCCTGCTCGGCCTGGAAGGCGAAGCGACCGCATTGCAGGTCATCGCTCGCGGCACCAACCCCGGAGGCGGTGCCGCCATGGTCTTCCTCGAGAAGCCCAACGGCGGCTTCGTCTTCAGTGCGTCGTCCATCGCATTCAATGGTGCACTCGCAACCGATGCCGTCGCATCGACGATCCTGCGCAACGTGTTCACGCTCGCCCGGGACCGGAATTGACCGCTCCCGGAGCTTAAGAGTGAGCCGCACCACCGCACCCGAGTGACAATCGAGGTATTCGCCCGATTCGGGCGTACGCTGGCGGCTTCCCGCCCCTTCCCTGCCGCCAGGATGCCCCCATGCCGACGTCCGACCTGCTGACCGCCGAGCGCATCGCCGAGATCGGTGCGCTGGAGTACGAGAACACGGACTCGGCCGCGCTGGTCGCCGAACTGGTGGGTGCCGTGGACGAGGGCCGCGTCGCCGACCCCGATGACACCGGGTACGCGCTGCTCGTCGCGGCGGACATCCTGGAGCAGGCGGGTGATCTGGACGACGCGCTCACGCTGGCCACCCGCGCCATCGCCGAACAACCGGACGACAACGCACACGCCCGGTCGGTGCGCGGCGGTCTGCTGCTGCGCCTCGGCCGCGACGACGAGGGCCTGGCCGAGCTGACCGCGCTGCGCCCGGCGCTGGAGACCGACCCCGGCGCCATGCACCTGATCGACGGGCTGATGGAGTCCGGCCACACCGAGACGGCGCTGGAGTGGCTCACCGGGGCGCTCGAGGCGATCCTGGAACGGACCCGGACCCAGCAGCACAGCTCCGAGGACGCGCAGGACGAGGCAGCCGCCATGATCTACGGCCTGGTCCAGCAGCGGCACGACCTGCGCGAGGAGATGGGCCTGCCGCACGACGACCACGACCACCTCGCCGACCGACTGCGCGCCGCGAGCGATCACGCCCTCGACGCGCTGGACGACGACGGCCCGGCGACGCTGCTGTTCTGGCCGCAGGCGGAGTTCGACGCGCTGCTGGTCCGCTGGCCCGCGCTGGTCGACAGCTACCCGGCGCAATGGGATGAGCACCGCGCTCAGCTCGAACGGGCGCTCGCCGACGCCGCTGGGCTGGGCACCGCCGACCTGGGCGTGGTCGCCGGCTCCGTCGCGGGACTGGCAACCTTCGCCGAGCGGAACGGCGGCGACCCCACCGATGAGGACACCCTCGACGAGTACGCCGACTCCCTCAGCGGGACCGACCTCCGGGCGTGGCCGCCCGGCCGCAATGACGCCTGCTGGTGCGGCTCGGGCTCCAAGTACAAGAAGTGCTGCCTGCCTCGCTCACGGAGCTGAGCCCCGCCCACTCGCCCCCGCCGAAGGGCTGGGGGTGGGCTGGGTCAGCTCGATGCCGGCAACACCGCGACGATCGACACGCTGGCCGACAAGCGCCGCGACCAGGTCGAGTGGGACTTCACCCGACGCAGACACTGGTGCGGCCTGGGCGAAACCCGCCGCCGGCGCCGCCGGCTGGCTGGCCGGTCCACCTGTCACGCACCGCCACTGCTTGACACCTAAGCACCTGGGATGTCTTTGCTCTGCTTCAACGGACGCAACAAAAACGTGCCGTCAGTGGTGCGCCGGTTGAAGCAGAGCAAAGGGTCCGCGACAGTAACCCGGAACCCGGAACCCGGAACCTGCCCGGCCGATCCGGTCGGCGCATGGCCGCCGCCACGCGACGACCATCCAGAAGTAGCCGGAAATCCCTCATGGATCCGAGAACCGGTGGGTACTAACCGGTTGTCCTCCTACGTGGCGTGTCGATGACCAAGGTCGCCGACGAGACGTCTCAGATTGACTTCCCGGCTGACGGGGTGCGGGCACGGCATGGGGAGTACGACATGTTCAAGGTGACGTGGGTTACCGGCGCCGTGGTCCTGGCGTGCACGGGTGCGCTGATCGCATGCGGGGACGGGAAGGCGCCGAGCGCGGCCGGCACGGCTCCCGCGATGCCGGCGGAGCCCACCAGGGCATCGTCGACCCCGGCAGGTTCGACCAACCCGGTGCTGTTCGGGAACCACCCCGCGAACGACGAACCGACCTGCGGGGAGGCGTACAACCCGGGATCGGCGAAGTCGCTGACCGTGCAGGGCGCCGTCTGCGACCCCAAGAAGACGGCTCAGCAGCTGCTGCGCAGCACGTTCCGGTTCGTCGACAACGGCCCGGCCCGTCGCCCGGCCTGCGGCTGAACAGTCAAGGGACGCCGGGCGGGCCCGCTCCGCGCCGACCGTGGAGCGGACCCACCCGACGGCGTCAGGAGAACAGCAGGACGGACTTTCGGGTGGCGTTACCGAAGGTCAGGGTCCGGCCACCGGTGTTGGGCACCGGGGTGACCGCCACCTCGAACGTCAGGGTCGTACCGGCGGGGACCTGGTGGTTCTCGTTGGCGCTGATCGTCACGTAGCCGCCGCCGATGGTGAGCGGGTCGACCTCCACGGTCTGCTGGTTCAACGCCTGGACGGTCGGGGTGGGGTTGCCGGGGAAGGTGTAGATCGCCCGGAGCCGGACCAGGTCACCCTCGTGCAGACCCACCAGCTCGATCTTTGACTGGTGACCGATGAGGCCGCCGGCGGTGATCCGGTACGCGGCGTTGCCGTCGCTCCACCGGATCGCGTGGAAGGCGCCGTCCGCGGTGACCGTGAAGCCGCGATAGATGGTGACGATAGAGACTGTCTGCACGTCCGTGCCTCCTGCTGTGGTAGCGCCGATCATCACCGCGAAGTCGGTGTCCGTGCCCCGGAACGCGTTCGCGTCACAGGTGTGCTGCGCGCCGATCCGGGCGGTGCTGGTGTACTGCCAGATCCGGGGCATGGCGGACGGCGTCCCGTACACCTGCCAACCGGGACCGCTGTCCCCGCCGGCCCTGGTGTAGGCGGGTTTGAAGTCCTCGTCGCGGTTGTGCGGGTAGTTGGCGTTCCAGCGGGGAAAGTGGCCCAGCTGGCTGGAGCCGTACTGGCCCTTGGAGGCGTACATCAGCACGGACTTGGTGGTCCGCGCCTCCAGCTCGTTCCCAACCTGGACGCCGACCGCCGGTGCGACGCTGTCGTAGGGCCACCGCTCCAGGTCGACCTGCCAGAAGAAGCCAGGCCAGGTACGCCACCAGGGCAGTTCGGCGTCGGCGTACGCGATGGCGGTCCGCGCCTGGGTCGCCGCCGGGACGCCGGAGCGGACCACGACGTACATCCCGAGGTAGGGGATGCCGGCGTCGCGCCCGGCGGCCAGGATCCAACCGCAGCTCTTGCTCTTGAAGATGTTGGACGGCGACTGTTCCGTCCCCTTGCTGGTGAGAAAGTCGATACCCAGGCCGGACGCGGCGGCGACCCTGGCCCGGGTCAGTCCCCTGCCGACGTCGTAATCGCTGGTATCCCATCCATAGAGCGTCACGGGCCGCACCTCCGGCGCCGAACATCGAGTGGTGAGGGACGGGCAGGTCGATCTGCCCGGTGAGAACGCGGCGCAGTGCCGGCCGGAATATCACCTCTTCCGGCCATCTGCACGACAAGCGTTGAATGAACCGTACGTCGCGTGTGGAGGAATGAAACCCCTGGTCAGAGGCCATTTCGGTGGGTGCGAATTGCGGCTTCGCAGGTGTCAGCCAGCTGACAGAGCCGGTCGATGCCAGGCTCGGCCCGTACCCTCGGCGGCATGAGCCTCGACGACCTGCCAGTGGTGGAGTTCGCGTTCCCCGGGCCGCTCCGGGATCGACTGGTAGCGGCGATCCTGTCCGGCACGAAGACGTCGACCTCCGGCCTGGTGCTGGGGTACGAGCGCTCGAACGAACCACTGCCGGTGGTCGGGCAACGCTTCGCGGTGCTGGACTCCGCGGAACGGCGGGTCGCGGTCATCGAGCTGACCGAGGTACGCGTGGTGCGGCTCGCCGACGTGGACCTCCAACACGCCCTCGACGAGGGCGAGGGCGACGAGTCGGTGGCCCAGTGGCGGGCCGGGCACGAGCGGTTCTGGCACAGCGCCGAGGTACGCGCGGAGTTGGGCGACCCCGACTTCACCGTCGACGACGACACACTGGTGCTGGCCAAGCGCTTCCGGCTGGCCCACGCCTGAGACATCGACCGCCTGGGGCCCGACGCCCCTCAGCTTCCGGAATCTTGCGCGGCCGGGCCGGTGCCCAACTGGGCGGTGAACAGGGCAGTCAGGCTTCGGGCGGTCTCCGCCGCCGCCTCAGGGGAGGCCGCTTTCGTCGCGGACTGCAGCGCGCCATCGCGGGCGAGCACGACCAGACCGTGCACGAGGGCCCAGCTCAGCAGCGACAGGCCCGGAACGTCGTGCACAGCCGAGCTGAGCTCACCGATGGCCTCGTCCTGCGCCGCGCGCAGGGCCGGGTCGTCGGTGTGCAGCTCGGTGGGTCGGAACATCAGGTCGAACAGGGCGCGCTGGGAGGCCGGTGTTGTGTCCGGTTGCGCCGCACACCTCGCCTCACTGTCCACGCGCTTCCGGGGTGACCGTCGCCTCGGAACGCTTCAAGCGGCAACCACCCGAGGTTGCTGCGGGTCTCGGATGTGGGGCGGTCAGGCGGCCGGGGCCGAGATGGCCAACAGTTAGTCATCAGCCAACTTGTCGATTGCTGCGGTGATGGGCCGTTGCAGCAGCCGGTCAAGAGCCGCAATCTGCTTCAGGGCGGGACGATCAATCTCTACCTGCCAGCTCACAGATCGAGCTCCCGCTTCGCCTGCTCCCACGGGATCCCTCGGACGTCGCCGGCTCGATGGGCTGCCAGTCGGTCGGCTGCCTCCGGCAACTCGGCGAGGTCATCGAGCATTTCCTGCAGTGCCTCGATCATCGCCCGGGACAGCTCATCATCCCTGCCCGCTGCGAGGACTGTCATCCAGGACCGAAGCAGCCCCTCGGCAGCCGCCGGATCATTCTCGACGACGGGCACCATGACATCCAGCAGCCCATCAACGATCTCTTCGATGTCAGCCGCAGCTCGCTCGGCCGGCACGACAGCCGCGAAGCGACGACCTCGCCGCGTCAGGTAGACCACGTTGCCGTCGACCGCCCGATAACCGCCTCGGTCGGAGCGGGCGAATGCTCGGGAACCTCGAATTCAAGGGCGTGGGCAGCGGACATGCCGGTGATGGTAGCTTCCCCGGCCGGCTGATCCAGGCCCGAAGCGCCGGGTTTCCGCGCGCCAGAACCACGCTCGCGGGGACGACCCGCGAGTGCTTTGGGCTGCTCAGCTTTCCGTGGGTGGGGCTGCCCTGGAGGACAGCGCGTCCGCGATCGCCGCGAACTCCCGCAGAGCAGCCTCCAGGTCCTCGACGATTTCCTGTGCGATCACCTCGGGCGGCAGCAGCGCGTCCGCGTCCTCCAGCGAAGCGTCCTTCAGCCAGGTGATGTCGAGGTTCACCTTGTCGCGAGCGATCAACTCCTCGTAGGAGAAGGCCCTGAACCGCTCGGTCTCGACCCGCTCGGCGCGATCCTTGCCCGGCAGGTAGCACTCGACGAAGTCCTGGAGATGTTCGCGGCGCAGCGGATTCTGCTTGAGGGTGAAGTGCTGGTTCGTGCGGAAGTCGTACACCCAGAGCTTCTGGGTCCATGGCTCCTCGCGGGCGCGCTTGCGCTCGAAGAAGAGCACGTTGGCCTTCACGCCGCCGGCGTAGAAGATGCCGGTGGGCAGGCGCAGCATGGTGTGCAGGTCGTACTGCTTGAGCAGCCGGCGACGGATGGTCTCCCCCGCGCCACCCTCGAAGAGCACGTTGTCCGGCAGGACGACCGCGGCCCGGCCGTCGATCTCCAGCAGGCTGGCGATGTGCTGGACGAAGTTGAGCTGCTTGTTCGCGGTGGTGGCCCAGAAGTCGGCGCGCTCGATCTCCCGCTCTTCACGGGTGGATCGGCCATCCTCGCCGACCATCCGGATCGAGGAGCTGCGGCCGAACGGCGGGTTCGCGAGGACCAGGCTGACGCGACTCTCCGGCTCACGGCCAAGGGCGTCCTTGACGGCGATGAGCGACGGGCCGTTCGGGGTGCCGATGCCGTGCAGCAACATGTTCATGGCGGCCAGCCGGGCGGTGCCGTCTACCAACTCGGTGCCGGTAATCGCGCCGTTGGCGAGCCGCCGCCGCTGATCCGGCGTCAGGGCATTGCCGTGGTGCCGCTGGATGTGGTCGAACGCGGCGAGCAGGAACCCGCCCGTCCCGCAGGCCGGGTCGGTGATCGTGTCGTCAGGCGTGGGCTGCATGCAGTCGACCATCGCGGCGGTCAGGGCGCGCGGGGTGAAGTACTGCCCGGCGCCGGACTTGGCGTCCTCGGCACCCTTGGCCAGCAGTTCCTCGTAGGCGTCACCCTTGACGTCGACGCCCGCCTGCGACCACTGCTCCTTGTCGATCAGGTCGACGATCAGCCGCTTGAGCTTCGCCGGGTCCTGGATCTTGTTCTGCGCCTTACGGAAGATCGTGCCGAGGGTGCCGCCTTCTCGCGCCAGCCCGGTGAGGATGTGCCGGTACTGCACCTCCAGGGCGTCACCCTCGGCGTCGAGCAAGGTCTGCCAGCTCAGCTCGTCGGGCACGATCTGCTCGGGCCGGAACGACCGATTGGCCCGCTCGTCGGCCATCTTGAGGAAGAGCAGGAAGGTCAACTGCTCGACGTAGTCGATCGTCGAGACACCGTCGTCGCGCAGCACATCGCAGTAGTTCCAGAGCTTCTGCACCAGCCGGCGCGAATCCACAGTGCTCACAGCGGCAGTGCCTCCTGCTGGTAGTTGTCGCCGGTCACCCTGGTCGGCGGAGCCGGCAGCTCTTTTTTGGTACGCGGAGAGCGCGTCCTCGGCTTCTGCGGTGCGGCTGCCCGCTCAGCCCGGATCCGGGCCAATAACTCCGACGCCGGCTCGTCATTGGGGTCCTGCGGCACCAGCCGCCCAGCAAACGCTTCCCTCAACAGCGACCGCCGCAGCTTCCCGCCACGGCCATTGGCAGACTTTACGGTTTTCCTCAGGCGAACCGCCACGTCGGACTGCACCGCAAACTCTTCTAGGAGGCGATCCCTCTCGCCCTCTGGGGGCATCGGCACACGCAGGTTACGGATCAACCCGAGGTTCAGGTTGGGTTGGACACCGCCGGCGGCAAGCCGCCGATTTTGCTCGTACGTGGCCCGGAAGAATAGCTTCACCCAAGAACGGTAGGATTCCCATTCAGGCTTCAGGCTAACCGCAGCGCAAGCCTGGTTGGTCGTAGCTGATATCCGCAACTCGGAGCAACGCCCCCTAGTCCGCCCCTCACCATACATGGCCACCAATAGAGTTCCCGGTGGCCAAATCCTCACTGACGTTTCAGCCAGGGCGGATTCAGTTATGTATTCCGATGCACGGTCCACGAATGGCTCGTTGAGAAGACCGCTGGTAATCCACGGCACGGTCCCACCTTCGTAGAATTCCTTACGCGAGCGTGACGGGGTCGCGCCTGTCCCAACCGAAGCCAGATCGTCGATTGATGCTTCGCCCCAACTGGCAGGGCCACCATCGGGCCGAGTGAGCTGCGACCACCTACCCCCAACAATGGCACCGCTGATTGCCGTCTCCCATGACGTCGATCGCCTAACGATAGTCGACGCTTGAGTAAGAGCAGCTTCAAGTCGAGGCAGGTGACGTTCCAGAGCAACCACGATGCGGCGCTGCTCAGCGAGCGGTGGCAGCGGGATAGGCAACTGCCGTAGCTGCTCTTGCGGGAGATGCTTGATGGTGCTTCCGGTCGCCCAACTCGCCAGGGCACCCCGCAAACTAAGGTGTTCGAGGAGGTAACGCAAATACCGCGGATCCATACCCCCAAGCGGACGGACCCGATGGAGGGCTTTCTGGAATGCCATGTACCCATCGCCGCCATGCCAGATGGCACAGCGTCCGATCTCACCGCCTTCACATACGAGCAGATCGCCGTCGCGAAGGCGGAACCGCTCCTCATGTTCGGGCGGGATGTCCATGCTTAGCACGTCGGACTGGTCGATGCGACCCCACTGAACGTTGACGTTGCGAAGGTAGGGCCGCAAGTGCTGACCAGTGCCCTTACCCCGGTCGAGCATCTTGCCGAGGGACGTCTCCGCGACCTCGCCGAGTGTCGTCTGCGTCCAGCCATGGGGTAGGGCGGTCACGCGGATAGCTCCTGGTTCAGCTCGTCCAACAGCGGCTCGGCGCGCCTACCGAAGGCACCCGCGTACCCGTCGATCCCGCCCCGCTCGGTGAACGGCGCGCCCTCCAGGTCGTCGGCGGTGATTTCCACGCTGACCGCTATCACGTCCTTGATCCTCTCCAGCCACCACGCCTGATCGGCAGTGAACGTAGCGCCCGCCTGCTCCTGCCGGAGCAGCCACCCACGGAAGCGCTCCTCGACAAGACTGCGGTACGGACGCAGTTCCTGATCAAGCCCCAACTCATACCGGACGAGGCTGACAAGATCCGCCGGTCCCCTGTTTCCCGACGCCTCAGCAGTCCGGCCGAGCAGCACGTACGACTTCCACAGCGACTCGGGCGTCCACGCCTGCGGCGGCCGGGCGATCCGCGCGGCCAACTCCTTGAGCTGGTCGTACCCGACCCGACCCCGCCCCTCGAAGAAGACCTGCAACGCGGTGATCTCGTCGCGGTGCTCCTCCAGGTAGTCGTGCCAGCTCTTCACGGTGTCCTGGGCGCGTTCCTCGGCCGGCACGCCGGCCGCCGAGATCAACGTGTCGGCGTTCACCTCGTCGATGGTGATGTCGTGAGCGCGGCGGATCTCCAGGATGCGTTCGCGCAACTGCGGGTTGGCGGCGAGCGGGCGCAGCGCGCCGGTCAGCAGGTCGCGTACGGCCTCCGGGCCGGCCTCCTTGGCCGGGTTGAGCTTCTCGGGGGCGACCGCGTCGACCAGGCCGCGCACGATGCCCGTCAAGGGCTGGTCGGCGAGGTCGGCCAGTTCGGCGCGCTCATCGTCGGTCAGCTGCTGCTCCAGCCGGGCCAGCCGGGCGGCGAGAGTGGCCACTTCGTCCGGGTCGGCGGTCAGGGTGCCGGCCTTCTTGAGCAGGTCGCGTAGCGAGATCTGCCGTTCGGAGTGGCGTTGCAGCGGCACCGCCTCGTCCAGGTCGGCTTCGGTGACGCCCACCGCATCGACGATGACGAACCGATCTTTCACCTCCGCATCGGGGGTGACCGCCTGGAACTCGGCGGCGTCGATGGTACGGGCGCCACGGCCCTTCATCTGCTCGAAGTAGGTCGCGCTGCGCACCGGCCGGAGGAAGAAGACGCACTCCAGCGGTCGTACGTCGGTGCCGGTGGCGATCATGTCGACGGTCACCGCGATGCGGAGCTCCGGGCTGTTGCGGAACGCCTGAATGAGGGTGTCGGGGTTGTCGCCGCCCTTGCGGGAGGCGTACGTGATCTTCGTGGCGAAGTCGTTGCCGCGCCCGAAGACGATCCGGACCATGGTGACGATCTCCTCCGCGTGGTTGTCGTCCCGCGCGAAGATCAGCGTCTTGGGCACCGTCGACCGGTCGGGGAAGATCTCGGTGAAGAGGCGTTCCCGGAACGTCTCCAACACCAGCTTGAGCTGGCCCTTCGAGATCACCGACCGGCCGACCTGGTTGCCGCCGTACGTGAAATCGTCTTCCAGTTCCTGATAGCGCTCGGCCCGGGTGCGCCGGTCGCGCAGCGGTACGACCGTGCCGGCCTCGATGTCGGCGCCCTTCTCGGTGATCTCCGTCTTGATCCGGTAGACGTCGAAGCTGACGTTCACCCCGTCGGCGACCGCCTGCTCGTAGGTGTATTCCGAGACCAGGTTCTGCTGGAAGAAGCCCAGCGTCTGCTTGACCGGCGTCGCGGTCAGCCCGACCACGAAGGCGTCGAAGTACTCGATGACACCCCGCCACTTGCCATAGATCGAGCGGTGACACTCGTCGACCACGATCAGGTCGAACGTCTCCGGCGGGAGGTCCCGGTTGTAGGCGACCTCGGCCGGCCCGTCCAGCTCGTAGTCGTCGTACGCCCGGTCGTCGAGGTCCACGTCCGGCAGTTCGTCACCGCGCAGGGCGCCGTAGAGCCGCTGGATGGTGGAGATGACCACGTTGGAAGAGGCGAGCATGCCCGCGCTGGACAGCCGATCCACGTTGTACAGCTCGGTGAACTTCCGTCCGTCGTCCGGGGTCTGGTAGCCCGCGTACTCCCGCAGGGTCTGCTTGCCGAGATTGTTGCGGTCGACCAGGAAGAGGATCCGGGCGGCGCGGGCGTGCTTGAGCAGCCGGTAGCTGGCGGTGACCGCGGTGAAGGTCTTGCCCGCGCCCGTGGCCATCTGGATCAGCGAGCGCGGCCGGTCCTCGGCGAGCGAGCGTTCCAGCCCGTCGATGGCGTCGACCTGGGCCGGCCGCAGCCCGAGCCGGTCCAGCGCCGGCATCCGCCGCAGCCGTGCCCGAAGCGTCGGCGCCGCCCGGTCGTCGTCGGCCTCGCGCATCCACCGCGCGAGTGTCTCGGGCCGATGAAAGGCAAAAACCTCGCGGGTACGCGGAAAAGGGTCGAGCCGGTTAACGAAGGCGGTCTCGGTGCCGGTGGCGACGTAACCGAAAGGCAGCGGGTCGTCCCGGTGCCACGCGGCGATCTTCTGCTCGGCGGTGAGTCCGTTGAGGTAGCGGTCGAGCTGCGCCTCGACGCCACGCGGCGCGGTCCCCTCCCGCTTGGCCTCGATCACCCCGACCAGCCGCTGGTTGACGTAGAGGAGGTAGTCGGCCCGGCCGGCCGCCAGGGTCACCTCGCGGACGGCTACGCCGGTGTCCGCGTACAGGTTGATCTGGTTCTCGTCCTGGACCACCCAACCGGCCGCCCCCAACTGACGGTCGATCTCGACGCGGGTCTGCATCTCGTTGAGCGGCTCGTGCGAGGCGCGACGGGCACGGGCGATGAACTCCTCGCGCCGGGCGGCCGACACCTTCGCTGGCGCCTTGCTGTCGAGCGCCGCCTGCTCCACCTGGGCCGCCGACTCCAGGCTCGCCACCAGGACGGCAGCCTGGTCGCGGCGGGCGTCGGCATCACGGACCGCTCGCTCGGCGGCGACGGTCGCGTCCGCCTGGGCCTGCGCCAGCGACGCCTTGCCCTCCAGCAGCAGCTTGGTCTGCGCCAGCTCATCCTTGTAACGCTGAATCTCCGCCTGGAGCCCGTCGGCGATGCTCTGCGGCACCTGGCGAGGTGGCGGGGAAGGCGGCACGAAGCCGAGCGGAGTCCGATCGCCCGTCAGCGCCCGATGGAACCAGACCCCCAGCTCAAAGCAGGTCCGCAGCATGTCCAGCGCCGCGCGGACCTCACCCAGATGATCGTGTACGGCCCGGTTGCCCTGGTCCCGTAGGCGGTCGAAGGCCTGATAGATCTCCGGTACGAGGGTGCCGTCGGCGTACAGCGCCTCGACCCGGCGATAGAAGTTGTTCTGCTGCGGCGTAACACCGGTGCGACGGACGAGGTCCTTGGCCATCTCGTCGCCGAAGGCACGGATCTTGAACATCGCCGACTGGGCGTCGACATAGACGAGCAGCTCAGCCCCTGCCCCGTACCAGACCAGCAGCGGGTACTCCTTCAGGAACCCGAAGTTGGCGGACTGCTCTGCCAGACGTCGTACCTGTCGAGGATCCACGACACTCCACGTCGCTAGCCGGCGGTGAACACGCCAGGATAGGGACGATCACCGATCGGCACAGCCCGTTTCGCGCCCGCTGACAGCTTTCCGACAGCACATGGTCCAGAGATGCGCCCATAGCGGATCGAACACATGTTCCCGGCTTGCGCCCACGCGCTGGCGATAGAATCGGAGTCAAGCGCGACACCCCAGCTCACAGCCAGCGGAGTGTCCCGTCGATCGCTAGTCTCGAAGCGAGGCCGAGTTAGGGGGTGTCACCGCATGGCTACCGCGCACGATGTCGCTGCGGCGGTGCTCGACAGACTCGGCAGCGTCACGGCGATGAAGCTGGAGAAGCTCGTGTACTACTGCCAGGGATGGCATCTGGCCCGCGAGGGAGCCTTGCTGTTCGCCGAGCCGATCGAAGCTTGGCGGGAAGGCCCGGTCGTGCCACCCCTGTACCGACACCACCGTCGGCAGCTCACCGTCTCTGAGTGGCCGCACGGGGAGGCATCTCGGCTGTCGGCGGCTCAACAGCGCACCGTCCAGTGGGTCGCTGACGAGTACGGCAAGTTTTCGGCCAGCGAGTTGTCCACCATGACGCACAACGAGCTTCCCTGGCGGGCCGCGCGGGGTGCCTTGCCAGAGTCAGCCAACTCCTCGGAGAGAATAAGCACCGACCTCATGCGGACGTACTACGCGCGACAGATCGCGAGCACGGAGACCGCAGTTGGCCTGGCAACCGCGAACGCGGCCCTGGAAGGTACGGAGTTCGACCAGGACTGGCAGGACAAGCTTCGCGACGTGGCATCGGGAGTGATCAGCGCAGACGAGCTGATCAACGAAGAGATTGCTCGCCTCAAGGGTGCATGATCCGTATTGCTGGCCAGGGACCGACTGCCTCAAGAACAAGCTAGCGATCACCGACCCGGACGTCCTCCGCGAGACGGAGTTCCGCCTCACCTCGATTCGGGAAATCCAAGCATCCCGGATGATCATCCCCGGCAACTACGGCCTTGATCATCTACAGGCGTTCCATCAGAAGCTCTTCGGCGATCTCTACGAGTGGGCCGGGCAGACCAGGATCGTCGATATCAGCAAGCCGGGAGCGCGATTCTGTCACTGGCGCTTCATCGACGATCAGGTCAGCACGATCCTCGGCGCACTGAGCACCGACGGCTTCCTCCTCGGCCTGAAACACGAGACGTTCGTGGAGACGCTTGCTCACTACTACGGCGAGTTGAACGTCTGTCACCCCTTCCGAGAGGGCAACGGCCGGACAACGCGCTCATTTCTCCGACAACTCGGTGCCGCAGCCGGCTTTCTGCTCGACTGGTCCGAGCTCAACGAAGCCGACAACATCGCGGCGTGCCGTGAACACCTGACGACCACCGACACGAGCCGCCTGGTCACCGTCCTGCGTCCGGTCGTTCGACGCTTGAGCTGACTCTCCCCTGCGGGGCCTGCGCCTCAACTAGCGGCGGTGATGGCCGTCGCGATAGCCCCGAGAACGTCCGGGGCCAAGCGCTCCGGGTCGATCAGCAGGTGCACAGCCCGGCCGGGTGAGTCGAGCCAGAATGCCTCGGCGGCACCGATCAGGCCGGGGGACTCGCCGTGCTGAAACTCAGTTAGCGTCCAGTCCGCGGGGTCACGCTCGTGGTACTCGGCCAGGAACTCACGCAGTTCGGCGAGGGTGCCGAGCCGGTCGCCTCGGAGCACGTGCACCCGCAGGTCGACCCGGTGCCCGTCCTCGACCTGGCGCTCCCAGACCCGGGTGGCGAAGCTGACGTCCTCCCACTCTGACTGGAAGTCCGAAACCAGGTCGGCGACGTCCGGCGGCAAATACCCGATATGGAAGCCGTCCAGCCCGCCACCGTTACGGGCAATCAGATCAGGTGCGCCCGTCACCCTGCCGCCTCGATCGCCGCTTCCACCTTGTCCAGGTAGTTGAACCACCACTCCCCTTCGCTCTTGGGGCGCATAGACAGCAGGCTCGCAGCCACAACGAAGGAGAGGACGACTACGCTACCGGCGGGCAGCACACCGGCCAGCGGTCGTCCGGACAGGATCGCACTGAGAAAGGCCTCGATCTCTGGCGAGGTTACCGAGCTCCATTTCTCTGTTTCGGCGACCTCGTTGGCCAACTCCCGGATCTGTTGAGGCGTCGGCTTGCCCCCACAGATGTCCGCACTGACGAAGACCGAGATAGCAACGAGCAACTCGGTGGCCGTATGCCGCGCCGATAAGTCGGAGAACGCTGTGAGTGCCTCATCAAACTCTGCCGGCTGTCGCTTGACCGCCCAGTGCAACGTGTCTCGAACGAGCTGCTCAACTCGAGCATCGATTTTCACGCGAACCTCCGCTATCTTGCGATCTCGCCTTGTATGCCTTGAGGGATCCCCAGGTTGCCACGACCCCAAGTAGGACGCCGGCTACCGCTTTCGGCAGAGCCGGCAGGAACTCCGATACAGTCGCCCATGCTGTTGCCGCCGATGACCCGCCCACCGCAATCGCCTCCGGACTGACGCGCCTGCGGCGGGTTGGCGTTGGAGCATCGCTGTGTTCTCGGCTTCGGGCGTCGCGTAGCCCTTCTCGCATGGGCAGCGCAGGCTCCGGCCCCGGAATCGCGTGTCGCAAGGTGACGCCGACTGCCGCGGGTGGCTGGTGGGTCGTGCTACCACCACCCGTGGTCAGTTTCCCAGCGCTCGAACCTTGGCAATCGTCTCCTGGACGTGCTGCTTGGCCGGGTCACCGCCCTGAGACGCCTGCGCGAGCGCCTGACGGTAAGCGTCGATCATGCCGACCAGCGGGCCGGCGGCCACGCCCTCCAGCGCGCCGGCGACGAGCGCCCGTGCCTCGGCCGCGTCCTGTGCTGCCGCTGCGGTCTTGGCTTTCGCCTCGTCCAACTTCTGCGACGCCGCAGCCAACCTCGCGATGATCTGTGCTGCGCTCACGCGCATCCTCCCCCTGGTCGACCATCGCCTCCACCACCGCACGGGCGGAGACCACAAGGGAGCGTACGAGATTCGCACACGCTCCGCGACCACCCGCTCGCTCAGCCGTGGCCCGAGGACGGTGATCCTGCGAGCTAGATCGACCGCAATCCAGAGCGCTCGCGGGAGCGAAGCCGCACCACGCCCCGGACGATGCGCTGAATCTTGGACAGTTTCCGTCGCGCGCTAACGGAAACTGTCCAAGATCTGGCGGCGCGGTGCCGCATCGGCGGCAAGACTTGCCGGAATGCTGCCCTCCGACGATGCCGACGCGCTCGAGTGGCTCGCCTTCGAGCAGGCGGGCGTGCTCACGACCGCCCAGGTCTCTCAGTTGCTCGGCGAGGGGGTGGTGCGCGGCCGGATCCGCTCCGGCCGATGGCGGTCGATCAGCCGAGGAATATTGCTCACCGGTAACGGCCGCCTGACCCACGACCAACAACTCTGGGTGGCAGTACTGGCGGCCGGCCCGGGAGCCGTACTCGCCGGGCCGACCGCCGCGGCCGAAGCCGGGGTACGGGGACTGCGACGGGAGCCGCTGCACGTGCTGGTGCCGGCTGCCCGCCGTGCCGCCCGGACCAGCCTGCGCCGACTCCCGATCGACATGCCCGCCGTCCGGGTACACCGCACGTCGATCCTGCCGAAGGCGCATCTTCAACTCGCGCGTCCACCACGCACGACGACAGCACGGGCCCTGGTCGACGCGGCAGGCTGGGCCGCAGGCGTCGATGAGGCTCAAGGATTGCTCGCGGCCGGCTGCCAGCAGCGGCGTGTGCTGCCCGAAGAACTGAACGCGGTGCTCGACATACTGCCCCGGGCACCCCGCCGGCGACTGATCCGGCAGACCACCAGCGATATCGCGGGCGGCGCCCAAGCGCTCTCCGAGATCGATTTCCTGCGACTCTGTCGCAAGCACCGGCTGCCGACGCCAGACCTGCAGGAACACCGGGTCGACGCGGCGGGTCGGAACCGCTGGCTGGACGTGTACTGGCGGGAGTGGCGGATACACGCCGAGATCGACGGTGCGCACCACATGGACGCCCGACAGTGGGCGGCCGACATGCGTCGACAGAATGACGTCTGGACGAGCGGCGATCGGATCCTGCGATTCCCCGCCTGGCTGATCCGCGCCCGCCCCGACGAGGTCGCCGAAACCCTTCGGCGAGCCCTCACCGCGGCCGGCTGGACCCCACCACCGCCCCGACAACGCCGCCCGACGTGATTCTTGGACAGTTTCCGTTAGCTTGAGACGGAAACTGTCCAAGATCTGGAGGCGGGTGCGAGGGTTGGGCGTGCTCAGCGCTCGGCGACGAACACTCCGACGCCGCCGACGCCCTCCACCAAGCCTTCGATCTTGAGCGCGTTGATGGCCTGACGAACGACGATGGCCGAGACGTCATGCTGACGGCACAACTCGGACGTCGAGGGCAGCTTGTCGCCCGGAGCGAGGTCACCGGACTTGATCTGAGCGCGGATGCCGTCGGCGATCAGCGCCCACTTGGCTTTGGCGGGCATTGGTGTCTCCCAGGTCTGCCCCGCCATTCGATCACGAGCAACTTTGTATAGCAAGCAATGTGCGGTCGGTGCTTGCGCGTACATGACCTGTTATATACGCTTCCCGGTGACCGGCTCCCAGGTCTGCAAACCCGGAGTTGGTTTTTACCCACCGCGCAGAGAGCGCCCGGTTGGTCGGTCCCCCGTCCGGCCGGGCGTGCCGGGGCGTGCCCGCACGCCGCCCCGCCGCAATGCCCTGACCAGCAAGGAGACCAACCCCGACGGGAGCCCCGATGCCCGATCGACCCAATGACCAGCCCGAAGACCGCCGAGGCTCAGGCGATCGATTCGTGTCCGACAAGGACGTCGAGGACGCCGACGACATCCTCTTCGCCCATCCACCCCGGGTGGTGCGCCGCTGGGTCTGTGACTGCGGTGTGGACTACCCCTGCCCTGACGTGCTCTTCGCCCGTCTGGTCAAGGCCACCGCCGAGGCGGGCGAATGAACCCTGATCCCATCGACGACCTGCGTGACGCCTGGCTGGCCACGATCGCCGCCACCGACCGGGCGGGCGCTCACCTGCACGGCGCGGGGCCACCGGGCCGGCGGCCGCCGTGGCAGGACGCCGTCACCGAGTGCTGGCGGGCACTGAGCCTGGTCTACGCCGGTGTGGCCGCGAGCCGTGACCCCGCCATTTGGACTGTGGGCCAGAAGGCAGCGGACCAAGAAGCAGCGCGACAGAGAGCCGGCTCGGCCGGCGAACTGCTCGCTGGCCTGCACGCGGCCCAAGGAGACGCCGACCGGGCCACCGCGCTCGCCACTCGGGTCCGACATCGGTTGGGTGCGGCCGAGGACCGGCTGCGGCGTACCCGAATCGTGGCGGATGCCGTCGCGGCCCGGCACCTCGCGGCGGCGATCACCCGGTTGGACCTGGTCGTCACCCGGCTGGCGGTGGGCGGCCGCCGCATCGACCGCTCGGTGGCCGCGTTGACCGGCGGCCTGGCGACACCGCCCGTACCCCGCCAGGCCACGCCCGCCGCCGCAGTCGCCAGCGCCAGCGCCACCGCCGGGACCGGCAGCACCAGCACCAGCACCAGCACCGACGAGATCGCCCGCGGCTGCCGCGCGGCAAGCGCCCTGGCGAAGAGCAGACGACGCCGGGGACTCATGAAACTCAGGATGAACAAGGAGCGACGATGGTGACCGACCCCCACGCAGCGCTGCGCAGTCTGCTGGCCGGGCGGCTGTACGGCCATGAGCGGCGGCTGCGCCGGTTCGGTGAGCCGGACTGGCGGCGGTACGCCGATCTGCTCGCCGGGGCGCTGTTGGTGGCGGTGCGGCGGCGGTTCGTCGCCGGGCAGGACCGGGCGCCGGTGATCCGGTTCGTGGCTTCCGCCCGCGAGCGCTACGACGCCACCGGCCGCGACGTCGACCCGGCGTTGGCCGAGGCGCTGGTCTGGGCGGCGCTGGGCGAGCGCCCGCCGCTGCCCGACGACGCACCGACGATCGTCGCCCAGACGGTGCTGCTGCTCGGCCTGCTCGAGGACGAGGGCCTCACCGACCGGGAACGGGACGACGTCCTCGCCGCCGCCGCGCACGCCGCCGACAGTCCGCCCGCCGCCGACAGCCTGCCCGCCGACAGTCCGCCCGCCGCCTACGACCAAACAGCCTCCGACAGCCCAGCGGCGGACGAGTCAGCACAGGGCGCACAGCAGCACCAGCCGGCAGCGAGGGGCCCCAGGGAAGCGAATTAGGAAGACCCGGACAAGGAGCCGATCAAGGAAGCTCGGGGGCGGGCTGCGCCGGCAGGAAGATCCTGCCCCGGGCCGACTCCCATGCGGTGCGCGCCGCCACGGCCAACCAGGCGACGACCAACAGCACGTAGCCGACCACCGCCGCCCACCGGAAGAACACCGACCCGGTCCGCAGCGCGAGGGCGCTGGTGCCGGTGACGACGGTGCCGAACGGGAAGACGAAGCTCCACCAGGTCAGCGAGAACGGCAACTGGACCCGGACGGTGCGGACCGTCACCGCGGTGGCGAGCGCCAGCCACAGCATGGCGAACCCCCAGGTGGGCAGGCCGTAGAAGAGGCCGAGCGCCTGCGCGACCGCACCGTAGGGCGCGGGTAGCGCGAGCGGCGCGACGTTGCCGAGCAGGTTCGCGGCGGTCACCGACTGGCCCAGCGGCCCGAGGACGATCCAGAGCGTGGGCACCAGTGCGGCGGGGCCGATCCGGTGGTGGACGAGCCGCTGCCAGATCTGGGTGGTGATGATCAGGGAGGCGAAGAGGCTGAGACCGAACATGACGTAGCAGAGGAGCAGCAGGGTGAGCCGGATCTGACCCGTTGGCGCGTGCGGAACGAGCAGCGCTCCGGTCGCGGCCGACACCATCGGCGGCACCACCGGCATCAGCCAACCGCCGAACGCGGCGTCCGGCGCGACGCGGTGGCTGGTCATCATCTTGTACGGAATCCAGACGCTGGTGACCAGACCCAGCAGGGTGCCCCCGACCCAGAGCACGGTGTCCACGGCGACGGCGGCGGGCAGGCCGATCCAGTCCCGGCCCAGGAGGAGGGTGCCCGCGCCGACCGTCATGGTCGCCATCGCGGGGGCGCCCCAGAAGCCGGCCATCACCGGGTTCTCCGCGTGGGCTCGCGCGGTCGCGGGATAGCGGGTCCAGTGCACCGCCCAGGCGGCCGTCAGCGCGACCAGCAGGAAGGCGGCCAACGCCCACACCACGGTGACCGCGGCCCGCAGCCCGACCACGTGCACGGGCAGCGTCGCGGCGGCGATCGCCACGATGCTGGTACCCATGATCGAGGCGTACCAGTTCGGGCCCAGGTTCTGGAACACCTGGGACGGATGATCCAGATCGCGGAACAGCCCCCGGAGGGCGCGTGCCGGGGCGGGGTCGCCGGCCGGTGGGGCGGAGAGGAGCGCGGTCATGTCATCACAATCGCCCCGATAAGCCCGGGAAACCAACTTTCTTGTCCTGAATCACCTCGCCGCGCGACGCAGCACAAGCCACCGTGCAGGGCCGGGGTCAGCGCAGGCCACGCACCATCAGCAGGTAGCCGCAGTAGGCCATCGGCACCAGCAGGAAGCAGATCAGGAACCCGAGCGGCAGGTAGCGCGGCGGCGTGCCGACGACCATGGCGGGTCGCCCCCAACGGCCGAGCACCAGGTACCCCCCGAAGAACGCCAGCGCCGGCAACCCCGCGCAGATCCACGCGCCGAGCGTGAACCCGTCGACCAGTCCGACCCCCGAGGCGAGCACCAGGGCGAGCACCAGCACCCCGGCGGCCACGCCGCACGCGGCGTAGACGGCGACCGCCCGCCCCAGCGGTGACCAGGTCGGCAGTAGCGCGGGCCGCTGGGCCAGCAGCTCGGCCTGCTGCCCGTGCCGGTCCGCCTCGTCGGCCATCCGCCGGGCCAGTTCCAGCTCCACCGCCGGATCGACCGCCGGCGCTCGCTGGGCCGGCACCCCGGCGCCCGCCGGGCTCACCGCCGTCGGCAGCGCCAGGCGCGCCTCCCCCACCGGCAGTTGGGGGTACGCCCCGACATCCGCCCGCCCCGGCACGCCGGCTGCGCCGGCGAATCCGCCGTCCCCCGATCCGGGTCCGGCGGACGGGCCGGAGCCGACAGCGGGGTCACCGGCCGGCTGGTCGACGCCGATGGCTCGGCCGAGCTGGTCGAGGCGGTACCCCTGGGCGTTGAGCCGCTCGTGCAGGTAGTCGACGGTGGCGTGCAGGCCACGGCGGCGTTCGGACTCGGCCGCGGCGTCCCGCTCGCCGGCGCGGCGCTGCTCGGCGAGCTGTCGGGCCAGCGCCGCGTAATCCTCGAAGGACATCGTCAGCGCTCCCCGTCCAATTCGTGCTCGTCACGGGCGAACGGCACGATCAGCCGGGTGCGCTGGTCATGCCGGTCGACCAGCAGCGCCCGGTCGGGGCGGGGCGTGTAGGCCAGTTCGTGCACGCCGAGGTGCAGGGCCAGTTCGGCCCCGGGCACGTTGAGCGCGACCAGGCAGGCGACGTCGTCGCGGTTCTGCGTGCCGCCGAGGTCGTCGGCGAGCCGGCGTAGCCCACGCCACCACCCGAGCAGGTGCACCCCCTGCCCGGGGCCCTGGCGCAGCAGGGTACGCAGGTCGTCCAGGCCGGAGCGGAAGGTGACCGGGTCGGCCGCGCCGAGCACCGGTGCGGCGGCGTCCATCCCGTACACCACCAGGTATTCGCGCCCGGCGGGCGCGGCGGCGAGCGCGGCGATCCGTTCGCGCAGCTCGACCGCGTCGAGGCGCCGCACCGGGTGACCGGCGGCGCGCAGGGCGGCTTCGGTCTCGTCGGCCACCGGATCGGCGGCGCTGACCAGCGAGGCCAGCACGAAGCGGGCGTCGCCGGCGGCGTGCTGCCGGGCGAGGCTCAGCGTGGCGGCGCGCAGCACGTCCGCGCCGGCCGCCGTGGTGCCGACGACGGCCAGGTGCCGGCCGGGGGTGGCGTCCATCAGGAACAGCGCGGTGGTGCCGTGCACGTCGACCGTCCGGCCGACCAGTGCCATCGGGCGACGGCCGCCGGGTCGCAGCCCGGCGAAGGTGGGATCGTCCTCGAACCGCGCCGCCTCGTACCCCTTGAAGACCGCCGGTGCGCGCGAGCCCGGCGGGCGGGCCTGCCACAGCGCGTGGCGCAGTGCGGCGAGGTCGGAGGCGGCGGCGTGCGCGTCGGGGAAGCGCAGCACGGTGTCCGCACCGACCGCGCCGGCGGCGGTGTTGATCACAGCGGAGCCGATCGGCAGGGCCGCCGCGCTCTCGTTGAGCTGGTCGAGCACCCCGCCGCCGCCGGGTAGCGCGACCCGCAGCGCGAACTGCCCGAAGATCGCCTCGGCCCGGCCGTAGAGCGCCTCGATGCCGGTCATGCTCTGGCTGGCCAACACCAGGTGTACGCCGTAGGACCGGCCCTTGCGGGCCAGTTCTTCGAGCAGGTCGACGGACTCGCGGGCCAGCGCGTCGTTGCCGGCGAGCAGCACGTGGAACTCGTCGATGACCGCCACGATCCGTGGCAACGGGTTGTCCCGGGGCAGGTCGGCGAGTTTGGTGACGCCGTGCCGCTTGAGCGCGGTGGCCCGGCGCTGGGCCTCCCGGCGCAGCTCGCGCAGCACGGCGAGGCCGTACTCGCGGTCGGATTCGATGCCGACGGCACGGGCGTGCGGCAGCCAGGACGGGTCCCGACCGGTGGGCACGAACTCGGTGAAGCTGACGCCCTCCTTGAAGTCGAGCAGATAGAGCTGCAGCTCGGCCGGGGAGTAGCGGGCGGCCAGCCCGTAGAGGACGTCGAGCAGGAAGACGGTCTTGCCGGCGCCGGTGCGCCCGCCGACCAGCCAGTGCGGGGTGGCATCGTCGAAAGCGATGGTCAGCGGGGCGCGGCCGGCCCGGCCGATCACCGTACGCAGGCC
The DNA here is from genome assembly GCF_042658605.1 of Micromonospora vulcania. Taxonomy (NCBI): domain Bacteria; kingdom Bacillati; phylum Actinomycetota; class Actinomycetes; order Micromonosporales; family Micromonosporaceae; genus Micromonospora; species Micromonospora vulcania. Next base: position 446,449 of record NZ_JBHSQS010000002.1, on the reverse strand, counting down.
GTTGCCGGCGGACTCGGCCCAGCGCTGCTCGGGCAGCAGCTCGGCGAAGTGCAGAGCGTCGGTACGACGGGCGGCGGCGCCCAGGTGCTCGGCGAGGGCGCGTACCGAGGCCGGCGGCGGGTCGCCGTCGAGCAGCACCGGCGCGGCGAGGCCGCTGCCGTCGGCGCTGAACGGGGTGCCGGGCGGGTCGCCGACCTGCGCGTACCGCTCGGTGAGCCGGACCTCGGTGGTGCCGCCCAGTGGCGGTGCGGTCTCGCCGGGCCGCCCGGACGGGTGCCCGGCGAGCAGCACGCAGACGGCGGCGGCCGGACCGGCGTGGGTGAGCGCGGCGAGCCGGGCCAGCTCGCGCGGTGGCGGAGCGGCGGTGGCGACCACGACCAGCAGGTGCCGGGCGTCGGGCTCGGCCTGCTGCGCGGCGCGGGCGTGCCGCTCGGCGGCATCGAGCAGCGCGGCCACCTCGGCCTCGCCGGTAGCCGGTGCGTCGAGCACCCCGGCGTCGAGCAGGGGGCGCAGCGGGCCGAAGGTGGCGCCCAGCGCGGCGGTGTCGATGCCGGCGACCCGGACCTGCCCGGCTGGTGCGGTGGCGAGCAGACGCAGCACCAGCGCCCGCAGCAGCCCCGCGACCCGGGGATCGCGGGCGTCGGTGTCCAGCGCCAGGTGGTGGCCGCCGCCGAGCGGGAGCAGCACCGGGAAGCCGCCGTCCGGTGTGGACGCCTCGCCGATCCGGACCGCGGTGGGCGCGTCGGTGAGCGGGGTGGCGCCGGGGGTGGGGGTGCCCAGCACGCCGCCGAGTCGGGCCAGTCGGGCCACCAGCTCACCGGAGCCGACCGGCGCGGCGGGAGCCGGTGCCGCGCCGAGCGCTCCCCGGGCGGCGTCCAGGTGCGTACGGGCCGCCCGGTGCGAGCTGACCGCCTGCCCGTACGCCGACGCGAGCCTGCTCAACCTCTGCCCCCAACGCCGACGGCCGTCTGGTCCCAGGAACCCTAACGGACTCCGGTGACTACCGGACAGTCCCGCGAGGACGTGTCACGCCGGGCCGCAGGCCACCGGGGCGGGTCGGTCGGCCGCCCCGCAGCGGAACACCTCCACCGGCGCGGTCGCCACGTCGGGCACCTGCTCGACCCGCATGAGGGCCAACCGCTTGTCGACCGGCTCACCCGAGTCGGGAGTGAACCGGATCAGCCCGGCCACCCCCGGGTAGCCCTGGCCGGCGTTCTGCCGAAGCACCTCGGTGTGCACGCCGACCGGGTTGACCGAGGTCGGCTCCCACCGTTGGCGCGGGTCGGCGTGGTGCAGCCGGGCGGCGAGGCTCTCCACCGCCCGGACCATCATCATCGACGCGTCGTACGCGAGACTGACCCGCTCGCCGACCGGCTGGCCGGTGTCCGGACGGCAGCGCGGCGGGTCGAGCAGATCACCGGCCTGGATCCAGGACAGGAAGCTGGCCCGGGCGTCGTCGCGCCGGCCCTCGGCGGCGCGCAGCGCCTCGCAGGTGGCCAGGGCGGCCTTGGAGACGTACGTGACCGGCAGGTTGCCGGGCGCGGCGGCGCGCAGCCCGGGGTTGGCCATGTAGCGGTTCGCCGAGTCGTCGGCGACCAGGTGCCGGGGCGGGTTGTCGCCGCACTCGCGCAGCGCCCGCAGGAAGCCGTCGAACTCGGACCACCGGCCGGCGTAGAAGAGCAGGCCCGGATAGCCGCACTCGGTGGTCAGCCGCTGCCCGGTACGCCACTCGTCGAGGCGGCTGATCCGGGGGCCGAACCGCTGCCGGAGCCCGTCGACCAGGGTGCCCACGTACAGGTCCTCGGTGAGTGAGCTGCCCTCCAACGTCGTGTAGTAGACGTGCGCCTCGTCGACCTTGAGCACCTGCCGGGCGTACGCGTCGACCATCTCCACCTGGTCCACATTGGGCGCCGAGATCTGCAGGTAGAGCCGGGAGTTGGCGTCCATCCGATCGGCGGAGAGGGTGGGCGCCAGCACCGGCAGCCCGACCTGGTTCAGCTCGCGCAGCGCGCGGGCGGTGCTGGTACGGCTCTCCACCAGGCCGACCACGCCGAGCACCGTCGGATCGTCCCGGGCCAGCTCGGCCAGCATCGCCACGGCCCGGTCGGCGTACCGCATCTGCCGGCCGCCGTTGGCCACCACGATCCGCAGCAGCGCGGCACCGTCGGCGCCGGCCGACTCCTTGAGCAGCGCGTACTGGGCGGTGGCCATCCCCTCCAGCTCCTCCCGCTCGGACACGTACGACTCCTCGTCGGCCCGGGTGCGGTTGCCGGTCAGAGTGCCCAGGTAGACGAGGGTGAGGAAGGGTCGACGCCGATCGCTGCGCTGCCACACCTCCTCGGCGGCGCGGTTCTGCGCGAAGATGCGCTCCTGGATGGTGCGCAGCCGCTGCTGGCCGGGGTCGTCGTTGAACACCTGCGCCGCGCTGTCGCTGTAGCCGACGCACTCGCCGCCGACCACCTCGACCGCGACCCGGCCGCCGGTGAGCGAGGGATGGCAGCCCGGCCCCCACCTGCTGCCCGCCCACGCGCCACCCGAGGCCAGCAGCACCAGGCAGAGCGCCGCCGGCAGGAAACGCCGCGACCACCAGGGCGGCTCGGGCGCGCTGAACGGCCGGATCCCGCCCCGCGACGGCGGGCCGGTGTCGGTGTCGTCCGGGCGCAGCACCACCAGCCAGGCCGCCGGGCGGCGCAGCCGCCGCATCTCCGGCAGGGCCTCGGCCCACTCGTCGTACGCCTCGTCGGCGTCGGTCAGCGGGTGCGGCTCGGGCAGTTCGGGCGGGGCTAGCGCGCCGGACGCGACCACGAGCAGCGGGTCGTTGCGGCCGGTCTCGGTACGCACGTCGCCGATCAGGCGGAGCAGCGCCCCGCCAACGTTGTCCGGGGTGACGTTGTCCAGCAGCAGCACCGGGTACGCGGTGCGCCGCCAGTCCGACGGACGCCACGGCCGCCGCCGGTACGCCTGCCGCAGGTCCTCCAGGAACGCGTGCAGCAGCAGCTTGTTGACCTGGTCGGGTTGCTCGCCGTCGCGCCAACCGGCGGTGAGGCGCTCGGCGAAGCCGAGGAAGGTGACCGACTGCCGGGGTGCGAGGTACTGCTGGCGCATGAACCAGCGGTAGTGCTGGCCGATCACGGGCACCCGGCCGGAGACGGCGGCCCGGAACACCACCCCGGGCACCGCCCGGCGGATCAGCCAGAGCAGCACCTGCGAGACGATGCTGACCGCGTCACCGCCGGCGGGCAATGCCTCTGCCGTACGTGGGCCCCGGCGGTCCCGCAGCCGGCGCACCAGCGCCGCGCGACTGTCGTCGGCGTCGACGCCGAAGCTGAGGCTCTGGTGCATCAGCCAGTCGGCGAGGGGATAGTGCCGAAAGCGCAGCCGGGCGGCGCCGAACGCCTCCAGGGAGAGTTGCCGGTGCAACTCGCGCAGCAGCGCCGGCACGCCCCCGGCGCCCGGCGGTGCCTCGGCGTCCAGTTTGGCGTGTGGGACCCGGCGACGGGGGCCCTGGCCGAGGAAGCGGCGCAGTGGCGCCATCAGGTCCGGGGAGTCGGTGCGGACCAGCCAGATCAGCGGCAGTCGACGGTCGCCCCGGCGAGGTCGGCGCAGCAGTCGGGCGAGCAGCGTGAAGAACTCCAGCCCGCCGGCGGGGAACCTGTCCCGACCGATGGTCGACTGCGTCTGGCCGGTCACCTCCCGCATGGACACCCCCGACCATCGCACGTCGTCACCTCCGATTCCACCCAGTGTGGTCATCGTGCGCAAGGGCGCGGTGACGGCCGGCGGCCGGGACGCCCACGCGGGGCGCTCGACCGCCGGCCGTCAGGGGTGCGGCGGGGGGTGCGGGTGCGGTCAGCCGGTGACCGCGTTCAGCGCCGGCAGGTAGCCGTACCGGTAGCCGTCGGCGTCCGGGTGGTACGCCTCGATGACGCCGCTGACGTCGTGGATCCACGGGTCACCGGCGCAGACGCCGTGACCGGCGAAGTAGGACCGGGTGTCGGCGAAGGTGGCGCCGGCCGCGCTGGCCCGGCCGGCGGTGACCGAGGCGAGCACGTCGGCGGCCTCGTTGAGGATGGTGCGCTTGTAGGTGCTCATCGCCAACCATCCGCAGGAGGACAGTTCGAACAGTCGCGGGTAGCCGAGCACGATGAGCCGGGCGTTGGGGGCGCGGTTGCGGATGGCCGCGTAGGTGGCGTCCAGCCGGCCGGGCAACGTCGAGGTGGCGAATGCCTTGGCGGTGTTGACCGCGTTGGTGCAGGAGGTGGTGCTGCCGAACCGGCAACTGGTGATCACGTCGACGAAGCCGGCGTCGTTACCGCCGATGGTGATGGTGACCAGGGTGGTGCTGGCGCTGAGCGAGTTGACCTGGCTGTTGAGCACGTCGGCGGTGACCGCACCCCCGCAGGCCGGGAAGCTGAAGCTGGTCACGCCGTGTGCGGCGGCCCAGAGCGGGGCGTACGACTTCTGACTGCGCAGGCAGGTGGACCAGTCGTACGGGCCGGCGCCGACGCCGGAGGAGTACGAGTCGCCGAGCGCGACGTAGTTGATGGCGGCGGCCTGCGCGCTGCCGGGGACGAGCACCGCGCCGAGGACGGCGGTGCACACGGCGACCAGCGCGGCCAGGGCGCGGGCCAGCGAGCGGTGGGGCATGACGGACCTCCACAGGACGGGGGTGGTGGGATCCTGTGACCGCGCGCGTGGCCAGGGGTGGAACGCTTGTTACCAGGCAGTAATGCTATCGAAACATTCAGATCAATGGAATGCCTTCGAGGCGCGGTGGGCCGGCGATGTTCACAGTTGTCGATTAGGTTGGCGAGGCGAAAACCCCGATGGAGGGAGTCCACCTCGTGCGACGAGTCCTCACGGCGGCCACCGCCGCCCTGACCCTCACCGCCGGCACCATGCTCACCGGCGTACCTGCCCAGGCCGCTCCGACGGCCTGGGGCCGACCTGTCGTCACCCTCGCGCCGCAACCCGGCGCACCCGGGTTGGGCGACAGCTACTTCCCCGACTACGGCAACGGCGGCTACGACGTCTCGCACTACGACGTGCGGCTGCGCTACGACCCGGCCACCGACCAGCTCAGCGGCACCACCACCATCCTGGCCACCGCGACCGAGGACCTGTCCCGGTTCAACCTGGACTTCCTGCTCGACGTGGAGTCCGTACGGGTCAACGGCTGGGCGGCCAGCACCAGCACCGAGGGCGTCCACGAGTTGGTGGTCACCCCGGCCCGCACGGTGACCCGGGGTCAGCAGCTCACCATCGTGGTCCGCTACGCCGGCATCCCGTCGGAGGCCCTGGTCGGCGGCTACACCGGTTGGACGCGTACCGACGACGGCGCCCTCGGCGTCAACGAGCCGGAGTCGGCGTGGTGGTGGTTCCCGAGCAACGACCACCCGCTGGACAAGGCCACCTTCGACGTCTCCGTGTCGGTGCCCACCGGCCTCGAGGTGATCAGCAACGGCGTACAGCCCCGGCCGCCACTGGCCGAGGCCGGCAACCGCACCCGGTGGAGCTGGCGGACCACCTCCCCCACCGCCACCTACCTGGCCTTCATCGCCATCGGCCAGTACGACATCGTCACCGACACCACGCCGAGCGGCCAGCCGGTGGTGAACGCGTACAGCACCTCGCTGGGTGATCTCGGGCCGGCCGCACGGGCCAGCATCGAGCGGACCGCCGAGATCGTCGACTGGGAGAGCGGGATCTTCGGCCCGTACGCGTTCGAGGCACAGGGCGGCGTCGCCGGGCCGGTGGACGGCATCGGCTTCGCCCTGGAGACGCAGACCCGACCGGTGTACGGCCCGGGCTTCTGGCGACGCGGCGCCAACACCTACGTGGTGGCGCACGAGAACGCCCACCAGTGGTTCGGGGACTCGGTCTCGGTCGCCTCCTGGCAGAACATCTGGCTGAACGAGGGCTTCGCCTCGTACGCCGAGTGGCTCTGGTCGGAGGAGCAGGACGAGGGCACCGCCCAGGAGGTGTTCGACTTCACCTACGCGAGCTACCCGGCCGATTCCGGGTTCTGGCAGGTGCTGCCCGGTGACCCGGGCGCCAACCGGGTCTTCGACGACGCCGTCTACGACCGGGGCGCGATGACCCTGCACCAGCTGCGGCTGGCCGTCGGCGACGACGCGTTCTTCGAGATCCTGCCGGCCTGGACCGCCGAGCACCGGTACGGCAACGGGACGATCGCGCAGTTCCAGGCCCTGGCCGAGCGGATCTCCGGACTGGACCTGGACGAGTTGTTCACCACCTGGCTGTTCACCGCCGGCCGACCGGACGTGGCGGCGGCCGCCCGCAAGACCGCCCCGCAGGCCGAGCCGAAGTCCTGGGCCAAGATCCGCGAGTCGCACGAGTTGTTGTCGCACTGACGCCCAACCCGGGGCCGTCGCTGTCGCGACGGCCCCGGGCCGGGTGCCGTACCCCGCTCGCGATTCGCGCAACTACCGGGATGCCGGCGCCTCCGGGACGCCCGAGGCGGCACCTTCGGTGTTCCCGCGAGGAGCTTCGCGAGCGGGCTCGGCCGTGCTCGCCTCGATGGCGCGGATGTGCCGGTACGCGAACCAGAGCGGTGGGAAGGCGCCGACCGCGAAGGACAGGTCGATCAGCGTCCAGAACCAGGGGATGTCCCGGATCGGCCCGCAGATCAGCGCCAGCGGGACGATCCCCGCACAGGCGATCATGCCGACCTGCACGACCCAGACGTTGCGTACCGGGTCACGCACCGGCCCCCAGAACGCCACCGCCAGCACCAGGTGCGCGAAGGCCAGCCAGTCGGTGCCGTAGAGCAGGAAGGGATAGTCGTCGCTGGCCGTCACGATTCCGGTGTGGACTCGCTCGATCCAGTCGACCAGCGCCGGCAGTTGACCGGCGAACGGGTCCAGCGCGCGCAGCAGCCAGCGCACCTCGATCTCCAGCGGGAACGCGGTCGCCCCGCTCAGGAAGAGCCCGATGATGACGATCCACAACCACCGGCGGGTCCACCGCAGTCGCTCCTCGATCTCCATGACCGCAGCGTAACGATGATCTTCATCGCGGTTGGCCCCGCCGGCCGGTCACCCCGGGTGACCGCTGTCTCAGTGCGACGCGACCGGCGGGCTGGCCGGCGCGGCCGGCACCGTGGGTGCGGCGGCGTGCCGGGTGTCGCGTGTCGGCGTCACCGGTCGGCTGCGGGCCGGCGAGGGCTCGCGGACGGACCATTCGCCCACGAGCCGGAGCGACCGGAGCCGGCCCATCGGCATCGGTCGGCGGCCACCGACCGCTCCGACCGGCCGACGCTGCTGCCGGGCCGCGAGCCGCACGGCGCCGAGCTGACCGGTGGCGCGCAGCGCGCGCCGCACACCGCGTACCGGGTCGCCGACGCGCCCGACGAGCCGGGCCGCGCTCAGCGCCACCCGCCGCACCGGACGACCCAGCGGCGGTACGGCCAGAGCGGTCTCGCCGTTGGGCTGCCGACTCTGCTGCCGGTCCAGGGCCACCGCCGCCGCCACGGTCGCGACCGCCGCGACGGACCCGGCCAGGACGAGCGTCTGCCGAGGCCCGGCGTGTTCGGCGAGCCAGCCGAGCAGCGGTGCGCCGACCGCGGCGGAGACCGAGCCGGTGACCGCCAGTGCGGCCAGCACCCGGCCGCGCATCGCGCCGTCGGTGTCGAGTTGGGCACGGGTGCCGACGGTCGTGTCGATGACCACCGCGGCGGCGGCGATCGGCAGGATCACCGCGGCGAAGCTCACGGTCCCCGGCGCGAGGCCGGCGACGATCTGCAGCGCACTGGCCAGCAGACCCGCGCCGACCAGGGTCCGGTAGCCCAGCACGCTCTTGCGGGCCGCGACGAGCGCACCCACCACCGTTCCGACCGCGAACACGGTCGACAGGAAGCCGTAGCCGGACGCCCCACCGGCGAGTGGCCCGTCGCTCATCGCGGCCATCGTCACCTGGTAGTTGCGACCCAGGCTGCCGAGCACGAACGACAGGGCGAGCGCGAGGAGCAGCACCGGCTGCCCCCGCAGGTAGGCGAAGCCGGCCCGAACGCTGTTGCGGGTACGGCCCTCGTCCGCCTCCGCGACCGGGGAAGCGGCCAGGACCCCCGGGCGTACGGCGAAGAGCGCGACCACCACGGCGAGAAAGCTCGCCGCGTTGATGCCGAAGAGCAGTGCGGGTCCGACGGCGGCGACCACGACGGCACCGAGGCTCATGCCGAGGATGCGGCCGGCGGAGTTGGTGAGCGAGCCGAGTGCCAACGCGTTGCCGAGCGTCTCCCGGTCCACCAGGGTCGAGGCCCAGCGCCCCATCACCGGGCCCTCGATCGCCGAGACGGCACCGGTGAGCAGCGAGATCGCGAAGATCACCGGCAGGCCGCCGACACCGGTGAGAGCGACCACCGCCAGGCCCGCGGCGAGTGTCGCGTGGGCCGCCTGGGCGGTGATCAGCAGTGGGCGGGCGGGCAGCCGGTCGGCCAGCACGCCGCCCCAGACGCTGAGCAGCAGCGTGGGCGCCGCCTGGAGCAGCACGGCGAAGCCCATCGACGTCGCGGAGCCGGTCTCCTTCAGCACGTACCAGTTGACTCCCAGGACCTGCATCCAGGTCCCGATGACGGAGACGAACCCGGCGAGCGCCCAAATCCGGTAGTTCCGGTGGCGCAATGCGGCGAAGGTGGCACTTTTGGCCACGACGGACCCTCCCGGGCGGTTTGACGGCTTGGTTGCTGACGCCGAGCACGGCGCAGTAGAACAGCCGACAAGTCTTGCCCGTTTAAACGGATTTGCCCATATTCGTGACCGGTCTCACGGCGACCCGGTCGGCCGGCGCAGCAGGCTTGTGCGCGCCGACCGACCGGTCCCGAACCGTCAGATAACGGGCAACTTGCTCGCGGAGGGCTGGACCAGTGGAACCGCCGTCAGCGCGCGACGAGCGGCTGTGCGGCCGAGCTGACCGGGGCGGGCAGCGCCCCGGCACCGCCAAGGTGAGCGTGGATCGCGGCAGCCGCCGCCCGCCCCTCGGCGATGGCCCAGACGATCAGCGAGGCGCCCCGGTGCATGTCGCCGGCGACGAACACCCCGTCGATGTCGGTCTGCCAGTCGTCCCGGGCGTCGACGGCACCCCGGGGGTTACGGGTGACCCCGAACTGGGCCAGCAGCGGCTGCTGCTCGGTGCCCTCGAAGCCGATCGCCAGCAGCACCAGATCCGCCGGCAGCTCCCGCTCGGAGCCGGGCACCACGGTAACCACCCGCCGACCGTCGCGCTTCTCGACGGTCACCTCGGCGATCCGTACCGCCCGCACCTGGCCCGTGCCGTCGTCCACGAACTCCTGCACCGCCACGGCGAAGACCCGCTCCCCGCCCTCCTCGTGTGCCGGGTAGCTGCGCAGGATCCACGGCCAGGTCGGCCAGGGGTCCCGCGCCTCGTCGCGCTCCTGCGGCGGCTGCGGGTACAGGTCGAGCTGGTGGACGCCCGCGGCGCCCTGCCGGTTGGCCACGCCCAGACAGTCGGCGGCGGTGTCACCGCCACCGATGATCACCACGTGCTTGCCGGCCGCGTCGATCGGGGTGCCGTCCGGCAGCACCGCCGGGGCCGGCTCGCCCGCACCACCGGGCCGGGCCGCGACCACGCGGTTCGCGGCGACCAGATGTGCCATCGCCTGGTGTACGCCGCGCAGCGCCCGACCCGGGGTCTCCGGGGTGTCCCGGCCCTGCAGAGCCCCGCAGGCCAGCAGCACCGCGTCGTGCTCGGCGCGCAACTGCTCGGCGGTGACGTCCACCCCGACGTTCACGCCGGTACGGAAGCGCACCCCCTCGGCGGCGAGCTGGGCCAGCCGGGCGTCGATGTGCCGCTTCTCCAACTTGAAGTCCGGGATGCCGTACCGGAGCAGGCCACCGATCGCGTCGTCGCGCTCGTACACCGTCACCGCGTGACCGGCGCGGGCCAGTTGCTGGGCGGCGGCCAGGCCGGCGGGCCCGGAACCGACCACGGCGACCGACCGACCGGACGGCGCCGGCACCAGGCGGGGAGTGAACCCGCGCGCCGCCGCCGCGTCGGCGATCTCGACCTCCACCTGCTTGATCGTCACCGGCTGACCGCCGGCGATGCCCAGGACGCAGGCCGCCTCGCAGGGCGCGGGGCAGAGTCGGCCGGTGAACTCCGGGAAGTTGTTGGTGGCGTGCAGCGACTCCACGGCGGCGTCCCAGTTGCCGGTCCGCACCAGGTCGTTCCAGTCCGGGATCCGGTTGCCCAGCGGACAGCCGTCGTGGCAGAACGGGATACCGCAGTCCATGCAGCGGGTGGCCTGCTCGCGGACCAACTCCTCGCCGGCCGGCGGGTACACCTCACGCCAGTCGCTGATCCGCACCGGCACCGGGCGGCGGGCCGGCAGTCGCCGGTCGTAGCGCAGGAAACCGTTCGGGTCAGGCACGTGCCACCTCCTGGGCAGCCACCCGCGGGGCGGGCGGCACCGGCGCGGCGGGCGCGCTGAGCGCGCCCATCACCGCGTCGTCGACATCGCGGCCGGCGGCTTCGGCGGCCCGCATGATCTCCAGCACCCGGCGGTAGTCGCGGGGCACCACGGCGGTGAACTCGGCAACCGCCTCCGGCCAGCGCTTGAGCAGATCCTCGGCGACCGACGACCCGGTCTCGGCCACGTGCCGCTGGACCAACTCGTGCAGCAGCGTCTGCTCCTGCTCGCCCAGCGGCGCGAGATCGACCAGCTCCGCGTTGACCCGGGCCCGGTCCAGCTGGTGCACGAACGCCGTACCGCCGGACATCCCGGCCGCGAAGTTGCGGCCGGTCGCGCCGAGCACCACCACCGTGCCACCGGTCATGTACTCGCAGCCGTGGTCACCCACGCCCTCGACCACGGCGACCGCGCCGGAGTTGCGTACCGCGAACCGCTCCCCCACCCGGCCGCGCAGGAAGACCTCACCGGCGGTGGCCCCGTAGAGGATCGTGTTGCCGGCGATGATCTGGTCCTCGGCCCGCTGGCCCGGCTCGGCGTCGCCGTCCAGGAAGGGCGCGGCGGCGTCCGGACGGACGATGAGCCGCCCGCCGGAGAGGCCCTTGCCGACGTAGTCGTTGGCGTCGCCGTGCAGCCGCAGGGTCACCCCGTGCGGCAGGAACGCGCCGAAGGACTGCCCGGCGGTGCCGTTCAGCACGAACTCGATGGTGTCCTCGGGCAGGCCGGCGCCACCGAAGCGGCGGGTCACCTCGCCGCCGAGCATCGCGCCGACGCTGCGGTGCTCGTTGCGTACCGCGACCTCGACGCGTACCGGCGCGCGCTCGGTCAGCGCCGGACGGGCCAGCGCGATCAGCTCGTTGTCCAGTGCCTGCTCCAGGCCGTGGTCCTGGGCGCGTACGCCGCGACGGGCCGCGTCGGCGGGCAGCTCCGGAAGGTGCAGCACGGGCGCCAGGTCCAGCCCGTGCGCCTTCCAGTGCGTCACCGCGGGAGCCACGTCGAGCAGCTCGCTCTGCCCGATCGCCTCCTCGATCGAGCGGAAGCCCAACTCGGCGAGGTAGCCCCGAACCTCCTCGGCGAGGAACAGGAAGAAGTTCTCCACGAACTCCGGGGTGCCGGTGTACCGCTCACGCAGCACCGGGTTCTGGGTGGCGATGCCGACCGGGCAGGTGTCCAGGTGGCAGACCCGCATCATCACGCAGCCGGAGACGATCAGCGGGGCGGTGGCGAAACCGAACTCCTCCGCACCGAGCAGTGCCGCGATCAGCACGTCCCGGCCGGTCTTGAGCTGGCCGTCGACCTGCACGGTCACCCGGTCCCGCAGCTTGTTGAGCAGCAGCGTCTGCTGTGCCTCGGCCAGCCCCAGCTCCCACGGCGTGCCGGCGTGCTTGAGCGAGTTCATCGGGGACGCACCGGTGCCGCCGTCGTGACCGGAGATCAGGATGACGTCCGCCTTGAGCTTGGCCACCCCGGCGGCGACGGTTCCGACACCCACTTCGCTGACCAGCTTGACGTGCACGCGGGCCGCCGGGTTGACGCACTTCAGGTCGTGCACCAGCTGGGCGAGGTCCTCGATGGAGTAGATGTCGTGGTGCGGCGGCGGGGAGATCAGGCCGACGCCCGGCGTGGCGTGCCGGGTACGGGCGATCCACGGCCAGACCTTGTTGCCGGGCAACTGGCCGCCCTCGCCGGGCTTGGCGCCCTGCGCCATCTTGATCTGCAGATCGTCGGCGTTGACCAGGTATTCGCTGGTGACACCGAACCGGCCGCTGGCGATCTGCTTGACCGCGGACCGGCGGGCCGGGTCGTGCAGCCGCTCGACATCCTCGCCGCCCTCACCGGTGTTGGACTTGCCACCGAGCCGGTTCATCGCGATGGCGAGCGTCTCGTGCGCCTCGGCCGAGATCGACCCGTACGACATGGCGCCGGTGGCGAACCGCTTGACGATCTCGGTGGCCGGCTCGACCTCCTCGATCGGCACCGCCGGGCGGACCCCGGTACGCAGGGTGAACAGCCCGCGCAGCGAGCCGGCCTGCGCCGCGAGCGCGTCCACCTTCGCGGTGTACTGCCGGAAGACGTCGTACTGCCGGCTGCGGGTGGCGTGCTGTAGCAGGAAGACCGTCTCCGGGTTGAACAGGTGCAGCTCACCCTCGCGGCGCCACTGGTACTCGCCGCCGACCTCCAGCCGGTCCGACTCGGCGGTGCCGGTCGGCGGCCAGGCCAGCGCGTGCCGCGCGGCCACCTCGGTGTGCACGCCGGCCAGCCCGACACCACCGATGCGGCTGGGGGTGCCCCGGAAGTAGCGGTCCACCAGCCGGACGTCCAGGCCGACCGCCTCGAAGACCTGCGCCCCGCAGTACGAGGAGACCGTCGAGATGCCCATCTTCGACATGATCTTCAGGACGCCCTTGCCGAGCGCCTTGGCGTAGTTGCGCACGGCGGCAGCGGGTTCGACGCCGACCAGTGCCCCGGTGGAGATCAGGTCCTCGACCGACTCGAAGGCCAGGTACGGGTTGACCGCCGCCGCGCCGTAGCCGATCAGCACCGCCGCGTGGTGCACCTCGCGGCAGTCGCCGGACTCCACGATCAGCGCCGCCTGGGTGCGGGTCTGCTCGCGGACCAGGTGCTGGTGCACGGCCGCGGTGAGCAGCAGCGACGGGATCGGTGCCAGGTCGGCGTTGGAGTCCCGGTCGGAGAGCACCAGGATCCGTACGCCGTCCTCGATCGCCTCGGAGACGTGTCGGCAGATCTCGGTCAGCCGCGCCTTGATGCCGGCGGCGCCCTCCCGGATGCGGTACAGCCCGGAGACCCGGACCGCCTTGAAGCCGGGCAGGTCACCGTCCTCGTCGATGGAGAGGATCTTGGCCAGCTCGTCGTTGTCGATCACCGGGTGTGGCAGTACGACCTGCCGGCAGCTCGCCGCACCCGGGTCGAGCAGGTTGCCCTCCGGCCCGATGGTGGAGACCAGGCTGGTCACCAGTTCCTCGCGGATGGCGTCCAGCGGCGGGTTGGTGACCTGGGCGAAGAGCTGGTGGAAGTAGTCGTAGAGCAGCCGCGGCCGGGTGGACAGCGGCGAGATCGGGGTGTCCGTGCCCATCGACCCGAGCGGCTCGGCGCCGGTACGGGCCATCGGCGCGAGCAGGATCTTCAGCTCCTCCTCGGTGTAGCCGAAGGTCTGCTGGCGGCGGCGGACCGAATCGTGGGTGTAGACGGTGTGCTCGCGGGCGGGCAGGTCGTCCAGCTCGATCAGCCCGGCGTGCAGCCACTCGCCGTACGGCTGCTCGGCGGCCAGCTCCGACTTGATCTCCTCGTCGTGCACGATCCGGCCGGCGACGGTGTCGACCAGGAACATCTTCCCGGGCTGGAGCCGCCCCTTGGCGACCACCCGGGCCGGGTCGAGGTCGAGCACGCCCGCCTCCGAGCCGAGCACGACCAGCCCGTCGTCGGTACGCCACCAGCGCCCCGGACGCAGCCCGTTGCGGTCCAGTACCGCGCCGACGATCTCGCCGTCGGTGAAGGCCACCGACGCCGGCCCGTCCCACGGCTCCATGAGGCTGGCGTGGAAGCGGTAGAAGGCCCGCTTGTCCGGCTGCATGCCGGGGTCGTTCTCCCACGCCTCGGGGATCATCATGAGCACCGCGTGCGGCAGGCTGCGCCCGGCCAGGTGCAGCAGCTCCAGGACCTCGTCGAAGTTCGCCGAGTCGGAGGCGCCCGGGGTGCAGACCGGGAAGACCCGGCGGATGTTGCCCGGCACGTTCGGCGACCGCAGCAACGCCTCGCGGGCCTGCATCCAGTTGCGGTTGCCACGGATCGTGTTGATCTCGCCGTTGTGCGCGATGAACCGGTACGGGTGCGCCAGCGGCCAGGACGGGAACGTGTTGGTGGAGAACCGGGAGTGCACCAGCGCGATCGCGCTGTCCACCCGCTCGTCGCGCAGATCCGGATAGAACGCCGGCAACTGGTCGGGGGTGAGCATGCCCTTGTAGACCATCGTGCGGCTGGACAGCGACGGGAAGTACGCCGGCACGCCCCGCTCGGCGGTCTCCCGCTCGGCCTGCTTACGCAGGCAGAACGCCACCCGGTCCAGCTCGATGCCGCGCAGCGCGGAACCGGCCGGCCCGGTGGGCGCGTCGGTGAGCCGACGCGCGGCCAGGAAGAGCTGCCGGACCCGGGGCATCGCCACCAGGGCGGTCTCGCCCAGCCCGGTCGGCTCGGTCGGCACGTCCCGCCAGCCGAGCAGCTCGGCCCCCTCGACCAGCGCGTACTTCTCGACCACCCGACGGGCGCGGGCCTCGGCGGCGTCGTCGTCGGGGAGGAAGACCAGACCGGTGGCGTACTCGCCGGCCGGCGGCAGCGCGATGTCCACCACCGCGCGCAGGAACGCGTCCGGTACCTGGATCATGATGCCCGCGCCGTCACCGGTGTTGGGCTCCGCGCCACGGGCGCCGCGGTGGTCCAGCCGGCAGAGCGCTCCGAGCCCGTTGGCGACGACCGAGTGCGAACGCCGGCCGTACAGGTCCGCCACGAAGGCGACCCCGCAGGCATCGTGCTCCTGCGCCGGGTCGTAGAGGCCCTGGGCGGACGGGCGGGGGCCGGGCGTCGGGGACGCCTGCGGGCTGTGCGGGTACGGAAAGGCCACCGGGCCTCCTGTCGTCACTCAGGTTGGTACGTGGTGGGGACGACGTCGGCCCGTGGGTCTATTGAGTCTACGTTAGGGCGAGGGGCGCACGGCCAGACGAGATTGATCACACCGTCCAGAGTCTGGGACGTGTAGTCTCGCGCGGTGGATCCGTTGCACAAGGACGTCTTTGACCGGTTGGAACGCTTCTACGACGCGGTGCCCCGGGACGTCGCCGGTGCGGAGCAGCACGGTGGCCTCGTGCTGTTCGTCCGCGAGGGCGCCGGTTGGCCGTTCTATGCCCGGCCGCGCCTCGACGCCACCGAGCCGCCGTCGCTGGCCGACGTGACCTCGGTGCGTGAGCGGCAGCGGGAGCTGGGCCTGCCGGAGGCCTTCGAGTGGGTGCACGAGACCAGCCCCGAGCTGCTGGCGGTGGCCCGGTCGGCGGGGCTGAGCGTACTGGAGGCACCGCTCATGGTGCTCGACCCGACCACGCTGCCCGACCCGGCGGCGCTGTCCGACGTACCGGTGCGGGTGCTGGCGGCCGACTCGCCCGACCTCGCCGCCGACGTGGCCGCCCGGCGGGCCGTGGCGGCCGTGGCGTTCGGCGCCGCGGGCACCGAACGCGGCCCGGCCGGCCCCGCCGAGCGGGACGCCGCCGTCACCGAGCTGGAGCTGGCCGCGCTGGACGAGGAACGCACCCGGATCGCCGACGGCCGACGGATCTCCGCGCTGGCCGGCACGGCCACCGAGGGCGCGTTGGCCAGCGGCATGGCGATGCGCGTGGACGACGTCGCCGAGATCGCCGGGGTGGCCACCCTGCCGGCCGCCCGACGCCGTGGGCTGGGTGCCGCGCTGACCGCCACCCTCGCCCGGGAGCTGCTCACCGCCGGCACCGAACTGGTGTTCCTCTCCGCGGGCAGCGAGGAGATCGCCCGGGTCTACCTACGGGTGGGCTTCCGCCGCATCGGCACCGCCTGCATCGCCGAACCCGCCCCGCTGATCCCCTGACCGGAGCCGGGGGGCGCGGGGGCTCAGGCTGGAGGGCGCCAATCGGCGGCGGAGGCCGCAGCACTGGACAGCAGCCGTGCGGTGATCGTGCCGAGGGCGGCGTCCCGCGCGCGCAACGCCAGGCGGCCCCGGGTCTGGAGCACCGCCGACATCCGCCGGGTCTGTCGGACCACGGTCGCCGCCCGGGGGCGGCGCAGCCGGTCGTACGCCTGCACGGCGTCGGGCAGCCGAGCCTCGCGCAGCAACGAGGCGAGCGTCGCGGCGTCCTCGAATGCGAGGCAGGCACCCTGACCGAGGTGCGGCGGCATGGCGTGCGCCGCGTCGCCGAGCAGCACCACCCCGCCCGGTCCGGCCGGGAAGCCGTACGCGCGGGGAAGCGGGCGCAGCTCGCGGACCTCCTGCTGCACCAGGTCTTCCGGCTCGGTGGCGTCGAGCAGCGCACCGATCGGCGCTGGCCAGTCGGCGTACCAGCGGCGCAGCAGGGCGAGCTGGGTCTCCGGCCGCTCCGGGCGGGGCGCACCGGCGGCGGTGGCCACCCAGTAGATGCCGCCCCGGCTGGAACCGCCCAGCGAGCCGCGCTCGCCCAACGAGGCGGACACGAACCGGTAGCCCGCGCCGAGCACCTCGCCGACGATCGGCTGGTCGGCGGGCAGGCGCGGTGCCCGGTACCAGGGAATGACGGCCCGCCAGGCAGCGCAGCCGGAGCTGACCGCGTTGGATCCGGGGGCGAGTTGGCGGCGGATGACGCTGTCCGTGCCGTCGGCGGCGACCACCAGATCGGCCTCGATGGTCTGCCGTCCGTCGCCGACCGCCGGGCGCGCACCGGGTTCGACCCGGACGTGCCGCACGGTCACCCCGGTACGCAGCTCGACCCGGTCACCGAGCCCGGCGATCAACGCGTCGTGCAGATCCTCGCGGTGCACCACGACCGGCATCCGGTCGGCGGGCGTGGGTCGGGGCTGCGCAAGCCACTGCCCGTCCGGGCGGCGGACCCCACCGTCCGGCAACGGGGTGGCGATGGCGGCCAGGCCGGCGCCGAGGCCGAGGGCCTGCAACGCGCGAACGCCGTTGGGCCACAGCACCACGGCGGTCGGCTCGGGACGGACCCGCTCGGTGCGTTCCAGCAGGGTGACCTGCCAGCCCGAGCGGGCCAGCGCGCCGGCCACCGCGAGGCCACCGACCCCGGCCCCGACCACCACCGCGCTTCGCATCGGTGCCGCCTCCGCTCAGCTGTCCCGGTCGGCGGGGCGTGCGGCAGCGGCGTCGGCCCGGTCGTCCCGAGACTCCGGCGTACCGTCCGTCGGCTGGTCGTCGCCGGGCTCCGGCGCGTCGTCGGCGGACGGTACGCCGGCCGACGCCTCGTCGAGCGGCTCACCGCCGACCGGGCTGGCCTCGTCGTCCGCCGGCTCGGGCGGCACCACGCCGGTGTCCCGCCAGGCCTGGTACTGCTCCTCGCTCACCACCCGGTAGCCCTCCGGCGCGGCGGCCAGCGCGCCCACCTCCCGCTCCGAGAGGTCGACCTGCGACAGGTCGGACGTGGTGGGCGGGGTCGGCGTCGCCGCCGCGCCGAGCGGGATCAGGTACTCCCGGGGACCGCGGACCCGTACGAAGTAGATCAACGCGCCGAGGAACACCAGGGCGGCGGTCCAGACGTTGAGCCGGACGCCGAAGATCAGGTTGGCCTCGTCGGTGCGCATCAGTTCGATCCAGAACCGGCCGACGGTGTAGCCCATCACGTACAGCGCGAACGCCCGGCCCTTGCCCAGCCGCAGCCGCCGGTCGAGGATGAGCACCAGTGCGACCACGCCGATGTTCCACAGTGCCTCATACAGGAAGGTCGGCTGGTAGAGGCCCGGTTCGAGGATCGGCTGCCCGGCGTCATCCCGCAGCGCGTGCCCCGGATTGTCCGGGTCCATCCGGTGGATCTGCAGGCCCCACGGCAGGGTGGTCCGGGAACCGAAGAGCTCGTTGTTGAACCAGTTGCCGAACCGGCCGGCCGCCTGGGCCAGCGGCAGCCCGGGCGCCACCGCGTCGGCGACCACACTGAACGGAATGCCGAGTTGCCGGGCCGCGATCCAGGCGCCGATCGCGCCACCGGCGACCGCGCCCCAGATGCCGAGGCCGCCCTCCCAGATGGCGAACGCCTTCATCGGGTCGCCGCCGGCACCGAAGTACTTCTCCGGCGAGGTGATCACGTGGTAGATCCGTGCGCCGATGATGCCGGTGGGCACCGCCCAGACGGCGATGTCGAGCACCGCGCCGGGCGCGACGCCGCGCTGACGAAGGCGACGCTCGGTCACCCAGCAGGCCAGCACGATGCCGACGATGATGCACAGCGCGTACGCCCGGATCGGCACCGGCCCGAGCTGCCAGACCGCGGTGCTGGGACTGGGCAGGGCCGCCTGGGGGGACAACGAGGCGAGGGTCACGGGTGCACACGCTACCGCTGTACACCCCGCAAGCGGCACCCCGGGCCACTCCGTGCACATCCCGGTGACTTCTGGTTTGCACCGCCGTAGGCTCTTTGTCCATGAGCGCGCTCACCTGGGCGGTCGCCGCGGTCGTCACCGACGACACCGGCCGGGTGCTGCTTTGCCGACAGGGCCGGGGCGAGCGGCGGTACGCGTTGCCCGGCGGTCGCCTACGCCCGGCGGAGAGCCCGGTCCGGGCGGCGTTGCGCGACATCCGCGCGGAGACCGGCTGGGAGATCGATCTGGTCGACCTGGTCGGCGTCTACCACCTGACCGGCCCCACGGCGAGCACACCGGCCGGCCGGGCGGGTCCCCAGCCGGACGTCCTGGTACACGTCTTCCGGGCCCGTGCTGCCGAGGTCCGGCCGACCACCGGTCCGCCGCCCGGATGCCAGCTGTCCTGGCACGCTCCCGCCGCGCTGCCCGAGCCGGTCACCCCGCTCACCCGGGTAGCCGTCGCCGACGCGGTCGCCGGCCGCTCCGGCGTGCTGCGCGACGTGCGGTCGACGCCGCCGGCAGCCGACTCTGCCGGCTTGGCCGACCCGGACAGGCTGCGGGGGATTGACTCCGACGGGCGGCCGGGCACCGGGCAGCCTCCGGAACAACGCGGCGAAGCGACGACGGACCCGTCCCTCCAACCCTGACCAGCCCAGCATTGGTGGACGGCACCATCCCCGCCTCGCAGACCGCCCGCCCTGCGGACCGCCCGCCCCGCGGGCACCGCCACCCCCTCCGGCACCCACCACGCCAGCCCACCCGCCACCCGGCCGGCACCGCAACCTCAGCGGCACCCGGCCACCAGACCGGCACCGCCGTCGCACCAGCACCCGACCGGCACCGCCGTCGCACCAGCACCCGACCGGCTCAGCGCCACCGCCACCCGCCGGGGGCACCACGCGAATGAGCGATATACCTGAGAGTCATAAATATGACTCTCAGGTATATCGCTCAATACACCAGGTGCTCCAAGGCCACGCCGCGCGGAGCCGACGCCGCAGGACGACCCCGGCCAGGCCAGGCCGACCAAGGCCGGACAGCACGCGACGGCAACGGACAGGGCCGTAGGGCCGGCCGGCGAGCCGGGCCCGCCGCAGCGGTCAGCGGGTGGGAGTCCGGACTCCCTCGGCGAGTTCGGCGCTGAGGGTACGCAGGGCGGCCAGCCCGTCGGCCTCGGACGGCGCGTCCAGCAGGCAACGGATCAGCGCGCTGCCGACGATCACGCCGTCGGCGTACCCGGCCACGGCACCGGCCTGTGCGCCGGTGCCGACGCCCAGGCCGACGCCGACCGGCAGGTCGGTGACCGCGCGGACCCGGGAGACCAGCGTCGGCGCGGCGTCGGAGGTACGCGTCCGGGCCCCGGTCACGCCCATCACGGCGGTGGCGTAGACGAAGCCCCGGCAGTGTTGCACGGTCATCGCGAGCCGGGCGTCGGTGGACGACGGCGACACCAGGAAGGTGCGGTCCAGCCCGTACGCGTCCGAGGCGGCGAGCCACTCGTCGGCCTCGTCCGGGATGAGGTCCGGGGTGATCAGGCCGGTGCCACCGGCCGAGGCGAGGTCGCGGGCGAACACGTCGACGCCGTACCGCTCGATCGGGTTCCAGTAGGTCATGGTGACCACCGGCGCTCCGGTGGCCGCGACCGCCTCGATGATGCGCAGCGTGTCCGCGGTACGCACCCCGCCGGCCAGCGCGATGTCACTGGCCTTCTGGATGACCGGCCCGTCCATCACCGGGTCGGAGTATGGGATCTCCACCTCGATGACGTCCACCCCGGCCTCGACCATCGCGGTCATCGCCGCGATGCTGCCCTCGACGGTCGGAAACCCGGCCGGCATGCAGCCGACCAACAGTGCCCGCCCGTCGGCCTGGGCCTTGTCGAAGGCCACCCCGATCCGGCTCATCTCACCGCTCCTTGTCGAGGATGCCGAAGTAGTCGCCGGCGGTGTGCACGTCCTTGTCGCCCCGACCCGAGAGGTTGACCACGATGGTGGGCTCCCGGCCCAGCTCGGCGGCGAGCTTCGGGGCCAGCGCGAGGGTGCCGGCGAGCGCGTGGGCGCTCTCGATCGCCGGGATGATCCCCTCGGTACGGCAGAGCAGCTCGAACGCCGCCATCGCCTCGTCGTCGGTGACCGGCAGGTAGTTGGCCCGACCGGTGTCGTGCAGCCAGGCGTGCTCGGGGCCGACGCCCGGGTAGTCCAGACCGGCGGAGATCGAGTGCGACTCCAACGTCTGCCCGTCGGCGTCCTGCAGCACGTAGGTACGGGCACCGTGCAGCACGCCGGCCGACCCACCGGTGATGCTGGCCGCGTGCCGGTCGGTGGTCACGCCGTCGCCGCCGGCCTCGAAGCCGTACAGCCGCACGTCCTCGTCGCCCACGAAGGCGTGGAAGATGCCCAGCGCGTTGGAGCCGCCGCCGACGCAGGCGGTGACCGCGTCCGGCAGCCCGCCGGTGAGGTCGAGGCACTGCTGGCGAGCCTCGTCACCGATGCCACGGACGAAGTCACGGACCATCGCCGGGAACGGGTGCGGCCCGGCGGCCGTGCCGATCAGGTAGTGCGTCGCGTCGACGTTGGCCACCCAGTCGCGCATCGCCTCGTTCATCGCGTCCTTGAGGGTGCGCGAGCCGGTGGTGACCGGAACGACGGTGGCGCCGAGCATCCGCATCCGGGCCACGTTGAGCGCCTGCCGCTCGGTGTCGACCTGGCCCATGTAGACCACGCACTCCAGGTCGAACAGGGCCGCCGCAGTCGCGGTGGCCACGCCGTGCTGGCCCGCCCCGGTCTCCGCGATCACCCGGGTCTTGCCCATCCGCTTGGTGAGCAGCGCCTGGCCGAGCACGTTGCGCACCTTGTGCGCGCCGGTGTGGTTGAGGTCCTCGCGCTTGAGCAGCACTCGCGCGCCGACCTTCGCGGAGAAGCGCCGGGCCTCGTAGAGCAGCGACGGCGTGCCCGCGTAGTCCCGCAGCAGCGCACCGAACTCGGCCCGGAAGGACTCGTCCGTCATCGCCGTACGCCACGCCCCGTCGAGCTCGTCCAGCGCGGCCACCAGGGCCTCGGGCACGAACCGACCGCCGAAGCGACCGAAGTGACCGGTGGAGTCGGGCTGCGGGCCGGCCACCGGGGCCAGCGCGTCGGCGCTCATCGGGAATCCTCTCGGTGGGACGTCACACCGGTGCGGTCAGCGCACCGGCCGGGGCGTTGCCGGGTGGTTGCCGGCGTTGACCAGTTCGGCCACCGCCTCGCGGGGGCTCTTCTGGGTGACCAGGCCCTCGCCCACGAGGACCGCGTCGGCGCCCGCGGAGGCGTACCGGATCAGGTCGTGCGGACCGCGGACGCCTGATTCCGCGATCTTGACGACGCTGCTGGGCAGGCCGGGCGCGATCCGCTCGAACACCGACCGGTCCACCTCCAGGGTACGCAGGTCACGGGCGTTGACCCCGATCACCTGCGCGCCGGCCTCCAGAGCGCGGTCGGCCTCCTCCTCGTCGTGCACCTCGACGAGCGCGGTCATGCCCAGCGACTCGATCCGCTCGAGCAGACCCATCAGCACGTTCTGCTCCAGCGCGGCGACGATCAGCAGCACCAGGTCGGCGCCGTGCGCACGCGCCTCGTGGATCTGGTAGCTGGAGACCACGAAGTCCTTGCGCAGCACCGGGACGGTCACCGCGGCCCGGACGGCCGCCAGGTCGTCCAGCGAGCCGCCGAACCAGCGCCCCTCGGTGAGTACGCTGATCGCCCGCGCGCCACCGGCCGCGTAGTCGACGGCGAGGTCGGCCGGGTCGGCGATCTCGGCCAGCCGCCCCTTCGACGGCGAGGACCGCTTCACCTCCGCGATCACCGCCACGCCGGGCTTGCGCAGCGCCGCGTACGCGTCCAGCGGCGGCGGCGCGGCCGCGGCCAGTTCACGGATCCGCTCCAGCGGAACCTGCTCCTGGCGCCGGGCGACATCCTCGCGCACGCCGGCCAGAATCTCGTCGAGCACGCTTACGGACGCCGCCGGACCGGCCTCGTCCCCCTCCGCGTGCGCATGCTCAGCAGTCACCAACGGACTCCCCTCTCCGGGTGTCATGGGCCGATGCTAGGGGCAACCGGTCGGCGCCAGATGCCGGGGGTATGGCGCTGCTCACCAAAAGGGCTGCGGCATAATGGCCGACTTGCCGTGAACGGGATGTCACGCTGCGCCACCTCCGATATCGACCGCCGTCACGCGATGAGGGCCGGCTGACCCCCGTCGAAACCGGGCCGATCCATCGATCATGCCACCCACGCAGCCCCGCCGCCCGTCGACAGCGACGCCGGTCGATGTTGTGAGCAAGCTCAAGGCCGAACGGCTCTCCCCAGGCCGCAGGCCGGGCGGGACAGTTGACCGGGCGGTCACTCCGGCGAAACGTCAGCCGGTCAGCATCGTCCTCAGGCAGACTCGATGGCGCGCCTGCCGACCGTCGCCAACTTCTCGTGCGAGGTGACCATGAGCATTGCCGAGCCGACCCCGAGCATCGGGCTGACCACCATCTCGCGGACCGTGGCGTCGCTCGCCGTCGGTGTCGTACACACGCTGGAGCGTGCCGTGGTCGGCGAGGGCCGGATGCGGACGGCGCGCGGCAACGCCTGGGCGGCGGTCTGCGCCGACCGGGCCCGCGCCGACCGACGCGACGAGCTGAACCGCGTGGTGGCCGAGCTGACCGCCGCCCGCGCCGCCGCCCACCGGCAGCAGCGGGAGCACCAGCCGGTCGGCTGACCGCCGGCGCTCGTCTGACAGCCGGCGGTCGGGTCAGCCGGCGGTCGGGTCCTCGCCCCGGTCCAGCGCGTCCCACGCCTCGGTGGTCCGCCGCCCGGCCAGCGGAGCGGCCGGGCCACCCTCCGCCGTTCGCGCGCTCTGCGGAGTGGTCCGCGCCGGGCGCTCGTACCGGGCACCCATCGTCGGCCAGCCGCCACCGCACAGCGCGGTCCATCCACCGCCGACCGCGGCCAGCAGGCCGCCGAGCAGGCAGAACGCCGGCCACTGCCGGCTCACCGCGCCGTCGAAGCCGGCGACCAGCCCGTACCCGCCGCCGGCCGCCACCGCCAGGCCGAGCGCGCCGAGCAGCACACCGAGCACCTGCCGCAGCCGACCCCGGGTGGCCAGCACCGCGCCGCCACCGGCCAGAGTGACCAGGGCCAGCGCCGGAAGCCAGGGCAGCAGGGCGGCACCCGTGCGGGCGTCGCGCACCGGCGGCAACGGCGCCGGGCGCACGGTCACCTCGACCGTCCAGCCCCGGGTCGCCGCCCAGAGCGCCAGGCCCGCGCCGGCCAGACAGAGCAGGACGGCGTACGTCAGCTGACGCCGCCCGGTCGTGTCCCGAGCGCCCGACGTCGCGCTCATCGGGCCGGCCGCAACGTCTCGGCGGCCGCGATCGCGGCCAGCACTGCGGCGGCCTTGTTGCGGGTCTCCTGGTCCTCGGCGGCCGGGTCCGAGTCGGCGACCACCCCCGCGCCGGCCTGCACGTAGGCGCGACCGTCACGGATCAGGGCGGTCCGGATGGCGATCGCCATGTCCAGGTCGCCGCCGAATCCGAAGTACCCGACCGTGCCGCCGTAGATGCCGCGACGGACCGGCTCCAACTCCTCGATGATCTCCATGGCCCGCACCTTGGGCGCACCGGAGAGCGTGCCGGCCGGGAAGGTCGCGGCGAGCGCGTCGAAGGCGGTCTGGTCGTCACGCAGTGTGCCGGTGACGGTGGAGACGATGTGCATCACGTGGCTGTACCGCTCGATGGTGGCGAACTCGGGCACCTCCACGCTGCCCGGCTGGCAGACCCGGCCCAGGTCGTTGCGGCCCAGGTCGACCAGCATCACGTGCTCGGCCCGTTCCTTCGGGTCGGCGAGCAACTCGGCGGCGAGCCCGGCGTCGGCGGCCGCGGTGGCGCCTCGGGGCCGGGTGCCGGCGATCGGGTGCAGCAACGCTCGGCGACGGCCGTCCGCGCCGCCGGTGACCTTCAGATGCGCCTCCGGGGACGAACCGACGATGTCGAACCCGTCGAAACGCAGCAGGTACATGTACGGGCTGGGGTTGCTGGTGCGCAGCACCCGGTAGACGTCCAGCGGATCGGCGTGCGTGGATCGCTCGAAGCGCTGGCTGAGCACGATCTGGAAGCACTCGCCGGCCCGGATCGCCTCCTTGGCCGCCTCCACCGCCTTCGGGTAGCCGCCCTCAGGCGTACGGCAGAGCACCTCGCCGGCCGGCGGACGCTCGACGGTGGAGATCATTGGCGGGATGGGCCGGGACAGCGCGGTGGTCATCGCGTCCAGTCGGCCCACCGCGTGGTGGTACGCGGCGGCGACCTGCGCGACGCGGTCCGGGGCGTCCAGCGGCGGCAGCACCGCGTTGGCGACCAGGATCGCCGAACCGTCGTAGTGGTCGAGCACCACCAGGTCGGTGGCGAGCATCATGCCCAGCTCCGGCACGCCCAGGTCGGCCTCGGTCAGCTCGGGCAGCCGCTCGAAGCGGCGCACCAGGTCGTAGCCGAGGTAGCCGACCATGCCCCCGGTCAGCGGCGGCAGCCCGCTGGACGGGTCGTTGACCGGACCGGCCAGCGCCGCGACGGTCTCCCGCAGCACCCGCACCGGGTCACCGCCGGTGGGTAGCCCGGCCGGCGGCTGGCCGAGCCACGTCGCCTCGCCGTCCCGCTCGACCAGGGTGGCGCTGCTGCGGACCCCGATGAACGAGTAGCGGGACCAGGCCATGCCGGCCGAGCCGACGCCCTGTTCGGCCGATTCCAGCAGGAACGTGCCGGGCCCCCCGGCCAGCTTGCGGTAGACCCCGACCGGGGTCTCCGCGTCGGCCAGCAGCCGCCGGGTGACCGGTACGACCCGCCAGCGGGCGGCCAGCTCGGTGAAGGTGGCCGGATCGGGGCTCACCGCGCCGTCGGTCATGCGGAAGCCCCCGTCCCGGTGACCGGCAGCTCGGTGTGGAAGCAGGTCCGGTGCCCGGTGTGGCAGGCGGCGCCGACCTGCTCCACGCTGACCAGCAGCGCGTCCCCGTCGCAGTCCAGCGCGACCGAGCGGACGTACTGGTGGTGCCCGGAGGTGGCGCCCTTGACCCAGTACTCGCGCCGGCTGCGCGACCAGTAGGTCGCCCGGCCGGTGGTGAGGGTGCGGTGCAGCGCCTCGTCGTCCATCCAGGCGACCATCAGGACCTCGCCGGAGTCGTGCGCGCGGACCACGGCGGCGACCAGGCCGTCGGCGGTGCGACGCAGCTGGGCCGCGATGGCCGGGTCGAGCCGGGACGGGCGGGCCGGCACGGACGCCGCCGAACCGGTCGGATCGCTGGGGACGCCGGTCACCGGCGCGTCAGGTACGGGCACAGTGACCCATTGTCCGGCACGCGGCGCGGGCACCGGCGAGGGCTCCCGCCGAGGTCGCGGTGGACCGCTCTCGGGCCGGGCCAACTGGGCCACGTAACGGTCGAGCCGCCCGTCGACCAGCGCGTCGGCGAGGTCCGTGCCGGCCACCTCGGCGATCTGGACGGCGTACGGGCGGATCAGCGGCAACGTGCCGGCGACCAGCCGCACGGCGGCGGCCCAGAGCTGCCCGGTCGCGCCCGGACGCAGCCCGAGGCAGAGCAGCATGTCCTCCCGGTAGCCGGGCGGGGCGACCGGCAGCTCCAGGGCCGCCGCGAAGGCCGCCCGACGGGAGAACACCCGTACCGACGGGTTGGCCGGGCGCAGCACCGACGGGCAGAGCCGGGCCAGGTCGGCCACGGCGAGCCGGACGCCGAGGTGGTCGTCGACGGCCCGAGCGCCGGCGGCCTTACCCAGCGTGGCGATCAGCTCCTCCAACCGGGGCGGTTCGGCGGGCTGGCAGAGCACCGGCAGGTCGATCCGACGCCGCCAGTGCGGGTCGGCCCAGAGCAGCCGTACCGGCGCGGTGACCGGCAGCCCGAACGCCCAGTCGGCCGGCTCGCCGAGGCGGTGCACCCAGGAGCGGACGTCCCGGGCGGCCACCGAGACGTGGGTGAGCCGGCCCTCGGACTCGGCCAGATAAGCCCGGCGGGCGGCGTACGGCGCGCCGCCGACGAGCACGTCGAGGTCGACGTCGCTGTGCGCGGTGGCGGCCCGTCGGGCGTGGCTGCCGCGCAGCAGGATGCCGACGACCGGCCGCTCGGCGGCCTGTCGCAACCGCGCGGCCCAGTCGTCGAGAAACCCACTGTCCGGTAGCGGAGCGTGACCCACCGCGCCATCGTGCCGTACGTCCGATGAGTGCGCAATGCCCGTTGCCGGACGCGGTGTCCGGTCCGGAGGCTACTGCCCGAGGAATCTCATTGCTGCCTCGGGGTACCTTTCGCCACGGCGGTCAGCCGCACTCCCCCTCGGCGCGCCGGTAGGCGTCGATCTTGCGGTTGAGCACGGTGAGGTCCTCCTCCAGATCGGCGATCCGGCTCAGCACCCGTGCCCGGTGCGCCTCGAACAGCGCCCGTCGGGCACCGAGGGTGCGATCGCCCTGCCGGGCCAGCTCCGCGTAGCGGCGCATGTCCCGTACCGGCATTCCGGTGCGGCGCAGCCGGGTGAGCAGGAACAGCCAGTCGACGTCGCCGGCGGTGTAGCGCCGACGGCCGGCGGAGTCGCGCCCCACCGGGGCGACCAGACCCTCCTGCTCGTACCAGCGCAGCGTGTAGGTGGTCAGGCCGACCCGCTCGGCGGCCTCACCGACAGTGATGGTCATCTCTCTGGTGCTGACGTTCACGCGTCCAGGCTTCCAGTTCGAGGGTGCTCGAAGTCAACCGTTGCGCCGAGGCGGGTATCTCATCTAGCGTTGAGTTCAACGGATGATGAGTTTCTCTGGAGGTGTGTGATGGACGACGCGATAGCCGTCCGCGACCTGGTCGTCGACCGGGGCGGGCGGCGGGTGCTGCACGGCATCAGCTGCACCGTCCCGCGCGGTGCGGTCACCGGGCTGCTCGGTCCCAGTGGCAGCGGCAAGACGACGTTCATGCGCGCGGTGGTCGGTGTGCAGGTGGTCACCGGCGGCACGGTCACCGTGCTGGGTCAACCGGCCGGCTCGCCCGCGCTGCGCCACCAGGTGGGCTACCTGACCCAGGCGCCGAGCGTCTACGCCGACCTGACCGTGCGGGAGAACGCCCGGTACTTCGCGGCCCTGTACGGGCGCGGTCGCGCCGAGGCCGACCAGGCGGTCACCGACGTCGGACTGGCCTCGGCGGCCGGCCAACTGGTCGCCACCCTCTCCGGCGGCCAGCGCAGCCGGGCGTCCCTGGCCTGCGCCCTGGTCGGTGAGCCGGAGCTGGTCATCCTCGACGAGCCGACGGTCGGTCAGGACCCGGTGCTGCGGGCCGACCTGTGGGCCCGCTTCCACGCGATGGCCGCCGCCGGCACCACGCTGCTGGTGTCCAGCCATGTGATGGACGAGGCGGCCCGCTGCGACCGGCTGCTGCTCATCCGGGAGGGGCGGTTGATCGCCGACGACAGTCCGGCCGCGATCCGCGCGGCCGCCGGCGTGGACGACCTCGACGAGGCGTTCCTGCGACTCATCCGGGCCGGCGAGGCGGGTCCCACCGACGTCGACGTGACGGCCGGACGGGAGGCCTCGGCGTGAACCCGCGGATCCTGGCGGCCACCACGGGCCGCATCCTGCGCCAACTCCGGCACGACCGGCGCACCATCGCGCTGCTGGTCGTGGTGCCGGCCGCCCTGCTGACCCTGGTCTACTTCATGTACGCCGACCAGCCGACCCCGCCGGGCCAGCCGTCGACGTTCGACCGGATCGCGCTGGTGATGCTCGGCATCTTCCCCTTCGTGATCATGTTCCTGGTGACCAGCATCGCGATGCTCCGCGAGCGCACCTCCGGCACCCTGGAACGGCTGCTCACCACCCCGCTGGGCAAGCTCGACCTGCTCTTCGGCTACGGAATCGCGTTCGGGCTGGCCGCCGCCGTGCAGGCCGCGGTCGCCGCCGGTGTCGCGTACTGGATCTTTGACCTGTCCACCGTCGGCAGCAGCGGGCTGGTGATCGGCATCGCGGTGATCGACGCGGTGCTCGGCGTCGCCCTCGGCCTGTTCTGCAGCGCCTTCGCCCGCACCGAGTTCCAGGCAGTACAGTTCCTGCCGGTCGTGGTGGTCCCGCAACTGCTGCTCTGTGGCCTGTTCGTGGCCCGCGACCAGATGGCCGGCTGGCTCCAGGCGCTCAGCGACGCGTTCCCCCTGTCGTACGCCATCGAGGCGTTGCAGGAGGTCGGCGCCCACGCCGAACCGACCGGCCGGATGTGGCGGGACGTGGCGGTGGTGATCGGTGCCGTGGTGCTGGCGCTGGTGCTCGCGGCGGCCACCCTGCGTCGGCGCAGCGGCTGACCGTGGCGCCCGGGCCGACCGGGCCACGGTGGACGGACGAAGGGCGGCGATGACGCGGCGGACGGGCCGGCGACCCGGCAACCCGGACACCCGGGAGGCGATCCTCGATGCTGCGCGTACGGCGTTCGCCGAGCGCGGCTTCGACGCCGCCTCGATCCGCGCCATCGCCGCCACCGCCGGGGTCGACCCGGCGCTGGTGCACCACTACTTCGGCAGCAAGGACCAACTCTTCCTCGCCGCGATGAACGCGCCGATCGACCCGGGCGAGATGGTGCCGAAGGTGCTCCTGGGCGACCCGGACGGCACCGGCGAACGGCTGGTACGCGCCTTCCTCGCCGTCTGGGACTCGCCGGCCGGGGCGGCCGCGCAGGCACTGCTGCGCTCGGCGGTGTCCAACGAGTGGACCGCTCGGCTGCTGCGCGAGTTCGTCACCACGCAGGTGCTGCGCCGGGTGCTCGAAAACCTCGACGTCGATCCCGGCCAACTGCCGCTGCGCGGATCACTGGTGGCCACCCAGATGATCGGGCTGGCCATGATGCGACACGTGGTACGCCTGGAACCAGTCGCCTCCGCCGACCCGGAGGTCCTGGTCGCCGCGATCGGCCCCACCATCCAGCGCTACCTAACGGGCCCCCTACCAACCTAAAACCCCCACCCCATCCCACACCAAGCCCCCACGGCACACCCCGCCACGGCACGCCCCGCCCCGCCCCGCCCCGCCGCGCCCCGCCGCGCCGGCGCGCCGCGCCGCCCCGCTCCGCCGCGTCGATCTAGGGCATATCGCTGCGGATGGAGATCAACAAGCAGCGATTTTCCCTAGATCGACGCGGCGGGGGGCCAGGACGCTACGCCGGCACGCGCCGCCGCAACACGCCCCGCACGCCCCGCACGCCCCGCACGCCCCGCCGCGTCGATCTAGGGCATATCGCTGCGGATGGAGATCAACAAGCAGCGATATGCCCTAGATCGACGCGGCGGGGGGCGGAGCACAGCGCGAGGGGCGCGGAGCACGGCGCGCGGCGCGCGGCGCGAGGGGCGCGGCGCGAGGGGCGCGGCGCGAGGGGCGCGGCGCGAGGGGCGCGAAGCGCGGCGCGAGGTGGGGTGCGGGTTAGCGGGGTGGGGGGACGCTGGCTGGGTGGCGGGACGGGGTGAGCAGGCGGGTCAGGTCGGCTGGGTCGGCCAGCGGGTGTGGGAAGGCCAGCCGGATTCGGCGCCGGGCGCCGGGGCGACCGAGGACGACCACCAGGCCGTGACGGTCGATGCGCACCACTCGGGGCGGCCCGTCCGGGGTCTGCTCGGTCAACCCGAGCTGCCGGCGCAGGTAGTCGGTCACCTCGGCGGGGTCGTGCTCGGCGAGGTCGGCGAGCAGCCGCGCCTCGGCCGGGTGCACCGGGTCCGGCTCGGCCTCGGCGTACTCTCCCGGGTCGATCCGATGCACGGCGCCGGCCCGCTCCCAACGGACCTCGACCACCTCGAAGCGGAACAGCCGGAACCGGGTGCCCAGGTCGAGTAGGTCACCCGTCGGCTCCACGGTGGCGAAGTCCACCGCCGCGCCACGGGCCTCGGCGCCGTGCAACTCGGCCGCCCAGCCGGAGACCCAGGCCCGGCCCAGGCTGGGCGCGCCGGCGGCGGGCGGCAGGTCGAGTACGTCGAGCACCACAGCGACGTCGGCGGCGCCACTGGCCGGCTGCAGCGCGGCGGCCAGGTGGCTGGCCACCGGGACCAGCAGCAGCACCCGCCCGTCCGGGTCGGTCACGTGCCGGGCGTGGTGCGGGCCCGGCCGATGAGCCAGGTGGACGAGACCGGGCAGCCGGCCGGCGACGAGGGTACGAACGATCTCGGCGGGGCTGGGCCGCATGGGCACGACCTCCTCAAGAGGTTAGGCTTACCTAACCCGGAGCGTAGAGCACCCAGCCCGGCCGCGTCCACCTCCCGGCACAGCTGGAGTCACCGGGTCTGCTCCAACCAGGAGGCGTACAGCAGGCCGTACACCGAGTCCGCGTCGCGAACCAGCTCGTCGTGCGAGCCACGCTGCACGACCCGCCCCCGGTCCACCACGATCACCTCGTCGGCAGCCTGCGCGGTGGAGAGCCGGTGGGCGATGGCCAGCGTGGTCCGTCCCCGGGTGACCGCGTCCAGGGTCCGCTGCAACCGCACCTCGGTCGCCGGGTCCACGGCACTGGTCGCCTCGTCCAGCACCAGCAGGTCCGGGTCGGCCACGTACGCCCGAGCCAGCGCGACCAACTGCCGCTCACCGACGCTGAGCGCCTCACCGCGCTCACCGACCGGCGTGTCCAGACCCGCCGGCAGGCCGTCCAGCCAATCCGCCAGACCCAGCTCGACGAAGGCCGCGGTGAGCTGCTCGTCGGTCAGGTCCGGGCGCGCGAACCGGACGTTGTCCCCCACCGTCGCGTCGAAGAGGAACCCGTCCTGCGGCACCATCACCACCCGGGAGCGCAGCGAGTCGAACCGGACCTCCGCCAGCGGTACGCCGGACAGCAGCACCGCGCCCGCCGACGGGTCCATCAGTCGGGTGAGCAGCTTGGCGAAGGTGGTCTTGCCGCTGCCCGTCTCGCCGACCACCGCCACCCGGCTCTTCGCCGGGATGTCCAGGTCGATGTCGTGCAGCACCGGCGGACCACCCGGGTACGCGAACCGCACCCCGGCGAACCGGATGTCCAACGGACCACCCGGCAGCTCCCGCCCCTGCTCACCCGGGTCGGCCACGTCCGGGGCGACGTCCAGCACGTCCAGCACCCGACGCCAGCCGGCGATCGCGTTCTGCGCCTCGTTGAGCACCTCGGTGGCGATCTGCACCGGCTGGATGAAGAGCGTCACCAGGAACAGGAACGCGGTCAGCTGGCCGATCGACAGCGTGCCGTCGACCCCCAGGGTCACCCCGAGCACCACCACGCCGGCCAGCGCCAACCCGGCGGCCAACTCGCCGACCGAGCTGCCCACGATGCTGATCCGGATCGCCCGCTGCTGCGCCAGCCGCTGGTTGTCGATGGCGTCGTCCAGCCGCCGCGCGGTGCGCCCCGCGATGCCGTACGCCCGGATCACCGGCGCACCCACCACGCTCTCGCCGATCGCGCCGAGCAGCGTGCCGGTGCGCTGGCGCACCGTCGCGTACGCCGCGCCGAGGCGACGTTGCAACCGCCGGATCACCAGCACCGCCGGCAGGAACGCGGCCAACACGACCAGGGTCAACTGCCAGGAGTACGCCAACATGACGGCCGTGGTGACCACCAACTGGCCCAGGTTGACCAGCAGGATCACCCCGCCCCACTGGAGGAACTGGGTGATCTGGTCGACGTCGCTGGTCACCCGGGAGACCAGCGAGCCACGCCGCTCCGACTGCTGGTGCAGCATCGACAGGTCGTGCACGTGCCGGAACGCCCTGGTCCGCACGTTGGCCAGCGCCGTCTCGCTGACCGTGAACAGTCGGCGCATCATCAGGTAGCCGCAGAGCGTGGTGACCGTGAGGATCGCCGCGGTGATCGCCACCACCGACCAGACCACGTTCAGATCCAGACCGCCGACGATGCCGCGGTCGATGCCCTGCTGCACGGCGACCGGCACGGCCACCCGGCCGACCATGTAGACCAGCGCCAGGCCCAGCGTGCCGGCCAGCCCGATCCGCAGCTCCGGCGAGAGCGCCAACCCCCGGCGCAGCGTCCGCCAGGTCGTCTCGGCCGTCTCCTTCTGCTTGTCCGTACTCACCGGGCCCGCCTTTCGTTCGCGACTGCGGGGCTCCGCTTCGCTGCACTCCTCGCGCTCACCGGGCCCGCCTTTCGTTCGCGACTGCGGGGCTCCGCTTCGCTGCACTCCTCGCGCTCACCGGTCCACCTCGATTTCCAGGCCCGAGGGCAGCGGCGCGACCTCGTCCTCGTAGGGGCGCTCCTGCGCGCGGTCGACCTCGGCCTGCTCGTAGGCGGTGACCAGGTCGGCGTAGCCCGGCACGGTGGCCAGCAGCTCGGTGTGCGTACCCCGGGCGACCACGCGCCCCTGCTCCACATAGATGACCTCGTCGGCCAGCGCGATGGTGGCCCGGCGGTACGCGACCACCAGGATCGACGCGGCCGGCACCCCCGGCTCGGCCGCCGACGAGCGCAGCCCGGCCAGGATGGCCGCCTCCACCCGGGGGTCCACCGCGCTGGTCGCGTCGTCGAGCACCAGCAGGCGCGGCCGGCCGGCCAGCGCGCGGGCCAGCGTCAGCCGTTGCCGCTGCCCGCCGGAGAGCGAGGTGCCCCGCTCGCCGACCATGGTGTCCAGCCCGTCCGGGAGCGCCGAGACGAACCCGTCCGCCTCGGCCAGCCGCAGCGCCGCCCAGACCGCCTCGTCGTCGATGCCCGGCCGGTCCAGGGCGATGTTGGCCCGGACCGTGTCGTCGAAGACGAACGGCACCTGGGCGACCAGGGCCACCGTGCCGGCCAGCGACGCGGCGGTCAGCTCGCGCACGTCCACCCCGTCCAGCGCGACGGCCCCACTGTCCGGGTCGACCAGACGTACCGCCAGCGAGGCGATGGTGGACTTGCCGGCGCCGGTCGGCCCGACCAGTGCCACCGTCCGGCCGGCCGGCACGGTGAAGCCGACCTCACCGAGCACCTGCGCGCCGGGCTGGTGCTCCTCGGCCGGCGGGTAGGAGAAGTGCACGTCGGCGAAGGCGAGCGTGGCCGGACCGGACGTGGCCGCGTCGAGCACCCGCTGCCCGTACGGCATCTCGCCGGTGGCGTCGAGCACCCGGCGGAGCCGGTCCCAGCCGGCGACGCTGCGCGGCAACTCGGCCAGCACCCAGCCGATGGCCCGTACCGGGAAGGCCAGCACGGTGAAGAGGAAGGCCACACTGACCAGCTCGGTGACGCTGACCGCGCCCTGGCGCAGCCGGTACGCCCCGACCACCAGCACGGCCAGGGTGCCGAGGCTGGGCAGTGTCTCCAGCAACGGGTCGAAGACGCCGCGCAGCCGGCCGACCGAGATCAGCGCGTCCCGCAGCTCACCGGCGCGACCGGCGAACCGGGCGGTCTCCTGCGCCTCGCGGCCCATCGTCTTGACCACCAGGGCACCGTCGAAGCTCTCGTGGGCGATCCCGCTGACCTCGGCGCGCAGCCGCTGGGCCCGAGCCTGCCGGGGCGCCATCCGGCGCGAGTAGACCACGTTGAGCGCGAACAGCGCGGGGAAGACGGCGAGGCCCACCAGGGCCAACGCCCAGTCGGTGACGAACAGCGAGACGATCGCGCCGACCAGCATCACCAACGTGCCGACCGCGAAGGGCAGCGGCGCGATCGGGTACCAGGCAGCCTCCACGTCCGAGTTGGCGTTGGACAACAGGGTGCCGGTGGCGTTGCGGTGGTGCCAGGACAGCGGCAGGTCCAGGTAACGGCGGGTGACCCGGCGTCGGTAGGCGGCCTGGAGGCGGTACTGCATGTAGCCGGCGCCGAGCCGGCGGCCGAAGATGCCCACCACCCGCAGCACGCTGATGCCGAACAGCGCGGCCGCGGCCAGCGCCAGGGTGCCGGTGGCCACCTCGCCCCGGCCGATGGCCGGCACCACCACGTCGCCGACGACCGCGCCGACCACGTACGCGCTGACGATGACCATCGAGCCGAACAGCACGCTGCCGACCACGGCGACCACGAAGATCCGTGGCTGCTCCCGGATCGCCTGCCTCAGGACCCCCAGGCCTCGGCCGAGAACATCCCGACTTGTCTTGCTCGCCACGCTCTCCCCCGCCGTAAGCCGCAATTATCTCCCTCATCCTTACCGGTCGGGGCCAGCACCGCCGACCCGGATCGGATATGGCGACCGTCACCCACCGAACGGCGGTGGACAGCGCCGACGCCCCGACGTTCGCCGCCGCGCGCCGGTGGGTGCGCGGGCCTACGATCGGGCCATGCCGCGGTACGCCCGAGCCGAGCGCGAGGCGCTGGCCGATCTCCTCCTGGCCCTCGGGCCGGACGCGCCGACCATCAACGAGGGCTGGGCCACCCGCGACCTCGCCGCGCACCTGGTGCTGCGCGAGCGCCGGCCGGACGCGGCCGGCGGGATCATGGTGGCGCCGCTGCGCGGGTACGCCGAACGGGTCCGCCGCCGGCTCGCCGACCGGCCCTATCCGGAGCTGGTGGCGCAGGTGCGCCGGCCACCGGTGTGGAGCCCGGTCAGCAACCCGCTGACCGACGAGCTGGCCAACACGCTGGAGTTCTTCATCCACCACGAGGACGTGCGGCGGGCCAGCTCCGGGTGGCAGCCGCGCGACCTGCCGCCCGGCCTGCAGGCCGCGCTCTGGAAGCGGGCCGCCCCGATGGCCCGGCTGACGCTGCGTCGCTTCCCGGCGGACCTCTACGTGAAGGCGCCCGGGTACGGGAAGATCTCGGTCGGACGTGGCGGCGAGCCGTTGCGGGTGGTCGGAGCCCCGGCCGAGTTGGTCCTCTTCCTCTCCGGCCGGCAGCGGGTCGCCCGGGTCCAGTTGGACGGTCCGGTGGCGGCTGCGCGGAAGTTACGGAACGCCAGCCTGGGCATGTAACTGTCTGCACCGAAACGGTCACAGAGCCCCTGTGGGCAACGACACACCCAGCGAAACGGGCCGATCCCTGCTCCCGTACGCTTCACCGCGCCGTTCCGCGCCGGGGCGGCGTGAGTGGGGGCGAACATGCGGAGTTTCGCGATCTCGGCGCTGCGGGAACCTCCTTTTGCGGCGAGGCGACATAAGGCCGCAGATCAGGTAGCGAGCGAGAGCATTGAGTGGGCGGGCGCGTTCGGGCTGATCGAATCCGGACATCGTGTCCACCGGCTGAAACGGGCGGACGCGGCCGGCCTTGCCGGCCGGGCGTACCCGGACGGGCCGGTGGACGGGTTGCGGCTGCTCACCGACCTGATCTCCTGGCTCTTCGTCATGGACGACGCCTGCGACGAGGACGGCCTGGGCGCCGACCCGGGCCGACTGGCACCGGCGATCGGGGCCCTGCTCGACGTGCTGGACCGGTGCGGTGACCCCTACGGTCCACCGCCGTCCGGCTCCGGCCCGCTCGGCGACGCCTTGCACGACCTGTGCCGACGGACGCGGGCACAGGGCCGGCCGGCGCTGCTGCTCCAGTTCGTCAGCCAGGTACGCGAGTACCTGCTGGCGCTGCTGTGGGAGGCGACCAACCGGGAGCGCCGTCGGGTGCCGGAAGTGGCGGAGTACGTGCAGATGCGGCGGCACACCGGCGGTGTGCATCCCAGCCTCACGCTGACCGACCTGGCGTTCGAGGAGCCGCCCGGGCCGGCCCGGGGCGCCGATCCGGCGGTGGTGGCCCTGGACCTGCTGGCGGTGGACCTGGTCTGCTGGTGCAACGACGTCTTCTCGTACGGCAAGGAGAGCCGGGTCGCCCCGGACGCGCACAACCTCGTGACGGTGATCGCTCAGGAGGCCGGCACGGACGAGGCGGGTGCGCTGCGGGCGGCGGCGGACCGGTTCAACCAGGGGTTGGCCGCGTACCTGGCGGCCGAGAACGCCTTGCTGGCGAGCGGGGACGAGGGGTTGCGCCCCGCGCTGGCCACCCGGCGCAACTGGGTACGGGCAACCTACGACTGGTCCCTGGTGGCCGCCCGGTACGCCTGACCAGCCGTACCGGTTGGTGAGACGGGACCGCCGGACGATCACCAGCACTAGCCGATGGCCGGTGGCAGGCAATACTCTTCGGTAACCACTATGACGTGACGACCGTCACGCCACCACCCCCGAAGGCGGCTACAGCGATGGCTCTCGATGTACCGTACCGTTCCATCCCGGACATGTTCCTCAAGCGCGTGGCGGCCACCCCCGACCAGCACGCGTTCGCGTCCCCGACCCCCGACGACTCGGGGCCCGCGTGGCTGACCTGGTACCAGGTCGGTCAGCGTGCCAAGGCGGTCGCCGCCGGCCTGCACGGCCTGGGCGTCGGCCAGGAGGACCCGGTCGCGATCCTCGCCAACACCCGGCTGGACTGGGTGATCGCCGACCTCGGCATCATGTGTGCCGGCGGGTCGACCACCACCGTCTACCCGACCACCGAGCCGGCGGACGCGACGTACATCATCGCCGACTCGGCCTCGAAGGTGCTGTTCGCGGAGAACCCGGCCCAGGCTGCCAAGATCGCTGGTGCCGACCTGCCCGCGCTGACCCACGTGGTGCTCCTCGACGGCACCGCCGACGCGTCCGCGACGGTCCCCCAGCTCACCCTCGCCGAGCTGGAGGAGCGGGGCAACCGCGCGCTGGCCGCCGAGCCCGAGCTGATCGACATGCTGGTGGCCGGCATCGGCCCGGACCACCTGGCCACCCTGATCTACACCTCCGGCACCACGGGCCGACCGAAGGGCGTCGAGCTGCTGCACGGCGGCTGGTGCTGGGAGGCCGTGGCGCAGGCCGAGGTCGGGCTGCTGCGCGACGACGACCTGCAGTACCTGTGGCTGCCGCTGGCCCACTCGTTCGGCAAGACGCTGCTCTGCGGTGCCATCCACGTCGGCCTGCCCACCTATGTGGACGGCCGGGTGGACAAGCTGGTCGACCTGCTCTCGGTGATCCGGCCGACGCTGATGTGCGGTGCTCCCCGGGTGTTCGAGAAGGTCTATAACCGGGCGGTGACCACCGCACAGGGCGCCGGTGGCGCGAAGGCGAAGATCTTCGCCTGGGGCGTCGGGGTCGGCAAGGAGAAGGTGGCCCTGGAGCAGGCCGGCAAGCCGGTACCGGCCGGGCTGAAGCTGCGCTACACGGTGGCCGAGAAGCTGGTGTTCAGCAAGCTCCAGGCCCGCCTGGGCGGCCGGATGCGGGTGCTGGTCTCCGGTGCCGCCCCGCTCAGCCCGGAGATCGCCACCTTCTTCGCCGCCGCCAACCTGCCGATCTCCGAGGGCTACGGCCTGACCGAGACCAGCGCCGGCAACTTCGTCAACCCGCCGTCCGGGCTGCGGATCGGCACGGTGGGCCAGGCGATGGGCGATCTGGAGTGCCGGATCGACACCGACGGGGAGATCCTGGTCCGGGGCCGGCCGGTGATGCGCGGCTACCACAACCTGCCGGAGGAGACCGCCGCAGCGTTCACCGAGGACGGCTTCTTCCGCACCGGTGACATCGGCAGCCTCGACGAGCAGGGCTACCTGCGGATCACCGACCGCAAGAAGGACCTGGTCAAGACCTCGGGCGGCAAGTACATCGCGCCCTCGCACATCGAGGGGATGTTCAAGGCGATCTGCCCGTACACCTCGCAGGCGGTCGTGGTGGGGCAGGCCCGCAACTTCTGCACGATGCTGGTCACGCTGGACCCGGACGCGATCCGGGGCTGGGTCGCCGGCGGGCCGCTGGAGGGCCGCGACTACTCCGCCATCGTCGCCTCCCCGGAGGCCAAGGCGATGGTCGAGGACTACGTCGCCCAGCTCAACGCCAAGCTCAACCGCTGGGAGACCATCAAGAAGGTGGCCATCCTGCCGCGCGACCTCACCATCGAGGACGGCGAGATCACCCCCTCCTTGAAGATCAAGCGGCGCGGCGTGGAGAGCAACTTCGCCGCCGAGATCGACAAGATGTACGCCGGCACCCTCGCCGAGCTCTGAGTCGACCGTCGGTGGCCCCGTACCCGATCGGGTGCGGGGCCACCGGCGTGCGGGGGCGTCGGTGCGGCAGTCGGGCTCAGGCGATGACGGTGGGCTCGCGCCACCGCTGCGGGCCGGTGCGGTCCAGGTCGTAGCGGACCGCCGCGATCCGCCCGACCGCCTCCACCAGGTCGGCGGCGGGCAGGGTGAACGGCAGCCGCAGGAAACGCTCCAGCGTCCCGTCCAGGCCGAACCGGGGGCCGGGCGCCAGCCGGACGCCGACCTCCTCGGCCGCGCGGGCCAGTGCGCTGGAGACCGGGCCGTCCAGCTCGGCCCAGAGCGTCACGCCACCGCGGGGCACCGTGACCCGCCAGTCCGGCAGCCGGTCCGCCAGCGCGCCGAGCAGCGCGTCGCGCTGGGCGGCGAGCTGGGCGCGGCGGTCCGCCACGATGGCCGCCGCGTCGGCGAGCAGGTGCACCGCGACCAGTTGGTCGAGCACCGGGCTGGCCATGTCCACGCCGACCCGTGCGGCGGCCAGCCGCTGCACCTGTGGCGCGGAGGCGCGCACCCAGCCGATCCGCAGGCCACCCCAGTACGGCTTGCTCATCCCACCGATGCTGATCACCCGGCTGTGCCGGTCGTACGCGGCGACCGGCGGTGGCAGCTCGGTGCCGTCCAACGGCAGGTCCACGAAGGACTCGTCGATGATCAGGTCGGTGCCGACGGCGTGGGCGGCGGCCACCACCCGTTCGCGCAGCGTGGCCGGCATCAGGTGCCCGGTCGGGTTCTGGAACTCCGGAATCAGGTACGCCAGCTTGGGCCGGGTCTGCCGGAGGCTGCCCAGCAGCAGGTCCGGTTCCCAGCCGCCGCCGTCGACGGACAGGCCGTGGGTGGTGATCCGGGCCCGTCGGCCGGCCAGCGCGGCGAGCGCGTTGGGATAGGTCGGCGACTCGACCAGCACGTTTCCGCCGGGCGCCAGGGCCAGCCGCAGCACCAGGTCCAGTGCGTGCTGGGTGCCGCTGGTGACCATGATCTGGTCGGCCGAGGTGGGCAGACCTCGGGCGGCGTACCCGTCGGCCACCGCCTCGCGCAGCTCGATGATGCCGGTCGGGTGGTAGCCGGCCCCGCCCAGGTAGCGGGGCAGGTCCTCGGTGGCGGCCCGGGCGGCGCCGAGCAGCTGCGGCGGGGCGGCCAGCGCGGCCACCCCGAGGTCGATCATCTCCCGGTCGTCCAGGGGAGTCCACAGCCCGGTGCTGGCCACCCGGTGGGTGCCGGGCAGCATCGTCCAGCTGCCGGCGCCACGGCGACTGGCCAGGTGCCCGGTCTCGCGCAGTGCCCGGTACGCGGCGGTGACCGTGGTCCGGCTGATCCGCAGCGCCTCGGCCAACTCCCGCTCGGCCGGCAGCCGGACGCCCAGCGGCAACCGGGCGTCGGAGAGCAGCCCGCGCACCGCACTGGCCAGGGCGGCGTAGTCCGGGCTGCGTCGGCGACCCGGCAGGGCGTGCCACTGCCCGAGCAGACGAGCCAATTGGGCTCCCCGCACCTGACCAGTCATGCCACTCCTCCGATATTGGCTTCTTCCTCCGGGAGGATTGGACCCTAGGGTGGCATGCATGGCACTGCTTGGCAATCTGCGTTACCGGCCGGCGCGACGGTTGGGTCAGCTCTACATCGGCCTGCTCCTCTACGGGGTCAGCATGGCTCTCATGGTGCGCTCCGACCTGGGCCTCGACCCGTGGGACGTGTTCCACCAAGGGCTGTCCGAACGGACCGGGCTCTCCTTCGGCACGGCCACCATCGTGGTCGGCGCCGTGGTGCTGCTGCTCTGGATCCCGCTGCGGCAGCGACCCGGCATCGGCACGGTCAGCAACGTGGTGGTGATCGGCTTGGTGGTGGACGCCACGCTGGCCCTGCTGCCGGCCGGCGGCCCGCTCGGCGTCCGGATCGCGCTGCTCGTCACCGGGATCGTCGCCAACGGAGCGGCCACCGCCCTGTACCTCGGCGCGCGGCTGGGCCCCGGCCCGCGCGACGGGCTGATGACCGGCTTCGTGGCCCGCCGGCCGGGCTGGTCGATCCGGCTGGTGCGGACGGCCATCGAGGTCACCGTGCTGGCGCTGGGCTGGCTGCTCGGCGGCACGGTCGGCCTGGGCACGGTCGCGTACGCGCTGGCCATCGGCCCGCTGGCGCAGTTCTTCATCCCGATGTTCGCGGTGCCCGACCCGGCCACCGCCACGCCCGACCCGGACCCCGCCGCAGCCGCGCCAGGGACGGTCGGTCCGGTGGCCCCGGCCGGCTGAGCGCGTACCGACCGTCCGCCCGAGCGCCATGCCGGGACGGTCGACGCGGGCCGGATGGTGGGTGGGTGTTCCCTTCCGCGACGCTCGCCGTCATCATCTCTTCATGGGGGAGAACGGATGGCGCTGGACGGACGCCTGGATCTTCGTGTCGCTGGTGATCGCCAGCGGCGCCGGGCGGCACCGTCGGGCCGCCACAAGCCGTCGACCGGAGGGGGTCCGCCTGACGGACGTGCTCTCCACCGCCGACCACCTCAACCAGACGATTCCGCAACGGCACGAGGTGGAGGCCGCCGTCCGACGGCTGGTCGGCGCCGGGCTGGTCAGCGTCGCCGACGGCTGGTTCCGGATCACCGCCGACGGCGAACGGCTCTGGCGTACCCGCCCGCGCGCCGGGGTGGGGACCATGGTGGACACCGTGCAGGGCGTGTTGACCCGCCGGCACGAGCCGGGCAGCGCCGACTGGAGCCTGGACGAGGCCGACCACGCGGCGGCCGTCCAGGAGTACGTGGTCCGCTCGATCCCCACGCCGCGGCGCTCGCCGGAGGGTCAGTCCGGCGGCCACTGACCGGGCTCAACGCACCGGGTGACCGCTGCGGCGCAGCGCGTCCTTGACCTCGCCCACCGTCAGCTCGCCGAAGTGAAAGACGCTGGCGGCCAGCACCGCGTCCGCTCCGGCGCCGATCGCCGGCGGAAAGTGCGCCACCTCGCCGGCGCCGCCGCTGGCCACCACGGGCACGTCCACCACCGCCCGGACCGCGCGGATCAACTCCAGGTCGAAGCCCGCCTTGGTGCCGTCGGCGTCCATCGAGTTGAGCAGGATCTCCCCCGCACCCAGCTCGGCGCCCCGCCGCGCCCAGTCCACCGCGTCGATCCCGGTGCCACGCCGACCGCCGTGGGTGGTGACCTCGAAGCCGCTGGGCGTGCTGCCGGTCGGTGCCCGGCGCACGTCGAGGGAGAGCACCAGCACCTGCCGGCCGAACCGGTCGGCGATCTCGGCGATCAGCTCCGGCCGGGCGATCGCGGCGGTGTTCACGCCGACCTTGTCCGCGCCGGCGCGCAGCAGGGTGTCCACGTCGGCGACCTGCCGGATCCCGCCACCGACCGTCAGCGGGATGAACACCGACTCGGCGGTGCGGCGGACCACGTCGAGCATGGTGCCCCGGTCGCTGGAGGACGCGGTGACGTCGAGGAAGGTCAGCTCGTCCGCGCCGGCCCGGTCGTAGGCGGCGGCCAGCTCCACCGGGTCACCGGCGTCGCGCAGGTCGAGGAAGTTGACCCCCTTGACCACCCGCCCCGCGTCCACGTCCAGACAGGGGATCACCCGCACCGCCACCGTCATGTCGCCAGCCTATCCTCCGCACGTGACGCGGCGGCCGACCCGACCGGGCCGACCGCCGCGCACGATGTCCAGGGGTCACACCCGGACGAGCATCTTGCCCAGGTTCTCGCCGCGCAGCAGGCCGAGGAACGCCGCCGGGGCGTTCTCGATGCCGTCCACGACCGTCTCGTCGTAGGAGAGCCTGCCCTCGCGCAGCCAGCCCGCGACGTCCCGGACGAACGTCTCACGCACGTTGTTGTGGTCGCGGACCAGGAAGCCCCGCAGGGTGAGCCGCTTGCCGATGACCAGCGACAGGTTGCGCGGCGCGGCCGGCGGCTCGGTGGCGTTGTACTGCGCGATCATGCCGCAGATCGCGACCCGGCCGTGCACGTTCAGCGCCGAGATCGCGGCCTCCAGATGATCACCGCCGACGTTGTCGAAGTAGACGTCCAGGCCGTCCGGGGCGGCCGCCCGCAACGACTCCCGGACCGGGCCGTCGTGGTAGTCGAAGGCGGCGTCGAAGCCCAGCGCCCGCAGCCGCTCGACCTTCGCCGCCGAACCGGCGCTGCCGATCACCCGCCCGGCGCCCTTGAGCTTGGCGATCTGGCCGACCAGGCTGCCCACCGAGCCGGCCGCGGCGGAGACGAAGACCGTCTCGCCGGGCTTCATCGCGGCCACCTCCAGCAGCCCGGCGTACGCGGTCAGCCCGGGCATGCCGAGCACGCTCAGGTAGGCGCTGGCCGGGGCGAGAGCCGGGTCGACCTTGCGGGCGCCGGTGGCGTCGAGCAGCGCGTACTCGCGCCAGCCCAGCCCGTGCAGCACGGTGTCGCCGACGGCGACCTCCGGAGCCTCGCTGGCCACCACCTCGCCGATCGCGCCGCCGTCGAGCGGGGCGTCGAGGGCGTACGGCGGCACGTACGACTTGACGTCGTCCATCCGCCCCCGCATGTACGGGTCGACCGACATGTACTGGTTGCGGACCACGATCTGGCCCGGGCCGGGCGTCGGGACGTCGGTCTCGACGAGCCGGAAGTTCTCCTCGACGGGCCAGCCCGAAGGGCGGCTGGCCAGATGGATCTCACGGTTGCTGGTCACGGGGTGGGTCGTCCTCTCGTCCGGGGGCGGGGCCTGGGTCGGCGACGTCACGCCGGCAGGGTCTCCCGGACGGTCAGCGCGACGTCGATGTTGCCCCGGGTGGCGTTCGAGTACGGGCAGACCTGGTGGGCCTGCTCGACCAGCCCCTCGGCGGCGTCCCGGGGGACGGCGGGCAGGTCGACGACGAGCTGCACGGTGAGCCCGAACCCGCCGCTGCCGTTCGGGCCGATGCCCACCTCGGCGGCGACGACCGAGCCGGTCACGTCGGCCTTGGCGCGACGGGCGACCAGCCGCAGCGCGCCGTGGAAGCAGGCCGCGTAGCCGGCGGCGAAGAGCTGCTCGGGGTTGGCACCGCCGCCGGCGCCACCCATCTCCTTCGGCACGGCCAGGTCGAGGGTGAACGTGCCGTCGGAGGTCTCGACGTGGCCGTCCCGGCCGTCGCCGCTGGCCGTGGCGGACGCGGTGTAGAGCACCTGCATGATGGTCACAGCTCCTTCTGTCGGTGAATGGTGTCGGTGACCCGGGTGAGCGTGTCGCGCAGCGCCACCAGCTCGGCGGTGCCCAGCCCGGTGGCCCGGGCGATCCGCAGCGGCACGTCGTCCACCTGCTGCCGCAGCGCCCGACCCTGCGCGGTGAGGCCCACCTCGACCCGCCGCTCGTCGCGCGCCGACCGCTGCCGCACCACCAGACCCGCCCCCTGAAGCCGCTTGAGCAACGGGGAGAGCGTGCCCGAGTCGAGCCGCAACTCAGCGCCCAGCTCGGAGACCGTGGGGGCGTCGTCCGGACGCTCCCAGAGCACCAGCAGCACCAGGTACTGCGGGTAGGTCAGCCCGAGCTCTTCGAGGATCGGCCGGTAGACGTCGGTCAGCGCGCGCGACGCGGCGTAGAGCGCGAAGCACACCTGCCGGCGCAGCACCAGGTCATCGGTCACCGCTGAACCGTAGCCCACAATTCAATTGTGCACAACTTATCTGGCCGTACAGCGGCCCGCCGGAACCGCCGAGCGGCTCAGTGGTCCGGGAGGTACGCCTCCAACTCCACCT
Source organism: Micromonospora vulcania (assembly GCF_042658605.1). Lineage (NCBI taxonomy): Bacteria > Bacillati > Actinomycetota > Actinomycetes > Micromonosporales > Micromonosporaceae > Micromonospora > Micromonospora vulcania. Next base: position 402,270 of record NZ_JBHSQS010000002.1, on the reverse strand, counting down.
CGACCAGGTGCTCCGGGTCCAGCAGACCGGCCACCACCACCAGGGTCGCCGCCGGGCGGACCGCCCCGAACACCGCGTTGTGCGCCCGGCCCACCTCGTCGGCGTGCCGCCGGTCGGTCACGTACATCCGGGTCCGGACCACGTCGCCCGGCTCGGCACCGACCTCGGCCAGCGCGGTCAGCCCGATCCGCAGCGCCTGCGCGGTCTGCGCGGCCGGGTCCCCGACGTGCACCACCCGGCCGTCCACCGTCGCCGTGCAGCCGGCCGTCCAGGCGCGGTCGCCGGCCCGGACCACCCGGGAGTAGCCGTACCGCTGCTCCCACGGGCCGCCCGAACCGAGCCGGGTGGCCGTCACGCCTCGGCCAACGTCCGCAGCGCCTCGGCCACCGTGAAGGCGCCCGCGTAGAGCGCCTTGCCGGCGATCACGCCCTCCACCCCGACCGACTCCAGGGTGGCCAGCGCCCGCAGGTCGTCCAGAGTGGACACGCCGCCGGAGGCGATCACCGGCGCGTCGGTGCGGTCGCACACCTCCCGCAGCAGGTCCAGGTTCGGCCCGCGCATGGTGCCGTCCTTGGTGATGTCGGTGACCACGTACCGGCTGGCCCCGGCCTTGTCCAGGCGCTCCAGCACCTCGTACAGGTCGCCGCCATCGCGGGTCCAGCCGCGCGCGGAGAGGGTACGACCGCGTACGTCCAGCCCGATGGCGACGCGGTCGCCGTACTCCCCGACCACCCGGTCGCACCAGACCGGATCCTCCAGGGCCGCGGTGCCGATGTTCACCCGGGCCGCCCCGGTGCCCAGCGCGGCGCGCAGCGACTCGTCGTCGCGGATGCCGCCGGACAGCTCGACCTTCACGTCGAGCTGGCGCACCACCTCGGCGAGCAGGTGCGCGTTGGTGCCCCGGCCGAACGCCGCGTCGAGGTCGACCAGGTGGATCCACTCGGCGCCGTCGCGCTGCCAGGCCAGCGCGGCGTCCAACGGGTCACCGTAGATGCTCTCGCTACCGACGGCGCCCTGCACGAGCCGGACGGCCCGGCCGTCGGCGACGTCCACGGCGGGTAACAGGGTGAGGCTCAACGTCTACTCCTCAATCAGGTACGACGGTCCAGGGCGATCACCACGATCGCCGGCAGTACGAGCAGCAGCAGCACGATCAGCGCGAGGCGCAGCGCCAGATCGTCGACGAACGACCAGATCAGAATCAGCGCCGCTCCGGTGAGCAGCACGATCGACGCCCGCTCGCCCCGGGTGTACCGGGCCAGCCGGCCCGACCGACGCCGACGTACCTGCGGTGTCAACCGACGGACCAGCGCCCGGCGGCGCTGCCGACGGGCCACCCGGCGCTGCCGCACCGCACGCTCCCGGGCCAGCTCCGCCTCGCGTTCCGCCCGACGGCGGGCCCGTTCCCGGCTCACCGTGCCCCCTGCCGGTCGGGCGCCCGGCGGCCACGACGCTCAGTCACCGCTGGGCAGGGTAGCGAGCCAGTTGCGCAGCAGCGCGGCACCGGTGTCGGCGGACTTCTCCGGATGGAACTGGGCCGCCGAGAGCGGGCCGTGCTCCACCGCGGCGACGAAGTCGGTGTCGTGGTGCGCCGTGGTCACCGTCGCGCCGGCGGCAGCCAGCGCGGCCGGCTCACCCATCGCGTACGAGTGCACGAAGTAGAACCGGCTCTGCTCCGGCAGGCCGGCGAAGAGCACCGACTCCCGGGGTGCCCGGACCGTGTTCCAGCCCATGTGCGGCAACCGGGTGGCGGCCAGCCGGGTCACCGGGCCGGGCAGCAGCCCGAGACCTTTGGTCACCACCCCGTGCTCCTCGCCGTGCTCGAAGAGCACCTGCATGCCCACGCAGATGCCGAGCACCGGCCGGCCGGCGGCCACCCGCTCGGCGATCACCGGGCCGGCGCCGAGCGCCTCGATCCCGGCCATGCAGGCGGCGAAGGCACCCACCCCGGGGACCACCAGACCGTCCGCGGCGGCCGCGGCGGCGAGGTCGTCGGTCACCCGCACCCGCGCGCCCGCGGCGGCCAGCGCCCGCTCGGCCGACCGCAGGTTGCCCGAGCCGTAGTCGAGCACCACCACGTCGCTCATGTCGCCACCCCCGCCACGCTCACGCGCCCTCCCCCGGAAGCAGCCACAGCAACCCGCCGACCGTGGCGAGCACCGCGAGCAGCGCGGTGATTACGATCGCGCCGCGCGAGGCACCCTGGCGGTAGAGCGACCAGGCGCCGCCCACCAGCACCCCGGCCAGGATCAGCAACAACGTCGGCAACGCCGCGCCCATCAGAGAGCACCCTTCGTGCTGGGGATCGCGCCGGCCGCCCGGGGATCGATCGCGGTGGCCTCACGCAGCGCCCGGGAGACGGCCTTGAACTGTGCCTCCACCACGTGGTGCGCATCCGGGTGACCACCGGGCCGGGCCGCCCGCAGCACGTCGACGTGCAGCGTGATCCGCGCCGCCTGGCCGAACGACTCCCAGATGTGCCGGGTCATGCTGGTCGGGTAGACCGGCCCGATGTACGGGGCCAGCGCCGGCTCGTCGTGCACCACGTACGGTCGGCCGGACAGGTCCACCGCGGCCCGGACCAGCACCTCGTCCATCGGTACCGTCGCCGAGCCGTACCGCCGGATGCCGGCCTTGTCGCCCAGCGCCTGGTCGAACGCCGCACCCAGGGCCAGCGCGGTGTCCTCCATCGTGTGGTGCGCGTCGATCTCCAGGTCGCCCACGGTCCGCACGGTCAGGTCGTAGCCGCCGTGCCGGGCGATCTGGTTCAGCATGTGGTCGTAGAAGCCGACGCCGGTGCTGATCTCGGCGGCGCCGGTGCCGTCGAGGTCGATCTCGACGAGGACCTTGGTCTCCTTGGTGATCCGCTCCACCCGGGCGGTCCTACTCATTGAGTACCTCTCGTTCGCGGTTGCGGGGCTCGAAGGCCCGGCTCACAGCGCCTCCACGGCGCTGAGGAAGGCGTCGGTCTCGCCCGGGGTGCCGGCGGTGACCCGCAGCCAGCCGGGCAGGCCGACATCGCGGACCAGCACCCCGTGCGCCAGCAGGGTGCGCCAGGCGGTGGCCTGGTCCCCGCCCACCTCGAAGAGCACGAAGTTGGCGTCGCTGTCGGCGACCCGCAACCCGCGCTCGCGCAGCGTCGCCACGATCCGGTCCCGCTGCGCCATGATCGCGCTCACCGTACCGAGCAGGGTGTCGCGGTGGGCCAGCGCGGCGCGCGCGGCGGCCTGGGTCAGCGCGGAGAGGTGGTACGGCAGCCGGACCAACTGCACCGCCTGCACCACCGCCGGGTCGGCCGCCAGGTAGCCGAGCCGTCCACCGGCGAAGCCGAACGCCTTGCTCATCGTCCGGGTGACCACCAGCCGGGGATGACCGGGCAGCACGGCCAGGGCGCTGACCGTCCCGGGTCGGGCGAACTCGGCGTACGCCTCGTCCACCACCACCATGCCGGGCGCGTCGTCCAGCACCGCGGCGACCACCGCCGGGTCCAGGGCGGTTCCGGTCGGGTTGTTCGGCGAGCAGAGGAAGACCACGTCGGGCCGGTGCTCGCGGACCTGGGCCACCGCCTCGTCGGCGGTCAGCCCGAAGTCGACGCCGCGCCGGGCCGGCACCCACCGGGTGCCGGTGCCGAGGGCCAGCAGCGGGTGCATCGAGTACGCCGGAACGAAGCCGAGCGCACTGCGCCCCGGACCACCGAACGCCTGGAGCAGCTGCTGCTGGATCTCGTTGGAACCGTTGGCCGCCCACACCTGCTCGACGGTGAGCCCGTGCCCGAGGTACCCGGCCAGGTCGGCGCGCAGGGCCACCGCGTCCCGGTCCGGGTAGCGGTTCAGCTCGCGCAGCTCGGCCGCGAGCGCCTTGCCGATCGCCTCCACCACCGGCTCGGGCAGCGGATAGGAGTTCTCGTTGGTGTTCAGCCGCACCGGCACGTCCAGCTGCGGCGCCCCGTACGGCGACAGCCCGCGCAGGTCGTCGCGGACCGGCAGGTCGTCCAGGCTGGTCACGCCGTGTCTCCCGGGAAGCGGGCCTGAACGGCCTGGCCGTGCGCGGGCAGGTCCTCCACGGTCGCCAGGGTGACCACGTGCGGAGCCACCTCACGCAGCGCGTCCTGGGTGTATTCGATCAGGTGCACACCGCGCAGGAACGACTGCACGGACAGGCCGGAGGAGTGTCGGGCACAGCCGCCGGTGGGCAGGACGTGGTTGGAGCCGGCGCAGTAGTCGCCGAGCGACACCGGCGACCAGGCGCCCACGAAGATCGCCCCGGCGTTGCGGACCCGCAGCGCCCACTCCCGGGCGTCGACCGTCTGGATCTCCAGGTGCTCCGCGGCGTACGCGTCGACCACCCGCAGCCCGGCCTCCAGGTCGTCCACCAGGACCACGCCGCTCTGCTCGCCGGTCAGCGCGGTGGTCACCCGCTCGGTGTGCTTGGTCGCCGGCACCTGCCGGGCCAGTTCCCGCTCGACCGCCTCGACCAGCGCCACCGACGGGGTGACCAGCACGCTCGCAGCGAGCGGATCGTGTTCGGCCTGGCTGATCAGGTCGGCGGCCACGTGCGACGGGTCGGCGGTGTCGTCGGCCAGGATGGCGATCTCGGTCGGGCCGGCCTCGGCATCGATGCCGACCACGCCGCGCAGCAGCCGCTTCGCGGCGGTCACCCAGATGTTGCCGGGGCCGGTGACCAGGTCGACCGGCTCGCAGCGCAGGTCACCCGACGGGTCCACCGCCGCGCCGTACGCCAGCATCGCCACCGCCTGCGCGCCTCCCACGGCGTACACCTCGTCGACGCCGAGCAGCGCGCAGGCGGCGAGCACCCGGGGGTCCGGCAGGCCGTCGTTGTCCTTCTGCGGCGGGCTGACCACCACCAGCGAGCGCACCCCGGCCGCCTGGGCGGGCACCACGTTCATCACCACGGTCGACGGGTACATGGCCAGCCCACCGGGCACGTAGAGGCCGACCCGGTCGACCGGCAACCAGCGCTCGGTGACCGTGCCACCGGGCACCACCTGGGTGGTGTGCCCGGTACGCCGCTGGTCCGCGTGCACCCGGCGGGCCCGGCTGATCGACTCCAGCAGCGCGGCCCGCACGTCGGCGTCGAGCACCCCCTCGGCCTCGGCGATCGCCTCGACCGGCACCCGCAGAACCTCCGGCGAAACGCCGTCGAACCGCTCACTGGCCTCCCGGATCGCCGGGTACCCATGCTCCCGGACCGCCTCCACGAGTGGCCGGATCCGCTCGACGGCCACCGACACGTCGAGCTGGGCACGGGGCAGCAGGCGGCGCGGGTCACCGAGACCGTTGCGCAGGTCGATCCGATTCAGCACCCTTACGAGTCTAGGCGGCCCGGCCGGAGCCCATCCGGGCCGCCCGGCCGGGGGCCACGGTGAGCCGGGCCACGCCGACGTGGGCACAATTGGTTAGGCTCGACGGCGTGACCGCACGGCTGCCGGTGTTCCCGCTCGCCACGGTGCTCTTCCCCGGGTTGGTGCTGCCGCTGCACATCTTCGAGGAGCGCTACCGGGCCCTGGTCCGACACCTGGTCGGCCTGCCCGAGGGCGCCTCGCGCGAGTTCGGGGTGGTGGCCATCCAGGCCGGCTGGGAGGTCGCGCCGGCCGGGCCGGGCAGCCGGCCCACTCCCGCCGGCGGCGACGTCACGCTGCACGAGGTGGGTTGCACCGCCGAACTGCGGCAGGTTACCGAGCTGGCCGACGGCGGCTTCGACATCGTCACGGTCGGCCGGCGCCGGTTCCGGATCGCCGAGGTGGACGAGCATGCCGCGCCCTACCTGACGGCCGAGGTCGAGTGGCTGCCCGAGCCAGCCGGGGCGGACGAGGTCGCCGACCTGCTGGCGGCCCGGGTCATCGCGGTGTTCCGGCAATACCTCGGCCTGATCCGGTCCGACCCGGAGGAGATCTCCGAGCAGCTGCCGGAGGACCCGACCGTGCTCTCCCACCTGGTGGCGGCGACGGCGGCGCTGACCGTCGACGACCGGCAGCGGCTGCTGGCGATCGACGACACCGCCGCCCGGCTCCGCGCCGAGCTGCGGTTGCTCAACCGCGAGGCGGCTCTGCTGCGCCAGGTGCGGGCGGTTCCGGTGCCGCTGGCGGAGCTGGCGTCCCCGCCGACGCCCAACTGAACGCGGCCGGGTCGGGCTCCGGCTCCGGCCGCAGCGACGGCCACCGCGACCAGCCGGCCAGCAGGGTGTACGTGATCGCAGCGCCGAACGCCGGCAGCAGCAGGTTGCCGTGCGGCACCGGCAGCACGCCGAACAGCCAGTCGACCCCGCCCGCGCGCAGGTCGGCGGGTTTGGTGAACGCCTGACCGGCCGGTGCGGTGTTCAGCAGCCGGTTGAAGGTGTCCAGGCCGACCCGTCGCCCCACCTGCCAGGCCACCGGCGCGGCGGCCAGCGCGCCCAGCGCCGCCGCGACCAGCCCCACCGGGCCACGCCACCGGCGCAGCACGAACCACAGGGCGAGCGCCGCGAGCACTCCGAAAGCGAGCCCGAGCAGGCTGAAGACGCCGTCGGCGGCGATCGGCTGCTCCGGCTGCGGATCGGTGTAGATCGCCCCCTCGGCGGTCTTGAGCACCGGGGTGTCCGGCGCCAGCGCGGCCCAGAGCAGCCCGAGCGGCGCGCCCAGCACCGCCAGTGCGAGCACGACGCCGACCACCGTCGCGACGATCTGGGCCCAGCCCCGCGGCCGGTCCGGTTCGGCGGTCGCATCGACGACCGGGGACATCCAGCCGGGGCTGTGCTGCACGACCGGGTCCGCCGGTGCTGGCGGTACGAACGGCTCGTCGCCGTGCGGCGTGGGCCGAGCGGATTCGGGGCTGTCGGGGTTCACCCGATGATCCTCTCAGCTCGCCGCCGGGGCCGTGCACGGTCATCGGCCCTCTCGCCCGATGACGTGACCGCACCGCCTCCGGTCAGCGGGCGAACGGTTCCACCATCATCGCCGCCGCGCGCAGCCACGCCTGGCGGGTCTCCGGTTGGAGCTGGTGGTACTCGATCGACGACCCGGTCTCCAGCGCCGGGTCGTAGGGCACCACGGCAACCCCACGGGTACGGGTGGCGAAGTGCCGCTCCAGGTCGTCCTGCAACGCCGAGCGGCCCGGGGTCGGGCAGGAGATCAGGGTGATGGCGTTGTCGGCCAGCTCACCCATGCCCTCCTCGTGCAGCAGGTCGAGCATCCAGTCGGCGCTGAACGCCGCGTCCTCACGTGGAACCGTGGTCACCACCAGTTGGTCGGCGGCGTTCATCACGGTGCGCCAGTTGGCGCTCTCCACGTTGTTGCCGGTGTCCACGCAGACCACCTCGTGGGTGCTGCGCAGCAGATCCAGCACCCGCCGGACGGTGAACTGGTCCAGTCGCTGGGCGAAGCGCGGGCTCTCCTCGCCGGCCAGCACGTCGTACGAGCCGTCGGAGGCGTGCCGCAGGTAGTCGTCCAGCCGATCCAGCAGGGTCGCGCCCTCCAGGATCTCGATCTGGGCCAGGTCGGTGATCAGGTGGCGGATGGTCCGGGCGTGCCGGGCGCTGCCGGCGCGCAGCCCGAGGGTGCCCCGCAGCTCGTTGTCGTCCCACGCCAGCACGCCCCGCCCGCGGACGCTGCCGACGGTGGCCGCGGCGAGCACGGTGGCGGTGGTCTTGTGCACCCCGCCCTTGGGGTTGGCGAACGCGAACACCCGAGGGGTGCCCAGGTCCCGCCGGAGCACCCCGGTGGCCCGCTCCTGCTCCGGATCGACGCTCTGCGGGCGCCACTCCACCCGGGCCGGGTAGCCGCGCTCGGCGATCGCCGAGCTGACCGGCGGGGCGGGTGCCGGGACCACCGGCGGGGCCGGGGGCGCGACGACCGGCGGAGGCGGCGGCGCAGCGACCGGCGGTGGCGGAGGCACCGACGCCGGGTAGCCGGTCTCCGGCTGGTAGCCGGTCTCCAGCAGCGCGTACCGGGACTCCGCCGGCGGGTTGCCCTGCCGGTAGCCGTTGTCCAGCAGCGCGTAACGCGACTCGACCGGCTCGGCCCGCGGCGGCGGTTCGGGCTCGGACCGGTACACCGGGTCCGCCCGGTAGTCCGGCTCCGCCCGGTAGCCCGGCTCCGCCCGATAGCCCGGCTCCGCCCGATAGCCCGGCTCGGCCCGGTAGCCCGGATCGGACCGGTACGCCGGATCGGACCGGTACGCCGGCTCCGCCCGGTAGTCCGGCTCGGCGCGGTACGCGGGTTCGGACCGGTACGCCGGTTCGGCACGGTAATCCGGTTCGGCCCGGTACGCGGGGTCGACCCGGTAGCTCGCCTCGGCCCGGTAACCCGGCTCCGCCCCGTACGACAGCTCGGCCGGATGCCCGATGGCCGACGCCCGGCCGGAGTAGCCGTTGGGGGCCGCGCGACGGGGCAGGGGATCCGGCGATTGCTCGTCGGCCCGCTGCTCGGGCTCGGGCTGCTCGGCGGCACGGCCACCACCCCGGGCGCGGTCCAACAACGCCCGCCACCTCGGTGCTGGCTCGGCCGGCCGGCCCCAGCCGGTCTCACTGCCCTCCACGGCCCGCCCTCCCAGCGCCATCGATCTCCGTCTGACAGGCTACGAAGGAAACCCTATTCGGACCACACCAGGGCGCGCACACCACCCGGCGCGGATCACGACGGGGTGGGCGCCAGCGGCGCGGCATCGGTGGCGTCCGGCGAGGTGGTGGTGCTCGGCGAGGGCGGCTCGGTCGACTCCTGCACCGAGGGCTCTGGTGACGGAATCGTCACGACCGGTGCGGGTTCCGACGATTCGCCCATCGTCCCGGTGGGCGCTGGCGTGACCGACGTCGACTCCTCCGGCCCGCTCGGGGTCGGCGCCGAGCTCGGCCCGGTGTCGGCCGGTGGGCGGACCACGTCCCGCTGCTCGGGCAGTGGCGGCGTGAAGACGGTGCGGTCCAGCCGGTACACCTCGGGGGCCGGGTCGACCGCGCGCACGTCCGGCCGGGACGCCATGCCACGCAGCACCACCGGCGCCGCCCGCACCACCGCCGCGTACACGCAGGCGCAGCCGGTGCGGTACGCCGCCGCCTCGGCCGCCGCGACGGCCGCACCGCTGGCGTACCGCTCGCGCAGCTCACGCTCGTCGGGCCCCTTGCCGCCGATCGCGGCCGCCCGGGCGCGGTAGTCGGCGGCTTCGCCGTCCTTGCGGGCGGCCACCTGCGCCATGCCGGCGACCACGTCGTCCGGCACCCGCATCGCGGGGATCTTGACGATCTCGGTCTGCCGGCCGGGCAGCGGCACCCGCCCGAAGACCGTCGAGACCGGCACGTCGCCGAGCACCGAGGCCAGTTGCTGCGGCGGCAGGTACGCGTCCAGCGTGACCAGGGCGTACGTCCCGTCCCCGGGGACCTTGGCGGCCGTGGGCAGCGCGGCCAGGTCGGCCGCTGCGGACTCCAGGTAGCCCGGGACCGAGTCGCCGTCGACCACGCCGACCCGGGTCACCTCACCCACCGTCCGGTCGCCGACCGGGGTGTCGTCGACGGCCCAGACCGCGGTGCCCAGCACCGCCGCCGAGGAGAGCAGGGCAGCCCAGGTGAGCACCCCGGACCGCGCCGACCGGTCGCCCAGCCGGGCCACGGCACGGGTCAGCGGCGGCAACAGCCGTTGGTCCAGCTGCCGCAGCAGGTCGCCGGCGCGCACGGGCGGGATCCCCTCGTCAGGATGGTGTCGGGCGGTCGCCGCTCAGTCCCGCAGGACCTGAAGCGCGCGTTCCAGATCATCAGGGTAGTCGCTGACGAACCGGACCTCGTCCCCCGTTCGGGGGTGCAGGAAGCTCAACTCGCGGGCGTGCAGCCACTGTCGGGCCAGCCCGAGCCGGGCCGAGAGGGTGGGATCCGCGCCGTAGGTGAGGTCGCCCACACAGGGGTGCCGCATGGTGGAGAAGTGCACTCGGATCTGGTGGGTCCGGCCGGTCTCCAGCCGGACGTCGACCAGGCTCGCCGCCGGGAACGCCTCCAGCGTGTCGTAGTGGGTGATGCTCGGCTTTCCGCCGGAGACCACGGCCCAGCGGTAGTCGTGTGTCGGATGCCGGTCAATCGGCGCGTCGACGGTTCCCCGCAGCGGGTCCAGGTGCCCCTGCACCACCGCGTGGTAGCCCTTGTCCACCTCGCGGTACTTGAAGGCGCGCTTGAGCGCGGTGTACGCCTGCTCGCTCTTGGCCACCACCATGATCCCGGTGGTGCCCACGTCGAGCCGGTGCACGACGCCCTGCCGCTCCGCGGCGCCGCTGGTGGAGATGCGGTGCCCGATCGCCGCCAGCGCGCCGATCACGGTCGGGCCGGTCCAGCCCGGGCTGGGATGCGCGGCCACGCCCACCGGCTTGTCCACCACCACGATGTCGTCGTCGGCGTACACGACCCGCAGGCCGGGCACCGCCTGCGGCACCACGGTCGGCGGAGCGACCGGGGCGGGCAGCGTGACGTCCAGCCAGGAGCCGGCCTTGACCTTGTGCGAGTTGGGCCGGGCCGTGCCGTCGACCAGCGCGTCACCGGCGTCGACCAGGGCTGCCGCGGCCGTGCGGGAGAGCCCGAACAGCCGGGACACCGCCTGGTCCAGGCGCATCCCGTCCAGGCCGTCCGGCACGGGCAGCGAACGGTGGTCGCCGCCAGCGGCGAACGCGGCCGTCATGCCCGCTCCCGGTGACCGGCGTCCTGGCTGGCGGTCGCGTCGGCGGAATCCCCGTCGCGGCCGGCCCGCCGGCCGTCCCGCTGGCGGCCGGTCAGCTCCAACAGCACCGCCAACAGCACGCCGCAGACCAGCGAACTGTCGGCGAGGTTGAACACCGGCCAGACCCGGCCGTACGCGTCGAAGAGGCTGATCATGTCGACCACGTGCCCGTGGAAGGGGGCGGGTGCCCGGAAGATCCGGTCGACGAGGTTGCCCAACGCGCCGCCGAGCACCAGACCGAGGGAGATCGCCCAGGGCAGCGAGCGCAGCCGCAGAGCCATCCAGACGATCCAGCCCACCACACCGATGGTGATCAGCGGAAAGACCCAGGTGTGGTCCGAGCCGATGCTCCACGCCGCACCGCTGTTGCGGGTGAGGCTGAGGTAGACCAGCCCACCGAGCAGCCGGACCGGCTCCCGGCCGGTCAGCCCGGCCAACGCGAGGTGCTTGGTGACCAGGTCGGCCAGCAGGGCCACCACGGCGACCCCGGCGAGGATCACGACGGCCCTGGGCCGGGGCTTGCCGCCGCCCGCGTCGGTGCGGTCGGGTCCGGCGGACGGTGCTGCGGTCATACGCTCCCCATCGAGATTCTTCGGCGGTGATCGCTCACCGTCTCATCGCCCGCCGGGAAGCGGACCTCAGCGCCGCTCCTCCAGCTGCTTGCACGTCACGCACAGGGTGGCCGACGGGAAAGCGGCGAGGCGCTCGACCGGGATCGGGTTGCCGCACCGCTCGCACCAGCCGTAACCACCCTCGTCGAGGCGCTCCAACGCGCGCTCGACCTGCGTGATCCGTTCCAGGATGCTGTTGGCGAGGGAAATCTCCTGCTCCCGCTCGAGCGTCTTGGTGCCGGTGTCGGCCTGGTCGTCCCCGGCCGAGTCGGTCAGCCGATCGCGCTGCAGCTCGGTGATCTCACTCAGCGTCTGATCGTACTCGGCGCGCAGCTCGTCCCGCCGCGCCGCCAGCGCTGCCCGGATCTTCTCGGTCTCCGCCGCGCTGCGGGTGGCCTTGGCCGCCGGCTTGCGGCCGGCGGTCCTGGTATCGGCTGGCTTCGCCATGGGTCGCTCCCTCGGCCGCGGAACCGCGGTGGCCCGCGGCGCCTGGACAGGGGCCACCGACCTGGGTGTCCCCCACCGTACGAAAAGGGGCGCACGGCGATGAGGGCCGCGCACTCCGGAGGTTGGCAAGAATACGGAACGTACAGGCGTCCGACAACGTGCCGCACCGTCGCACCGCTAAACAGCCCCTAGCCCTGCCTAACTGGGGCAAAAGGAACGCTAGCAGATCACGCCTCGACCTCATCCCCGTACTCGCCAAACCACCGGGCCAGCCGACCGCGCCGGCTGACCGCGCGCAGCCGCCGCTCGGCGGCGTCGCGTACGCCGCCGGTGGCCACGATCAACAAGCTGTCGCCGGTCTTGAGCCGGGTGTCCGGAGCGGGCACGAAGCCCACCCCGTCGCGCAGCACCAGGGTCACCGAGGCGCCCAGCGGCAGCCGTAGCTCGTCGACGTGCACGCCGGCCAACCGCGAGCCCGGGGGAACCTCCAGTTGGAGCAGATCGGCCCGCATCCGCTCCAGCGGGGCGGTCTCCACGTGGATCTCGGTCGCCTCGGCCGGCGCGGTGATCCGCAGCCGCCGGGCGAGCGGCCCGAGCGTCCCGGTCTGCACCAGCGTGAAGATCACCACCAGCACGAAGACCGCGTCGAACAGGCGCTCCGCCCCGGGCACCCGTTCGGAGAGCGGAATGGTGGCCAGCACGATCGGCACCGCCCCGCGCAGCCCGGCCCAGGACAGGAACGTCTGCTCGCGCAGGCCGACCCGGAACGGCAGCGCCGACACGAGCACCGACAGCGGCCGGGCGAGCAGCACCAGCGCCAGCCCGGCGACCACGGCCGGCAACACCGCCGCGTCCAGCCGTCCCGGCGAGGCCAGCAGCCCGAGCAGCACGAACAGGCCGATCTGGGCGAGCCAGGCCAGCCCGTCGGCGAAGCCGAGGATCGCCTGTCGGTGCGGCAGCCGGGCGTTGCCCAGCAGCACCCCGGCCACGTAGACGGCGAGGAACCCCGAGGCGTGCAGCACCGTGCCCCCGGCGTACGCCAGCACGGTGATCCCCACCGCGGCGATCGGGTACAGCCCGGCCGAGGGCAGCGCGGCCCGGCGCAGCGCCCACGTGCCCGCCACGCCGGCGGCCACGCCGACCGCCGCACCCACGCCCAACTCGTAGACGACCAGCGCGGCCTCGTACCACCACGGGTGCGACCAGCCCGAGTGGGACAGCAGGACGACCAGCAGCACCACCGGGGCGTCGTTCATCCCCGACTCGGCCTCGAGCAGGGCGACCGGTCGGGGCGGCAGACGCAGCCGGCGCAGGGTGGCGAAGACCGCGGCGGCGTCGGTGGAGGAGAGCACCGCGCCGTAGAGCAGCGCGAGCCGCCAGTCCAGGCCCAGCAGCAGGTGGACGGCGACGCCGACCACCACGATGCTGACCGCCACACCGACCGTGGAGAGCACGGCGGCCAGCCCGAGCACCGGGCGCAAGGTGCTCCACCTCGCGGTGAGCCCGCCCTCCGCGATGATCACGATGAGCGCACAGAAGCCGAGGGCGCGGGTCAGCTCGGCGTCGTCGAAGCGGATGCCCAGCCCGCCCTCACCGATCGCCACGCCCAACGCCAGGTAGACCAGCAGGCTGGGCACCCCGAGCCGGGTGGAAAGCCGGACCGCGCCGACCGCGACGAGCAGCACGGCCGCGCCGAGCAGCAGCGCGATATCCAGCTCGGGCGTCACGGATGCCTGGCCCGGGCGTTCCTCACTCGCCTGATCCGTCGCGCAGCCGGTGCAGCACCCCGGACAGCTCCGGGCCGGGTCGGTCGACGAGGAAGAGCTTGTCGCGGCTGGCCGCACCGGTACGCAGCGACACGGCGGCCGGCCGGATGCCCAACGCGGCGGCCAACGCCCGACGGGCGGCCTCGGTGGCCCGACCGTCCACGGCCGGGGCGTGCACCGCGATCACCAGAGCCGGACCGTGCGGGCCGTCGAAGCGGCCACCGACCCGGTCCCGGGACGCGCCGGGCTTCACCCGTACCGCGACGGTGAGCGTGTCCTGTGCGGGCACCCGGCGCCCGTTTCAGATCGGCCGGGCGTCAGCGAGCAGGGCGGTGGCCGGCGCACAGCGTGCGCACGGAGTGAAGCCGAGCTCGACAGCCTCGGCTACCGGCAGCGCCTCGGGCTCCCGACCGACCAGCTGCGGGCAGCTGGCGAGGTGGTAGCGGGGCCGACCGTCCACCACCTGGACGAGGCGCTGCAGTCGCGCCACGCGGGCCGCCTCGGCCGGGGTGACCGACTGCGCGGCCGGCTCGTCGTCCGCCGCCTCAGCGCCCTCGGCCGGGGTCGCGAACGGCGGCCCGGCATCGGCCGGGGTGTCGATCGGCGACCCGTGGTCGACCGGAGGCTCGGGTGGTTGCCGCCACCCGGTGCCGCCGGTACCGACCGTCGTGGACAGGTGCTGGACCGGTACGTCCGGCTCGGCCAGCGGTGGCCCGTACGCGGCACCCGCTCCGGCCTGGCCGGTCGTGCGGGGCGCTGCGAAGGCCCGCCGGCTGGTCCGGCCGGGATCCGCCGTCGCGCGATTGGCGGCTGCCTGGCGGGCGCCCACCACCAACGCCACGGCGGCCAGCAGACTGGCCGCGATGGAGATGATCAACATAAAGCTGGAGCCACCGGCCAGACCAAGCACCAGCAGCACCACCGCGACGAGGATGAGTAGGAGACTCGCGACTATCACGACTCACCCCCGCCGCGTCTTACCGTCCACGCGGGGCCGGCGATCGTCACCATCGGCTGACAGCGATCGCCGGCCGGTGCTCAGCGTCCGGCTTCCAGGGCGCCGGAGCGCCCGCCGCCGTACGAACCGGCGAGGCCCGCGGTTGCCAACCCGTTGCCGCCGGCAACCCGGCCAGCCTCGGAGCGGGTCATCTCGGCCTCCAGGCCCTGGCCGCGACCGTCGAGGTCACGCAGCTGGCTCTCCAGGTAGGCCTTCAGGCGAGTGCGGTACTCGCGCTCGAACTGCTTGAGCTCCTCGATGTGCTTCTGCAGCGCGGTGCGCTTGGCGTCCAGGCCACCCATGGCCTCCTGGTGCCGCTGACGGGCGTCCCGCTCCAGGGCGTCGGCCTTGGCGCGCGCCTCACGGGTCACCTCCTCAGCCTTGCTGCGGGCCTCGGACAGGAGCTGGTCGGCCTCGCGGCGGGCGTCGGACACGTGGTCGTCGGCGGTGCGCTGGGCCATCATCAGCACCCGCAGGGCCTGCTGCTCGCCGTCGCCGGTGACTGCCGGGCCACCGGTGGCGCGGACCTGCTCCAGCTCGGCCTGCATCGCGCGGGCGGCCTGCTCGGCCGCCGACTTGTCGCGCTGCACCCGGTCCAGCTGGGCCTTGACGTCGTTGAGCTCCGCCGCAAGTCGGGCGTCGCCGCCGGGGCCCGCGGGGGCACCGCCACGGCCGCCGCGCTCCACCTGGGCGCGCAGCTCGTTGTTCTCCTCGATGAGGCGGGCGAGTTCGCGCTCGACCTCGTCCAGGAAGGCGTCGACCTCCTCCTCGTCATACCCCCGCTTGCCGATCGGCGGCTTTTTGAAGGCGACGTTGTGGACGTCGGCCGGGGTCAGCGGCATCGAAACTCCTCGGGTCAGTTGCGGCCGCGAAAGCGCGTCGCTCATCAGGCAGTTGCCGTGATCGACGGCCCTAACACGAACTCCATCAGCACGAACAGGATAACCAGGAGCACAAGGGAGGCCAGGTCGATGCTCACGGTACCAATTCGCAGCGGAGGGATCACACGCCTCAACGCGTTGAGAGGGGGATCAGTGACGCTCCACACGGATTCCAATCCTGCCGATGCTCCGCGGCCCGGCTGCCACCGGCGGCCGTACTGCAGGACGGCGCTCAGCACGAACCGGGACAGAAGAAGGAGCAGGAAGACATACAGGATCAGGTACAACACTTGCAGTAAGATCGACAACACGGTCAGCGACGTCCCTCGGATCGGGCGGGATCAACTCAGACTGAAAAAACCGCCCTCAGCGATCTTGGCCTTGTCCTCCGCGGTGACCTGGACATTGGCCGGTGAGAGCAGGAACACCCGATTGGTCACGCGCTCGATCGTACCGCGCAGCCCGAACGCCAGACCGGCGGCGAAGTCCACCAGACGGCGGGCATCGGCCTCATCCATCTCGGTGAGATTGATGATCACCGGGACCCCGTCGCGGAAATGCTCACCGATGGTGCGCGCCTCGCGGTAGGTGGTCGGGTGCAGCGTGGTGATCTGGTAGCGCTGCTCCTCCTCGGGCTGCACCACCCGCTCACGCGGCGTGGCCTGCGGCGCGAGGGCCAGATTGTCCCGGGTGTGGTAGCTCAGCGCGCCGGAGGTCTCACCGGCCGACGACCGGGTGATCGACCGGACGCTGGACCGCTCGACCCGCTCCGGACGCTCACCGTCACCGCGGTCGGACTCGCTGACCCGCCCGTTCGCCCGCTCGGACAGCCGACCCCGCTCGCTGGCCCGTGGCCGGGGAGCCGGCGGCTCCTCGGTGTCGTCCTCGTCCTCGTCGGCGAACTCCTCGGCATACCGGCTCTGCCGGTACCGCGAGTCCCGGTAGCCACCCTTGTCGTAGCCACCGTCGTCGTAGGCCCGCTCGTCGTCCTCTTCCACCAGACCGAGCCAGACCCCCGCCTTGCGCAGTGCACCCATCCCGCGCCCTTCCGTCCGCCGTGCGGCACGCGCCCCCGTGCCATGTCGCTCGTCGCGAGTGGACAACGATGCCCATCGGACCGGAACGGCAATCCCCTGGCGCGCGATTCGCGTCGCACGCCACAGCCCCCGACAAGGAGACGCCGTCCCTGGAACAACACTGATGTAATTTGCTTGTCTCGCGGTCAGGCTACCGCAGCGTGGAGCGCATTCCGAGCAACGCGCTACCGACGCGGACATGTGTCGCGCCGTATCGGATCGCGATTTCCAGGTCGCCGCTCATTCCGGCGGACAACGCCGTTGCCCCGGGATGGACCGCACGAAAGGCCGCGACCACCTCGGCCAGCCGCGCAAAGGCCCGTTCCGGCTCCCAACCGAGCGGCGCCACCGCCATCAGGCCGGCGAGCCGCAGCGCCGGAGCGCCGGCGACCGCCTCGGCCACCGACTCCAATCCGACGTCCGGCTCGGCCGAGCCGGGCAACGCACCACCCCGGGCCGCGTCCCCGTCGATGCTGACCTGGAGCAGGACGTCCAGCGGTCGCTCCCGGTCGGCCGCCGCGGTGGCCAGCGCCCGGGCCAGCCGGGCACTGTCGACGGAGTGCACCACGTCGGCGTACCGGACCACCGAACGGGCCTTGTTGCGCTGTAGCTGGCCAATGAAGTGCCAGCGCGGCCGTACCCCGGCCGCAGCGACCTCGGCGGCCTTGCCGGCCGCCTCCTGGTCGCGGTTCTCCCCCATGTCGGTGACCCCGAGCCCGGCCAACGCCAGCACGTCGCCGGCCGGGTAGGTCTTGGTCACCGCGATCATCGTGACGTCGGCGGGGTCCCGGCCGGCGTCGACGCAGGCGTCGACGATGCGGGTCCGTACCTGCGCCAGACCGGCTGCGAGTTCGGCGCGCCGATCCGGTCGTACCGTGGCTGAGCTGTCGGTCATCGGCGGTGCTCAGGACCCGTTCTTGAGGAAGTCGGGCACGTCCACGTCGTCGAAGAGCACCCGCCGCGGCGACTGGGTCGGTGCCGGCATGGTGGTCGGTGCCGGGACCGGGCTCTGCGGCGCCGGCTGGTTGGTGTTGGTCTTGCGGACCGGCTCGGCCGCCTTGTACGCCGGCGCGCCCCCGTCGAAGCCCGCCGCGATGACCGTCACCCGTACCTCGTCGCCGAGCGCGTCGTCGATCACCGCGCCAAAGATGATGTTGGCGTCCGGGTGGGCCGCGTCGGTGACCAGTTGCGCCGCGTCGTTGATCTCGAACAGGCCCAGGTCGGAACCGCCGGCGATGGAGAGCAGCACGCCGCGAGCGCCGTCCATGCTCTGCTCCAGCAGCGGGCTGGAGATGGCCGCCTCGGCCGCCTCGACCGCGCGGTTCTCGCCGCGGGCGCTGCCGATGCCCATCAGGGCGCTGCCGGCGCCGCTCATCACGCTCTTGACGTCGGCGAAGTCCAGGTTGATCAGACCCGGGGTGGTGATCAGGTCGGTGATGCCCTGCACGCCGGAGAGCAGCACCTGGTCGGCGGTACGGAACGCGTCCATCATGCTGATACCGCGGTCGCCCAGCGCCAGCAGTCGGTCGTTCGGGATGACGATCAGGGTGTCGCACTGGTTGCGCAGTTCGTCTATTCCCGACTCGGCCTGCACCTGACGACGCTTGCCCTCGAACGAGAACGGCCGGGTGACCACACCGATGGTCAGCGCGCCGAGCTTGCGGGCGATGTTGGCCACCACGGGCGCGCCGCCGGTGCCGGTGCCGCCGCCCTCACCGCAGGTCACGAAGACCATGTCGGCGCCCTTGAGCACCTCTTCGATCTCGTCCCGGTGGTCCTCGGCAGCGTTCTTGCCGACGTCCGGGTTGGCCCCTGCGCCCAGCCCACGGGTCAGCTCCCGGCCGACGTCGAGCTTGACGTCGGCGTCACTCATCAGCAGCGCCTGGGCATCGGTGTTGATCGCGATGAACTCGACGCCCTTGAGCCCAACCTCGATCATCCGGTTGACGGCGTTGACGCCGCCACCCCCGATGCCGACGACCTTGATGACCGCCAGGTAGTTGTGCGGAGGTGTCATCTCCGGTCCTTTCCCTTCGAGATTGGCTTCGGCCGACCGGCTACGGCGTGGCCAGACCAGCGGCCGACGACAGCTGTCACCAGCGAGGATCAGAGCTGAACCCTCACCCTCTACTAGAGGCTTACAGTTATGTCAACCACTGAACCTCTTCGGGGCAACGTAAGCGCCGCCGCGCGATGAGCCAAGGACCTGACCGGCGTGTCGCCGCCCGGAGCGCGACGAGTCACGTCCCCGCGTCCCGCCGCACGGCCCCCGGTCAGCGGAAGGTCACCACGTCCGGCGCGCTGACGTCGATCCGGTCGGTGTCCTCGGCGAGCATCGCGGTGGCCACCCGGGCCTTGTCCGCACTCCGGGTCGCGTCACCCCAGATCACCGTCCGGTCCCCGCGCAACCGCAGGCTGATCCGTGCCAGGCCCTCCACGGTCACGTCCACCAGTTCGGCGCGCAGTCGCGGGGTCAGCGCGCCGAGCACCTCCAGCCCGGCCCGGGTACCGGGATCGTCGGCGCCCGGGGCGACCACCCGCACCAGCGGCAGCTCGGCCGGTCGCCGGGGCACCGTCTGGAACGCCACCCCGGTCCGGTCGATCAGGGTGAACGCCTCCCCCTGCGGCACCGCCGCCACCGGTGTCCGCTCGGTCACCCGGACCACCAGCGTGCCCGGCCAGTCCCGGTACACCGTCGCCCGCTCCACCGGCGCCAGGCCGCCGACCCGCCGGCCAGCGCCGGCCAGGTCCACCCGGGCCAGCGGCACCCCGTCGGCCACCCCGACCGCGTCGCGCACCTGCACCGGTGTGACCAGGCGGGCACCCTCCACCCGCACCTCACGAACCCCGAACAGCCCGGTGCCGAGCACCGTCCACGCGACCAGCCCGGCCAACGCCAGGACTCCGGCGGCCACCGCCCACGGCAGTGCCGCGCGCATCCGACGCTGCCGTGCGCGGGCCATGAACCGGCGGGTCGACGGTGGCACCGCGTCGCTGCCGGCCCGGACCAACTGCCAACGCCGGACCGGACCGCGCCGGGGTGCGCCGCCGTCGGCGCCGCTGGTCCGCCCTCGGGCCGGGCCGGGACTCATCCGGCCGTGGGTGCCGCGCCGTCCGGTGCGGCACTGCCGCCGAGGGCCGCTCCATCGCCACCGGCGGTGGAGCCACCGGCCACCGGATCACCGATCGCCCCGGCGGCGGCCACCGGGTCGACGGTCGCGGTCGGGACAGAGCCGGCGGTACGGGCGAGCAGGCCGGCCAGCAGCTCGTCACCCATCAGCGAGATCGGTGGGGCGCCCATGGTCACCACCACGTCCCCGGGGCGGGCCCGCCGGACCACCTCGACCGGCGCCGCCTCCCACGAGTCGACGAAGACCTTCCGCTCGGCGGGCAACGACACCGCCTCGATCAGCGCCGCCGAGCCCTCGCCCGGCTGGCGCAGCTCGCCGGGCCCGAAGACCTCCAGCAGCACCAGCTCGTCGGCGATGGACAGCGCCTCGGCGATCTCCGCCTGCGAGTCCCGGGTCCGGTACAGCCGGTACGGCTGGAAGACGACGATCAGCCGCCCCTGCCCGGCCACCTCGCGCAACGTCTGCAACGCCAGCGTCATCGAGGTCGGGTGGTAGGCGTACTCGTCGTAGACCAGCACACCGTCCGCGACGCCCTTGCGCTCGAAACGCCGCCGCACGCCGGGGAAGACCGCCAGCGCGGCCTCCGCCGCCGCCATCGGCAGTTCCAGCAGGTACGCGGCCAGCACCGCGGAGGCGCTGTTGAGGCCCATGTGCCGCCCCGGCACCGGCAGCCGGAACTCGCCCAGCGACCGGCCCTCGATCGCGGCCAGGTAGCGCACCCCGCGCGCCGACGAGACGATCTCGGTCAGTCGCAGGTCGGCGTCGGCCGCCTCGCCGTACGTGTAGACCCGCCGGCCCTCGGCACGCAGGCTCTCGGCCAGCCGCCGCCCGCCCGGGTCGTCCGCGCAGGTGATGATGAACCCGTCCGGGTCGGTGAGCCGGGCGAACTCGACGAACGCCGCCTCCAGCGTCGCGTAGTCGCCGTAGGTGTTCAGGTGGTCCGCCTCGACGTTCGTGATGATCGAGACGTACGGCCGGTAGATGAGGAACGAGCGGTCACTCTCGTCCGCCTCGACCACGAAGTACTCGCCGGTGCCGTGGTGGGCGCCCGAGCCGACCTCGGAGATCTCCCCACCGATCACGAAGGACGGGTCCACCCCGGCCTGCTGGAGCACCATGGTCACCATCGAGGTGGTGGTGGTCTTGCCGTGGGTGCCGGCGACCGCCACCGCCCGGCGGCCGGTCATCGCCGCGGCGAGCGCCTCCGAGCGGTGCAGCACCCGCAGGCCGCGTCGGCGCGCCTCGACCATCTCCAGGTGGTCCTGCGGAATGGCCGAGGAGTAGACGACGGTGTCCACGCCGTCGAGGTTGGTCGCCTCGTGGCTCATGTGGATCGTCCCGCCCAGCGCCCGCAGGCCGGCCAGCGACGGCCACTCGCGCAGCTCGCTGCCGGAGGTCGGGATGCCCCGGGTGAGAAAGAGCCGGGCCAGGCCGCTCATGCCGACCCCACCGACCCCGATCAGGTGGATGGTGCCCAGGTCCTCGGCGGTCAGCGTGCCGGCCGGGGTGAACTGCGCGGTCATCGGGACACCGCCTCGATGACGAACGAGCGCAGGGCCTCGTCACCGTCGCGCCGCCCGTACGACCCGGCGGCCGCGCCCATGGCGTACAGCCGCTGTGGGTCGCGGATGAGCGGGATGACGGTGCGCTCCAGCCAGTCCGGCGTCAGCTCCGCGTCGTCGACCAGCAGCCCGCCGCCGGCCTCCACCACGGGCAGCGCGTTGCGCTTCTGCTCCTGGTTGCTGTGCGGGTACGGCACGTAGATCGTGGGCAGCCCGATCGCGGCCACCTCGGCGACGGTCATCGCCCCACCACGGGCCAGCATCAGGTCGGCGGCGGCGTAGCCCAGCTCCATCTGCGACAGGTACGGAAGCGTCACGTACGGCACCGGCAGGTCGGTGGGGATCGGCACCGGCTCGTTGCGGGCGCCCATCACGTGCAGCACCTGCACGCCGTTGCGGGCCAACTCCTTGGCCGCACCGGAGACCGCCAGGTTGACCGAGCGGGCGCCCGACGAGCCGCCGGCCACGAAGAGCACCGGCAGGTCCGGACGGAGCCCGAAGTGGGCCCGGGCGGCGTTACGCAGCGCGTACCGGTCCAGGCCGGCGATGCTGCGCCGCAGCGGCACCCCGACCACCCGGGCGTCGCGCAGCGACTCGGCCTGGATCGGCTGGTGCGGGAAGCCGACCGCGACGTTCTTGGTGAACTTCATGCCCAGCCGGTTGGCCACGCCCGGCGGCACGTTCACCTCGTGGATCACCATGGGCAGCTCCCGGCGCCAGGCGGCCAGGTAGGCCGGCACCGACACGTACCCGCCGAAGCCGACCACCGCGTCGGCCTGCACCTCGTCGATCACCTTGCCCGCGGCGCGGGCCGCGGTCCACATCCGGCCCGGCGTGCGGACCAGGTTCATGTTCACCGACCGGGGCAGCTGGTACGCCGGGATCTGCCGCAGGTCGTAGCCGTGCGGCGGGATCAGATCGTTCTCCATGCCACGGGGTGTGCCGAGGCAGGTGATCCGGACGCCCGGGTCGTGTCGGCGCAGGCAGTCGGCGAAGGCGAGCAGCGGGTAGACGTGCCCCCCGGTGCCACCTCCCGCGAGCACCACCGAACGCAGCGGACCCATCAGCGTCTCCTCTCGCTCGCCGAACCCGCACGATTCCGGCCCTGCCGGACGCCGCGCGGTGCGGCCTGGTCGTCCTGCCGCCGCTCACGGGACCGGGGCACGGACCCTCGGCCAGCCGGCGGCGACGCCGGCCGGCGACGCCGGCCGGGAAGCGGCGGCAACGGGGCCCAGAGTAGTCGGACCCACCGGGCCGGCGGACGGGCATGCAGTGCTCTGGCCGCATCGGGTTCGGCGCGGGCGAAGGATGCCAGCATGCCGATCCCGGCCAACGTCACGACCAGGGCACTTCCACCGTCGGAGATGAACGGCAGCGGCAGACCGGTGATCGGCAGCAGGCCGACCACCCCACCGATGTTGATCACGGCCTGACTGGTCAGCCAGGTCGTCACCGCCGCGGCGGCGAGCCGGCGGAACGGGTCGTCGACCCGCCGGGCGATCCGCAGACCGGTGTACGCGAGCACCGCGAACAGGACGACCACCACCGCGCACCCGATCACGCCCAACTCCTCGGCGATGATCGCGAAGATGAAGTCGTTGTGCGCCTCGGGCAGCCAGTCCCACTTGAGGCTGCCCTTGCCGAGCCCCACGCCGAACCAGCCGCCGTGCTCGATGGCCAGCCGGCCCTGATAGAACTGGAGGCAGCCGTCGAGCTTGCAGGTCTCCGGGTCCGGCGGATTGAAGAACATGGTCAGCCGGGCGAGGCGGTAGTTGTCCTCGCCCCGCTCGCCGGAGCCGGCGCCCAGTGAGGCCACCGCGACGAGCAGGCCGACGCCGAGCAGCCCGACCACCGACAGCGCGCCGAAGACCCGCATCCGCACCCCGGCGGCCCAGAGCAGGCCGACCACCAGGGCCAGCAGGCAGATCATGGTGCCCGTGTCGTTGTAGCCGATCAGGACGAAGAGCAACCCGACCACCGGAAAGAGCGGGGTGGCCAGCTCCCGCCACCAGCCCAGTGCGGCGCCCTTGCGGACGATCAGGTGCGCACCCCAGAGCACCAGCGCGAACTTGGCCAGCTCGGAGGGCTGCACCTGGATCCCGCCGATGAACAACCAGAGCAGCCGCGCCTCGATCGGCCCGATCTGGGCGGACTTCTGGCCGGCAAGCCGGGCGTACGCGAGCAGCAGGTTGAGCACCAGCAGCAACGTCACCGAGGTGATCAGCAGCGGCCGGCCCAGTGCCCGGTAGGTGCTGGCGGGCAGACGCTGGCAGGCCCAGAACGCCCCGATGCCGATCACCGCGAAGATGGCCTGCTTGGTCACCGAGGCGGACGCGTTGCCGTCCTCGGCGTAGTCCCTGATGCTGGTGGCCGAGAAGACCATCGTCAGCCCGATCAGCAGCAGCAGGCCGGCGCTGGACAACAGCAGGTAGTAGGAGGCCAGCGGCCGGGCCAGCAGGCCCCGCAGAGCGGCCAGCCCGCCGGCCGCGTCCAGCCCGCGCAGCGGTGCCGGCGCTGCGGCTTCCGGCTCGCGCGGCGCTGCTTCGGCGCTCGGCTGAGCCGACCCGTCAGCTCGCGAACCGGCCTTGGCCCCCGCCGTCGACGGCTCCCGCGCCGGCCGTGTCCCGCCGACGCCGTTGGTGTGCTGTTCCTCCCCCATGCGCCCATCATCACCGCTGTGCCCGGCTCCGCCCACCGCACACGCCCCTCGGCGTGTCGCCCCCCGCGCCGCGCCCCCCGCGCCGCGCCCCCCGCGCCGCGCCCCCCGCCCCGCGCCGCGCCGATCTAGGGAAGATTGCTGTTAGCTGATCTCCAGCCACGACAATTTGCCCTAGATCGACGCGCTCACCGGCGGGGGTTACGTGCTCAGCGCGGGACGCGCTCAGCGCGGGGCGGGGCTCAGCGGCGGCGGGGGTTAGGTCATGTTGGCGAGGAACTCGCTGTAGAACAGGCCTAGCGCTATGGCTACGCCGATGCCGGCGATGATCCAGAAGCGGACCACGATGTTGACCTCGCTCCAGCCGGCCAACTCGAAGTGGTGCTGCAGGGGCGACATCCGGAACACGCGTTTGCCGGTGGTCTTGAAGGAGATGATCTGGATCACCACGGACATCGTGATGATGACGAAGAGGCCGCCGATGATCGGCAGCAGCAGGATGGTCCGGGTGGACATCGCCATGCCGGCGATCAGGCCGCCCAGCCCGAGCGCACCGGTGTCACCCATGAAGATCCGCGCCGGACTGGTGTTCCACCAGAGGAAGCCGACACAGGCTCCGGCCGCCGCCCCGGCTATCAGCGCGATCTCCAGCGGGTCGCGGACGGCATAGCAGTAGTCCTGCTTGTAGCTCGGGTCGGCGCACCAGTGCCGGTACTGCCAGAATGCGATCAACGCGTACGCGGCGAGCACCATCACCGAGGCGCCGGTGGCCAGGCCGTCCAGGCCGTCGGTGAGGTTCACACCGTTCGTCGCGCCCATCACCACGAAGATGAAGATGATCACCGCGCCGACCTTGCTGACCTGCAGGGCGTCGATGTCCCGGATGAAGCTCAGCGTGGTGCTGCCGACCGTCTCGGTGTTGGTCGCCGCGCCCGTCGCATCGGTCATCGTGCTCGGGAAGTACAGCGCGACCACGCCGAAGACCGCGCCGACCAGGATCTGGCCGAGCAGCTTGCCGCGCTTGTTCAGCCCGGCGCTGTTGCGCCTGCGCACCTTGAGGAAGTCGTCGAGGAAGCCCACCGCGCCGGAGAAGACCATGAGCCCGAGCAGCACCAGCGCGGTGATGGTCGGCTCCACCTGGGCGATCTGCAGGTCCGGCAGGGTGGTCAGCGCCAGGTGCCCCGCCACGTACGCGATCACCGTGGCCAGGATGAAGACCACGCCGCCCATCGTCGGCGTGCCCTTCTTGCCCTGGTGCATGGCCGGGCCGTCGGTCCGGATCGGCTGACCCGCCTTGAGCCGGGTGAACACCTTGATCGCGATCGGGGTGCAGAACAGCGACACGATGAAGGCCACCCCGACGGCGACGATCACCGCCCTCATGCGGTGGTCTCCCCACTGGCGTCGGCGCGCAGGGCGTCGGCCACCTCCCAGGTCCGATACCGGGAGCCCTTGACCAGGACGACATCGCCCGGTCGTAGCTCGCCCCGCAGCACCTCGACGGCCGCGGCCTGATCGGTGAGCAGCACCGACTCTCCTCCCCAGTCACCTACCGATGTGGCGCCCTCGTGGATCGGCGCCGCCGGCTCGCCCACCACGAGCAGCCGGTCCACACCCAGCTCGGCCGCGAGTTGGCCGACCTCGGCGTGGCCGTCCCGCTCGAACGGGCCCAGCTCGGCCATGTAACCCAGCACCGCGACGGTACGCCGACCGCTGCCGAGCGCGGCGAGCGCCTTCAGCGCGGCCGACATCGACGCCGGGTTGGCGTTGTACGAGTCGTCGATGACGGTCACCCCGTCCGGACGGTCGAAGACGTCCATCCGCCGGGTGGAGACCAACCCCAACTCGCCCAGCGCGGTGGCCAGCTCGGCCAACGGCATGCCCAGCTCCCGGGCGACCGCCGCCGCGGCGAGGGTGTTGGAGACCTGGTGCCGGCCGGTCAGCCCGAGCCGCACCGCCGCGCGCCCCTCCGGGGTGACCAGGGTGTACGACGCGCGCCCCCGGTCATCCAGCGTGACGTCCTCGGCCCGTACGTCGGCGTCCGGCGTCTCACCGAACCGAACCACCCGAGCCCGGGTTCGACCCGCCATCGCGTCCACCCGCGGATCGTCGGCGTTCAGCACGGCCAGGCCGTCCGGCGGCAATGCCTCGACCAGCTCGCCCTTGGCCAGGGCGATGGTGTCCTGCGAGCCGAACTCCCCGATGTGCGACGTGCCGACGTTCAGCACCACGGAGATCCGGGGCGGCACGAGCTCGCAGAGGTAGCGCACGTGCCCCACCCCGCGCGAGCCCTTCTCCAGCACCAGGTAGCGGGTGTCCGGCCCGGCCAGCAGGGCGGTGTACGGGTGCCCCAGCTCGTTGTTGAACGAGCCGGGCGGCGCCACCGTGGCCCCGAGCCGGGACGTGAGCTGACCGATCAGATCCTTGGTGGTGGTCTTGCCGGACGAGCCGGTCAGCCCGATCACGGTCAGGTCGGGCAGCCGGTCCACCGCCGCGCGGGCCAGCCGACCCATCGCGGTCAGCGCGTCGGCGACCAGCACCATCGGCACCCCGGGCACCTCGCGGCTGCCGAGCACCGCCACCGCGCCGGCCGCCATCGCCGTCGCCGCGTAGTCGTGCCCGTCGACCTTCTCCCCCGGAAAGGCGACGAAGAGCGCACCGGGTCCCACCTTGCGCGAGTCGAACTCGACCGTGCCGGTCACGGTGGCGGTCGGATCGGCGGCCACCAGCCGCCCGTCGACCGCCTCGGCCACCTCGGCCAGGGTCAGCGCGATCACCGCTGACCCGCCAGGTCCCCGAAGCGGGCCCGCAGGGCGTCGGCCAGCTCGATGCTGTCGTCGAACGGGTGCACCTCGCCAGCCACCTCCTGGCCACGCTCGTGGCCCTTGCCGAGCAGCGCGATCACGTCGCCGGACTCGGCCAGCCGGACCGCCTCGTCGATCGCGGCCCGCCGGTCGGCGACCTCGATGATCCGGGCGGGCGTGCCCGCCTGATACGCCCCGGCGAGCACCTCGGCGCGGATCTGCGCCGGATCCTCGGTACGCGGGTTGTCGTCGGTCACCAGCACCAGGTCGGCCCCCTGGGCCGCGGCGGCGCCCATCACCGGCCGCTTGCCCCGGTCCCGGTCCCCGCCGGCGCCGAGCACGCAGATCAGCCGGCCGGCGCTCAGCTCGCGCAGCGCGGCCAGCACGGCGACGATCGCGTCCGTCTTGTGCGCGTAGTCGACGACCCCGCGTACCGGCCCGGCGACGTCGACCAGCTGCAGCCGGCCGGGTACGCCACCACAGGCGGCCACACCGGCCGCCGCGGTCGACGGGTCCACGCCGGCGCCCACCAGTACGGCGATGGCCAGCAGCGCGTTGGCCACGTTGTGCCGCCCGGGCAGCGCCACCCCGGCGGGCAGGGCCAGCCCGGCCGGACCGTGCGCGGTGAACCGCTGCGTGTAGCCCTCGCCGTCCACGCCGTCGGCCCACCAGGTGGCGCTCTGGTCGCCGGCGGCCGAGTAGGTGACCGTGCTCGGCCGGTACAGCGGCTTGAGCGCCGGGTCGTCGTGGTTGAGCACCTCGACGGCGCAGCGGCCGTCGAAGAGCTGGGCCTTGGCGGCGAAGTAGTCGGCGCTGTCGGCGTGGAAGTCCAGGTGGTCGGAGCCGAAGTTGGTGTAACCGCCGACGGCGAACCGGACGCCACCCACCCGGCCCATGGCCAGCGCGTGGCTGGAGACCTCCATGACCACCGCCGTGACCCCGCGCTCGCGCGCGGTGCCCAGCATGGCGTGCAGGTCGGTCGCCTCCGGGGTGGTACGCACACTGTCGATCACCAGGTCGCCGAGCCGGGTCTCCACGGTGCCGATCAGCCCGGTGACGTGGCCGGCGGCGCGCAGCCCCGACTCGACCAGGTAGGCGGTGGAGGTCTTGCCGGCGGTCCCGGTCAGGCCGATCACGGTGAGCGCGGCGGTCGGGTCGCCGTAGACGGCCGAGGCCAGCTCGCCGAGCACCGCGCGGGGGTCCGGCACCACCAGCGTGGGCAGGCCGCTACCGGCCGCCAGTTCGGCGCCGGCCGGGTCGGTCAGCAGGGCCACCGCGCCGGCCTCGGCGGCGGCGACGGCGAACTCCGCGCCGTGTCGGCGGGCGCCGGGCAGTGCCGCGTACAGGTCGCCGGGAAGGACCTCCTGGCTGGCGTGGGTCGCCCCGGTGACGACCACCCCGGCGGCGTCCGCCGGAAGGTCGACGGCGAGCCGGACGGCGAGATCGCCGAGCCGGACTCCGGTCACGGTACGTGGACGTGGATTGCCGGGCACGGCGTCAGACCCTACCCGGTCGTCCGGTTCCGGCCACACAGCCGCCCCGGTGGTTCGCACGCACTCGTCGATGATGTCTCGCCGTCGCTGGTCAGCGCGGAAAGACCACGAACTTGGGTGCCGACCCGGCGGCCGACGGCGGTACGCGGTAGTGACGCAGCGTGAACTGCATCATGTCGCGGAACGCCGGCCCGGCGATCGCCGCGCCCCCGAAGTCGGGCGCGTACACGAAGACCGCGATCACGTACCGCGGGTTCTCGGCGGGGGCCATGCCGATGAAGGAGGACACCTCGCCGGGCTGCTTCTCGCCGTCCACCATGCGCAGGCCGGTGCCGGTCTTGCCGGCGACCCGGTAGCCGGGGACGGCGGCCTTCAGACCGGTGGCGTTGTCGACCGTGGTGACCGCCTCCAGCATGGTGCGCAGCGCCACCGCGTTCTGCGGGCTGAGCACCGAACGGGTCACCGGGGCCGGCGCGGGAGTGCGCTTGCCGTCCGGGCCGATCGTCTCCTTGACCAGGTGCGGCTGCACGTAGGTGCCGTTGTTGGCGATCGCGGCGTACGCGGCGGCCATCTGCAGCGGCGTCGCGTCGACGCTGTGCCCGATCGGCACCGATCCCTCCGACGACTTGCTCCACTCGTTGGCCGGCAACACGCGCCCGCTGGCCTCGCCGGGCACCCCCTCACCGGTGGGCTGGCCGAGCCCGAACCGCTTCTGATAGTCGATCAGCCGGTCCCGGCCGAGCAGGTCCGCGATGGTGATCGTGCCGACGTTCGACGAGTAGGCGAGCATCCCCGGAATGCTCATCCGCTTGCCGTTGGCCGGGTGGGTGTCGGGGAACCAGGTGTCGCCCTTCTTGATGCTGTTCGCGATGGGCAGCGTGGTGTCCGGGGTGATCACCCCCTCCTGCAGCGCCGCGCCGTAGGTGATCGCCTTGTGCACCGACCCGGGGTCGACCACGAAGGTGGTCGCGGCGTCCTCCCGGGCCACCGGGTCGCTCGACAGCGGCTTCGCGGCGTCGTACGTGGGGTCGCTGACCTGGGCCAGCACCTCACCGGAGGGGATCTCGATGACCACCGCCGCGGCGGTGGCGCCATGCTGCGTGGACATCGCCCTGCTGAGGATCTGCTGGCACTTGAACTGCAGGTCGCGGTCGATGGTCAGGGTCAGCGAGCTGCCCGGCTTGGCCGGCGTGGTCTTGCTGTAGCCGCCCGGGATCGGCGCGTTGAGGTCACCGAGGCCGGCCTCGTACACCCGCCTGCCGTCCTGCCCGGCGAGCAGGTCGTCGTAGCGGGCCTCCAGCCCCTCCAGCCCGTCCATGTCCGGGCTGGTGAAGCCGATCAGGTTGGCTGCCAGGTCGCCGCCGGGCACCTCACGGCGCTCGTCGCGGTGCACCCCGATCCCGGGCAGGTCCAGTGCCGTCACCTGCTTGGCGGTCGGGATCTCGACCCCCCGGGCCAGGTACGCGAACGTGGACGTGGTGCCACCCTCCAGCTTGCGCGGCTTCATCAGCTCGGAGAGCTTCGACACCGGGATGCCGAGCAGCGGGGAGAGTGCCTTGGCGGTGCCGGGCACGTCCTCGATCTTGGTTGGATCGGCGAACACGTACCGCGCCTCGACACTGCGCGCCAGCGGTTCGCCGAAGCGGTCGTAGATCGCGCCCCGCGGCGCCGGCAGCTCGACCTTCTGGGTCCGGTCGGCGACGCCACCGCCGGCGTACGCCGGGGCGTCCACGGCCTGCAGGAAGATCAGCCGGATCCCGATGACGGCGAACAACGTCAGGGTGAGCGCGGTGCTGAGCCGCAGCCGCAGCCGCGAATCGGCCAGCTTCGGCGGACGCGGGGGCTTGCGGGACGGCCGGCGTGCCGCCGGGCGGTCGGCGCGGCGCGGCGCACGCGGGGTGGTCCGGCGGCGCGGCGGCGGTTCGTCGCCGCCCGGATCGCGCGGGGCACGCGGCGCGACGGTGCGCACGACGCCGCCACGGCCCGCCGCCGGAGCGTCCCGGCGGCCGGACCGGGCGGCGGCCCGGCCGCCGTCGAGCACCTGCAACGCCGGCCGGAACGGATCACCGGACCGGGTGCTCCGCGGGGTACGCCGCTGCTCGGCACCGACGCTGCGGGGCGGCGTGCCGCGCTCCTCGCGGACGGTCCGGCCCCGTGGGGTGTACGCCCGAGCGCCGGAGATGCCCCCGATGCCCGCCTCGTCGGCGCGCGACTCTCCCTCGGTGGCTCCCGTGTCACGCGAAGAACCGCGCCGGGTCCCCGTGGGGTCCCGGCGCGGCTCGTCCGACCTCCGTGGCACCGGTCAGCCTCCCGCACCCTGGCTGGTCACCGACGGCTCACCGGTGGCTGGCTTCGGCACGCCGATGGTCTTGCCGTCCGGCAGCCGGATGTATCCCGGGTCGCCGGCGTCCACCAGGCCCAGGCGTCGCGCCTCGGCGGTCAGGTTGCCCGGCGCCTCGGCGTTGGCGATCTGCTTGTCCAGCTGCTGCTTCTCCAGGTCCAGACGGGCCTGCTGCTGCTGCAGCTTCTCCAGCCGGAAGGCGTTCTCATTGATCTTGGTGTTGACCGCCAGGATGCCCAGCACCCCGCCGACCACCAGCACCACGATCAGCGCCGCGAACGGCGCGCGCGGCACCGACACCGGCGGCGGCGGTGCCACCCGCAGCCGGGGCGGGCGCGCGGTGGCTGCGCCACCGGCCCGCTCGGCCGGCCGCAGAGCGGCGGTGCCCTGAGTGGGAAACTCGCGCGCCCCCCGGGCGCGAGTCTCCCCCTGCCGATTCACTCGATCGATGCGTGCCGTACCGTTCCCCACGCGCGGGGCCCGCTCCGCCGCGGTCCGGCCCCCCGACCGCGGTGTGCGCTGCCCGCCGCCGGTGACGTCCCGGCGGTCGTGCTTGTCAATGCTCATGTCCCCTCCCCCTCAACATCCGTCCCTCCGTCGTCCGGCGCCCGCCGATCCCCCACGGATCATGCGGACCCCGTCCCCGGTTGGTGCATCCCCTTCACCCGTCGGCCGGACCGTTCGCGGTCGGTCCGCCCTTGCTGTGCCACGTTCGGGTCGATCCGTTCCGCTGCCCGCAGCCGCACCGATGCGGCTCGCGGGTTCGCGGCGACCTCCGCCTCCCCGGGCAGTTCGGCGCCCCGGCTGAGCAGCCGGAACGTCGGACCAGACCCGGGTAGTTCGACCGGGAGGTCGACCGGACCCTTACTGCGGACCCGGTCCGCGAGCGCCAGCTTGGTGAGCCGGTCCTCCAGCGAGTGGTAGGACAGGACCACCATGCGACCGCCCACGGTCAGTGCGTCGAGCGCGGACGGCAGCGCTGACTCCAGCGCTGCCAGCTCCTTGTTTACCTCGATCCGTAAAGCCTGAAACGTTCTCTTTGCCGGGTGTCCGCCCGTTCGTCGGGCTGGCGCCGGAATCGAGTCCCGGACCAGCTCCGCCAGCCTCGCGGACGAGGTGATCCGGGCCCGTTCCCGTTCCCGGATGATCGCCGAGGCGATCCGGCCGGCGAACTTCTCCTCGCCGTAGACCCGCAGCACACGGGCCAGATCCGGATGTGCGTAGGTGTTGACCACCTCTTCGGCGGTCACCCCCCGGGTCTGGTCCATCCGCATGTCCAGCGGTGCGTCCTGGGCATAGGCGAACCCGCGGTCGGGCGCGTCCAGCTGGAGCGACGAGACACCCAGGTCGAACAGGATCCCGTCGATACTCGGATAGCCCAGCCGGGCCAGCACGTCGGGCAGCTCGTCGTAGACGGCGTGCTCCAGGTGCACCCGGTCGGCGAACCGGGCCAGACGGACCCGCGCGTGGGCGAGCGCCTCGGTGTCCCGGTCGAGCCCGATGAGGACCGTCTCCGGGTGCGCCAGAAGCACCGCCTCGGCATGCCCGGCCAGGCCCAGCGTCGCGTCGACGTGCACCGTCCGGCCGCCTCGACCCAGCGCGGGGGCCAGCAGCTCGAGACACCGCTCGAGCAGCACCGGCACGTGCGTGCCGCGCAGCTCCCCCATGTTGACCCCCACTGGTTGAAACGTCCGTTCGTTCATGCGCCCGTCGTCGTACGGCGCCGCCGTCATACCGCCAGATCCCCATCCGCTCCCGCCTGCCACCGGGCTCCCGCCCGTTGACTGGATCGTGCGCCTGGCACCGGGGAAGGGATGCCAGGAACTCGAAAGCGGCTGGAGATCTCGCAGTACGTCGGGCGCCGTTCCGCCCTACAGACCGCCGGGCAGCACCCCCTCCTCGATGTCGGCGAAGTCGTCTTCGCTCTCGGCGAGGTAGGTCTCCCAGGCGACCCGGTCCCAGATCTCCACCCGCGTGCTCGCGCCGATCACCACGAGATCGCGGTCCAGCGCGGCGTACGCCCGCAGGTGGGCCGGGATGGTCACCCGGCCCTGCTTGTCCGGCACCTCGTCGTGCGCGCTGGCGAAGAAGACCCGGCTGTAGGCCCGGGCCGCCTTGTGCGTCATCGGCTGCGCGCGCAACTGCTCCGCGATCCGCTGGAACTCGGGCGTCGGAAAGACGTAGAGACAGCGCTCCTGCCCTTTGGTGATCACGACACCCCCCGCCAGCTCGTCCCGGAACTTGGCCGGAAGGATCAACCGGCCTTTGTCGTCCAGGCGCGGAGTGTGGGTGCCGAGAAACATCGGCCCTACCCCCTCGCCCTTGAGCGGCGTTCGCGGCGCCGCTGACCCCCCGGGCCGGTGAGCCCTCCCGGCCTCACCATTGGCCCCCACTCTACTCCACTTCCCTCCACCTGCAACCAGAATCACCCGCGTGGCGCGCTCTACCTGGGGGCAAAACCGCACGTCACAAGGGGTGGGGTGGAGTGGAGGGCCACGGCGTCCAGCTGGCCCGGTCCGCTTTCCGACATCGACCGACTCCGTCCGGTGGAGGCCGACCCGGCCGCCCGCGTACCTACCACGGCCGAACGGTTCGCCGTCGGCGGCGATCTGGCGGGGTGGGCGGTCCGGTAACCTCGCTCGCGTGACCGACGCGAAAATGCCCCTACGGGCCAAGGTGGCCAGCTCCGTGTCACGGACCGCTGCGGCGCTCTCCCGGGCGGCCGGCCGTGGCGACGGTTCGGTGATCGGTGGATGGATCGGCCTGAAGATCGACCCGGACCTGCTGGCCCACCTGTCGTCCGGGCGGGCCATCGCGCTGGTCTCGGGCACCAACGGCAAGACCACCACGACCCGGCTGACCGCCGCCGCCGTCGGCGTGCTCGGGCGGGTCGCCACCAACTCCTTCGGCGCCAACATGCCCACCGGGCACACGTCCGCGCTGGCCAAGGCCGGCAGCACCCCGTACGCGGTGCTGGAGGTCGACGAGCACTACCTGGCCCAGGTGCTGGAGGCGACCGAGCCGCACGTGGTCGCGCTGCTGAACCTCTCCCGCGACCAGCTCGACCGGGCCAAGGAGGTCGCCATGATGGCGCAGCTCTGGCGCGCGGCGCTGGTCCGGCACACCGACCTGCGGGTGGTGGCGAACGCCGACGACCCGATGGTGGTCTGGGCCGCCACCCCGCCGGGCGACCCCGCCCGTGGCATCCGGCCGCCGCACGTGACCTGGTTCAGCGCCGGCCAGCGCTGGCACGACGACTCCTGGGTCTGCCCCGAGTGCGGCTCCACCATCGAGCGCTCCGGCGACCTGTGGCGGTGCACCGGCTGCCCGCTGCGCCGGCCGGAGCCGCAGTGGACCGTCGAGGACGAGGGTGTGCTCGACCCCACCGGCGCCTGGCACAAGGTCTCCCTCCAGCTGCCCGGCAAGGTCAACCTCGGCAACGCGGCGACCGCGCTGGCGGTGGCCGCCGAGTTCGGCGTCCGCCCGGTCGACGCGGTGTCCCGCCTCGGCATCGTCACCTCGGTGGCGGGCCGCTACGCGCAGGTGAACAAGGACGGGCGCAACATCCGGCTGCTGCTGGCCAAGAACCCGGCCAGCTGGCTGGAGGCGTTCGACATGGCCGACGAGGCGCCGACACTGCTCTCCATCAACGCGCGCGACCCCGACGGGCTGGACACCTCCTGGCTCTACGACGTCGACTTCGCTCCCCTGCGCGGCCGGCAGGTGCTGATCACCGGCGACCGGGCGTACGACCTGGCGGTCCGGCTGGACGTCAACGACGTGCCGTTCCAGCACGTACGGGCGTTCGACGACGCGATCCGGTCGGTTCCACCCGGGCGGCTGGAGGTCATCGCGAACTACACCGCGTTCCAGGACATCCGAGCGGAGTTGGACCGTGTCAACTGAGAGCCTGCGCATCGTCTGGATCTACCCCGACCTGCTCTCCACCTACGGCGACCGGGGCAACGCCCTGATCCTCGCCCGGCGGGCCCGCCAACGTGGCATGCCGGTCGAGGTGCTGGAGGTCCGCTCCGACCAGCGGTTGCCCGCGACCGCCGACATCTACCTGCTCGGCGGCGGCGAGGACGGTCCGCAGGCGCTCGGCGCGCAGCGGCTGATCGCCGACGGGGGCCTGCACCGGGCGGTCGCCCAGGGCTCGGTGGTGTTCGCCGTCTGCGCCGGCTACCAGTTGCTCGGCACGTCGTTCTTCGCCAAGGGCGTGCAGTGCCGTGGCCTGGAGATGCTCGACCTGCAGTCGGACCGGGGCTCGACCCGGGCCGTCGGCGAGCTGGCCGGCGAGATCGACCCCCGGCTGGGCCTGCCCGCGCTGACCGGCTTCGAGAACCACGGTGGCCGCACACAGCTCGGCCCGGAGGTCTCCCCGCTGGCCCGGGTCAGCGCCGGCATCGGCAACGACGGCACCACCGAGGGCGCGTGGCGCGGCAAGCTGCTCGGCACCTACTCGCACGGCCCGGCGCTGGCCCGTAACCCGGCCCTGGCCGACCTGCTGCTGCGCTGGGCAACCGGGGCGCACCAGCTCCCGCCGCTAGACGACACCTGGTCGGACCGGCTCCGGAGCGAGCGCCGCACCGCGGTGGCCGCAGCCCGGGCATGATCCAGGCTGTCCGGCGGCTGCTCCGGCAGCCGTCGGCCGCCCGGTTCGCCCTGCTCGTCCTGCTGCTCGGCGGCTGCGCGCTGCTGCTGCTCCTGGTGCCTCGGCCGTCCCCGGACCAGCTGCCCCAGTTGGCCGACCGGCTCGGCGACCTCGCGCCGGTGGCGGCGATCCTCGGCGGCGCGCTGCTGCTGGTCGCCCTGGTCCCCCGGACCTTCATCACGCTCGCCGCGGGCGCGATCTTCGGCCCGCTGGAGGGTGCCGCGTACTCGCTCGGTGCCGCGCTGGTGGCGGCGGCGATCGGCTTCACGGTCGGCCGGCTGCTCGGCCGGGAGTTCGTCGCCGAGCGGGTTCGCGGCCGGCTGGCCCGCCTCGACGGCTGGTTCGCCCGGCAGAGCCTGCTCGGCGTGATCACCGTCCGGCTGCTGCCGATCGCCGGCTTCGGGTTGGTCAGTTACGGCTACGGCACCACCGGCGCCCGGATACTGCCGTTCCTGGCCGGCAGCGTGCTCGCCGCCGCCCCGACCGCCTTCGGCTACGCCGCGATCGGCGCGGCGGTCAGCACCCCCGGCCACATCAACTGGTACGCCGCCGCCCCGTCAAGCCTCGGCCTGATCGCCAGCGTCGTGCTGATCCACCAGTGGTGGCGCGCGGAACGACGCCGCCGGTCGATGCCGACCTGACGGTGGACGCGTCGACCGACGGCCCCGACGAGCAGCGGCTCGCCGGCGGTTTCATCGCCGACGTGGTCCGGGTCGGCGACACGGTACGGCGTACCCCACCGGCCAACCTGGACTTCGTCGCCGCGCTGCTGCGTCACCTGGCCCGGGTGGGCGCGGACGTCGCGCCCCACCACCTCGGCCTCGACGCGCGCGGCCGGCAGGTGCTCAGCCACCTCGACGGGCGGGTGCCGTGGCGGGACCGGGAGGACGCCACGTTCTTCGCCGATCCGGCGCTGGTCCGGCTGGCCGGCTTGATCCGCCGGCTGCACGACGCCTGCGCCGGCACCGCGCTGGCCGGCGACGCCGAGACCGTGTGCCACCGCGACCTGTCCCCCAAGAACACGGTGTACCGGGACTCCCCGGCCGGGCCGCTACCGGTCGCCTTCCTCGACTGGGACCTCGCCGGACCGGGCCGGCGCATCGACGACGTGGCGTTCGCCGGCTGGCACTGGGCCGCGTTGGGCGAGGGCGCCGACCCGGTCGAGCTGGGGCGGCGCTGCCGCCTCCTCTGTGACGCCTACGACGCGGCCGGCCCGGGGGTGCTGCCCCGGACGGACCTGGTCGACGTGATGCTCGCCCAGATCGAAGGCACCTGGCGGGGCATCGACGCCGGCGCCGACCGCGACGAGCCGGGCATGCGGCGGCTGCGCGACCTGGGCGCGGTCGACGGGGTACGCCGCTGGCAGCACTGGCTGCTCACCCACCACGACGTGGTGGCGGGGGCACTGACCGCCTGAGCCGGTGCCGCCGGCCGGGGTCGGCGTGTCGCGGGTCGGGAGGCGGGATGTCCGACGAGCGTTATGACTCAGAGGTATAAATATGCCTCTGAGTCATAACGCTCATCCGCGTGTCCGCCGCCGCAGGCGTCGCGCTCGGTGAGCGTCAGCCCGGTTGGACCAGCCCCGCCTCGTAGGCGGCGATCACCAGGTGGACCCGGTCGCGGGCGCCGAGCTTGGTGAAGAGCCGCGCCACGTGTGCCTTCGCGGTGGCCGCACTGATCACCAGTTGGGCGGCGATCTCGCCGTTGGACAGGCCACGGGCGACGAGGACCAGCACCTCGCGTTCCCGCTCGGTGATCCCGTCGAGGACGCGCGGGCGAGCGGCCGGTTCGGGCCGGCGTGCGAACTCGGCGATCAGCCGCCGGGTGACCCCGGGGGCGATCAGCGCGTCCCCGGCGGCCACCACCCGGACCGCGTTGAGGATGTCGTCCAGCGCCATGTCCTTGACCAGGAACCCGCTCGCGCCGGCTCGCAGCGCGGCGTGCACGTGCTCGTCGTCGTCGAACGTGGTGAGCACCAGCACACGCGTCGGGCCGCCGTTCGCCGTGATCGCGCGGGTCGCCGCGACGCCGTCCGTACCGGGCATCCGCAGATCCATCAGGGCTACGTCGGGTGCCAGTTCGCGGGCCAGTCGGACGGCCTCGGCGCCATTTCCGGCCTCGCCGACCACCGCCATGTCGGGCGCATCGGCGATGAGCACCCGCAGGCCCGCGCGGACCAGCGGCTGGTCGTCCACGAGCAGCACCCGGACGCTCACCGGTCCACCCCCGGCAACGGCAGTCGGGCCGCCACCCGGAAGCCGCCCTCCGGGCGGGGCCCGGCCTCGAACCGGCCGCCCAGCAGCGCGACGCGTTCCCGCATACCGACGATGCCGTGCCCGTCGTCGCCGACCGGGCCACCCGGGCCGTCGTCGAGGACCTCCACGTCCAGTTCGTCGGCACGCCGCTCGACGGTCACCCGGCAGTCGGCGGCGCCGGCGTGCCGGACCACGTTGGTCAGCGCCTCCTGGACGATCCGGTACGCGGCCAGATCGACCTCGGCGGGCAGCGCGGCCGATCCGCCGCGCCGTTGCAGCCGTACCGTCACTCCGGCATCGGCGGTGGCCGCGACCAGCCGGTCGAGGTCGGCCAACCCGGGTGTCGGTGCCAGCGAGGCCGACTCACCCTGCGGGCGGCGCAGCGCGCCGAGGGTCCGTCGCAGCCCGGCCAGGGTCTCCCGGCTGGTGGTCTCGATGGTGACCAGGGCCGCCCGGGCCTGCGCCGGTTGGGTGTCGATCACGCGGGCGCCCACCCCGGCCTGGATGGCGATCACCCCGATGCTGTGCGCCACCATGTCGTGCAGTTCGCGGGCGATACGCAGCCGCTCGGCGGTGACCGCCTCGGCGGCGGCGTGCGTCCGCAGCGCCTCGGCGTGCCGACGGCGGGCCTGGATCGAGTCGCCGACCACCCAGGCCGCGGTGACGGCGAGCAGCGAGAACACGGCACGGTTCAGCGGATCGAACGCGAGGCTGAGGAAACCCGCCGCGACCTGCACCGCGAGCACCACGACCGCGGTGGGCACCGAGACCCGGCGGGGACGGCTCGCCGCGATCGCCCCCGCCACCGCGTCGATCATCAGGAACTGCAGGTACCAGATGTCGGACAGGTAGCCGTCCTGGCCGGAGTGCGTCGTAGCGGTCACCAGGAGCGAGCCGGTGAGCATCAGCCCCAGGGCGAGCAGGGGACGGCGGCGCAGCAGCCCGACGGGCAGCAGCACGACCAGGGCCGGCACCAGGTACCGCACCGGGATCCACAGATCGGCGAAGCCCACGCCGTTGCCGCTGGTGCCGACGGTGGGCGCGAAGAGCACGACGACGGGGAGCAGGGCGACCCCGGCCCAGGCGAGCACGGCCCGCGCGACCGAGGCGGCGGGACGGGGGCCGGGCGGCCGGGGCGCGGTGACGTTCACCAGCACACGGTAGCCAGACGGGCCGGCGCGGGCATCGGCCCGTGGGCGTACGCCCGGGGGTGGGTCGATGGCCGCCGGATGTGGCCGCCGAGGCGACGCCGACCGGCCGTCCACCCGGCAGCGTGAGCCAGGTGATCGAACTACACGAAGTGACCAAGCGGTACGGCGCGGCCACCGCCGTGCACCGTCTGACGCTGACCGTACGGCCCGGGCACGTCACCGGCTTCCTCGGCCCGAACGGCGCGGGCAAGTCCACCACGCTGCGGCTGATCCTCGGTCTGCACCGACCCACCAGCGGCACCGTCACCGTCGACGGTCGGCCGTTCCGGGAGCGCTCGCGCGGGCTGCGGCACGTCGGGGCGCTGCTCGACGCCGCGGACGTGCACGGTGGGCGTACCGCCCGGGCGCACCTGCGCGCGCTGGCGGCCAGCAACCGCATCCCCCGGGCCCGGGTGGACGCGGTGCTCGGCGACGTGGGCCTGACCAGCGCGGCCCGGCGGCGGATCGGCGGCTTCTCCCTCGGGATGAAGCAGCGGCTCGGCATCGCCGCGGCGCTGCTCGGCGACCCGCCGGTGCTGCTCTTCGACGAACCGTTCAACGGCCTGGACCCGGAGGGGGTGCGCTGGGTACGCGGTCTGTTCCGGCGGCTCGCCGCCGAGGGGCGGACGGTCTTCGTCTCCAGTCACCTGATGAGCGAGATGGCGCACACCGCCGACCACTTCGTGGTCATCGGGAGGGGCAAGCTGATCGCCGAGCAGAGCCTCGCCGAGTTCGCCGCCCGGGGCGCCCGCGCCGGGGTGGCCGTCCGGACGCCGGATCCGGTGGCCCTGACCAGCCTGCTCACGGCGCAGGGCGGCGCGGTACGACCGGAGGGCGACGCCCTCGCGGTGACCGGCCTGACCGCCGCCCAGGTCGGTGAGCTGGCCTGCGCGCACCGGGTCCCGCTGCACGAACTGCTCACCCGCACCGCCTCGCTGGAGGAGGCGTTCATGGAGCTGACCGCCGACAGCGTCGACTACCCCGCCGGAGGACCCCGATGACGACCGTGACCGATCTGCCCGTCCGAGCGCCCGCGGTGGTGCCCCGGGCCCGGTACCGGGACCTACTCGCCGCCGAGTGGATCAAATTCTGGTCGCTGCGCTCGTCCTGGGGGTCGCTCCTGCTGATCCTGCTCGCCATGGTGGGGTTCAGCGTCTACGCCTCGCTCGCCGACTACCGGAACTGGCCCAGCTATCCCGCCGACCGGCGGGCCCTGGTGAACCCGTTCTGGGACGCGTTCCCCGACGAGGCGCAGCTGTTCGTGGTGCTCGCCGCCGGCAGCATCGGCGTGATCGCGATCGGCGGCGAGTACGCGACCGGACTGATCCGTACCACCTTCGCCGTGGTGCCCGCCCGGCGCGCGGTGATCAGCGCGAAGATCGTGGTGGTGACCGGGGTGATGACCGTACTGGGCGTCATCGGGGCGTCGGCCGCGTTCGCCGCGTCCCAGGCGATCCTCTCCGGGCGGTACGGCGCCGTCCAGCTCGACGATCCGGGCGTGCTGCGGGCCATCGCGGCGACCGCGCTGCTCACGCCCCTGTGCACGCTGATCGGCCTGGCCCTGGGCGCGGTCGTCCGGCACACCGCCCCGGCGATCGTCACGGCCGCCTCGGTGCTCCTCCTGCTGCCCACGGCGGTCGACGAGGACGAACGGTGGACGGCCCTGCTGCGGCACGCCATGCCGATGCCGGCCTGGCAGCGCCTCATCGAGACCACCGCCCCACCCGCCTGGGCCGTGACCCCCTACCCGGCGACGGTCGCCGGCGCCTGGACGACGTACGCCGCCTGGGCCGCCATCTGCGCCGTGCTCACCATCCTGGCCACCAACCACCGCGACCCGTAAACCCACCCCTCGCCCCCGGCACCGGGCCGGGGGCGGGGGTGGGGTCAGGCCACGACCGAGACCATTCGGCCCTTCACCACGATGACCTTGCGGGGCTCCTTGCCGGCCAGGGCGGCGCTGACCGCGGCCAGGGCCGCCGCGCGGACCTCCTCCTCGGAGGCGTCGGTGGCGACCTCGATGCGGCCCCGGACCTTGCCGTTGATCTGCACCGGATAGGTCACCGTCTCGGCCACCAGCAGCGCCGGGTCGGCGGTCGGGAAGTCCACGTACGTCAGCGAGCCCTCGTGGCCCAGCCGCTGCCACAGCTCCTCGGCCACGTGGGGAGCCAGCGGCGCCAGCATCAGCACCAGCGGCTCGGCCACCTCGCGCGGCGTCGCCGACAGCCGGGTCAGCGCGTTGGTCAGCTCGATCAGCTTGGCGATCGCGGTGTTGAACCGGATGCCCTCCATGTCGCCACGGACGCCGTCGATCACCTTGTGCAGCAGCTTGCGGGTCGCCTCGTCGGCCGGCTCCTCGCTGACCCGCAGCGCCCCGGTCTGCTCGTCGATCACCGCACGCCAGACCCGCTGCAGGAACCGGTACGAGCCGACCACCGCCCGGGTCTCCCAGGGCCGGGACACCTCCAGCGGGCCCATCGACATCTCGTACACCCGGAAGGTGTCCGCGCCGTACAGGGCGCTGACGTCGTCGGGGGTCACCACGTTCTTCAGCGACTTGCCCATCTTGCCGTACTCGCGGCGCACCTCGTCGTCGCCCAGGTACCAGCCGCCGTCGCGCTCGATGACCTCCTCGGCCTGCACGTAGCTGCCCCGCGAGTCGGTGTACGCGTACGCCTGGATCATGCCCTGGTTGAACAGCTTGCGGAACGGCTCGAACGACGACACGTGGCCCAGGTCGAACAGCACCTTGTGCCAGAACCGCGCGTACAGCAGGTGCAGCACGGCGTGTTCGGCGCCGCCGACGTACAGGTCGGTGCCGCCGCAGTCGCCGTCGCCGCGCGGGCCCATCCAGTAGCGCTCGTTCTCGGCGTCGACGAACCGCTCGCTGTTGGTCGGGTCCAGGTAGCGCAGCTCGTACCAGCACGAGCCGGCCCACTGCGGCATCACGTTGGTCTCCCGGGTGTAGCGCTTCGGCCCGTCACCCAGGTCCAGTTCCACCTCCACCCAGTCGCGCCGCCGGGACAGCGGGGTCTCCGGGTTGCTGGCCGCGTCGTCGGGGTCGAACGTCTTCGGCGAGAAGTCGTCCACCTCGGGCAGTTCGACCGGCAGCATCTCCTCCGGCAGCGCGATGGCGGCACCGGTCTCGTCGTAGACGATCGGGAACGGCTCACCCCAGTAC
This sequence comes from Micromonospora vulcania, assembly GCF_042658605.1. Taxonomy (NCBI): domain Bacteria; kingdom Bacillati; phylum Actinomycetota; class Actinomycetes; order Micromonosporales; family Micromonosporaceae; genus Micromonospora; species Micromonospora vulcania. The sequence goes on along the minus strand of NZ_JBHSQS010000002.1, from coordinate 360,544 downwards.
CGCTGCCGGGAGAACAGCCAGTCCCGCAGCCGGTAGGTCACCGCGCCGGTGCCGTGCCCGTTCGCCTCCAGCCAGGCGATGATCGCCGCCTTGGCGTCGGCGACCCCCAGCCCGTCCAGGTCCAGGCCGCGATCGGGCGCGGCGCTGTTGATCGCCGGCCCGTCGCCGGTGTACGCGGCCCCGTCGAAGCCCTCCGACGGCTGCACGGTACGCACGATGGGCAGCTCGAAGACCTCGGCGAACGCCCAGTCCCGCTCATCCTGGGCGGGCACTGCCATGATCGCGCCGGTGCCGTAGCCGGCCAGCACGTAGTCCGCGATGAAGATCGGGATCTGCGCGTCGTTGACCGGGTTGGTGGCGTACGCCCCGATGAAGACGCCGGTCTTCTCCTTGCTGTCGGACTGCCGCTCGACGTCGGTCTTGGCGGCCGCCGCCTTGCGGTACGCCTCGACGGCCGCCCGGGGGCTGGCGTGCCCGCCGGTCCAGGCGTCCTTCGTCCCCGCCGGCCAGGCCGCCGGCACCAGCGTGTCGACCAGCTCGTGCTCGGGCGCCAGCACCATGTAGGTGGCCCCGAAGATGGTGTCCGGCCGGGTCGTGAACACCCGCACCGGCGCACCGGCGGTCGGGAAGTCGATGTGCGCGCCGGTGGAGCGACCGATCCAGTTGCGCTGCTGCAGCTTGATCGGCTCGGGCCAGTCCAGGGTGTCCAGGTCCTCGATCAGCCGGTCGCCGTACGCGGTGATCCGCATCATCCACTGCTTCAGGCTGCGCTTGAAGACCGGGAAGTTGCCCCGGTCGGAGCGCCCGTCGGCGGTGACCTCCTCGTTGGCCAGCACGGTGCCCAGCCCCGGGCACCAGTTAACCGGGGCCTCGGAGACGTACGCCAGCCGGTGGTCGTCGACGACCCCGCGGCGCTCGGCGACGCTCAGCTCGGCCCAGCTCCGGCCGTCCGGGGTGGGCCGGTTACCGCCCTCGAACTCGGCGATCAGCTCGGCGATCGGCCGGGCCCGTCGGGCGTCGGAGTCGTACCAGGAGTTGAAGACCTGCAGGAAGATCCACTGGGTCCAGCGGTAGAAGTCGGTGTCGATGGTGGCGACGGAGCGGCGCTCGTCGTGCGCCAGCCCCAGCCGACGCAGCTGCACCTTGTACCGCTCGATGTTCTGCTCGGTGGTGGTGCGCGGGTGGGTGCCGGTCTGCACCGCGTACTGCTCGGCGGGCAGGCCGAACGCGTCGAAGCCCATGGCGTGCAGCACGTTGCGGCCGGCCATCCGCTGGTAGCGGGCGTACGAGTCGGTGCCGATGTATCCCAGCGGGTGGCCGACGTGCAGGCCGGCACCGGACGGGTAGGGGAACATGTCCAGCACGTACAGCTTCTCCGCGCCGGCCCGGGGGTGGCCCGGGTCGGCCAGCGGGCCGGTCGGGTTCGGGGCGTGGAAGGTGCCCTCGCGCGCCCAGGTGTCCTGCCAACGGGTCTCGATCTCGTCGGCCAGGGCCGCGGTGTACCGGAACGGGGGAATGTCGCCCGCCGGTGCGGCTGCCTCACTCATCGTCTCTCCTCGCTTCGCTTCGCTTTGCTTCGTCGCCACCGGGCCGGCCGGCTCTGGGCACAAAAAAGCCCCTCACGCAGGAGGGCCCGCCGTGCTGTCGCGCGTCAGCGCATCAGCACGGCCCGGTAAGAAGCAGGAAGACTCCGGCCATGTCCGGCAGTGTACCCCGCCTCCGGGTCGGGCCGGGGGGCCCGGGGTCGGACGGGCGCGGTCCCTCGACTCGGCGAATATCGGGGCGTAACCGACCGTCTACCTGCGGGGGTCGGCGATAACGACAAACATGGTTAGCCTGAGAGGCCAATGAGATTCCTGCGGCAAACGAGGCTCGACGTCGCGAACCCAACGGCGGGTCCAGGTGCTCTATTCAGAGCTGCCGTGACGGCGACGAGGAGGAGGCCCGTGACACAACAGACCTGGGACGAGGTGGGCGGCCTACTGCCGCACGACGAGTTCCGCGCCGCCAGCGAGGCCATCGTGGCCAACATCGAGCAGGTCATCGAGGGTAAGACCGCCACCGTGCGGCTGGCCCTGGCCGTCCTGCTCGCCGAGGGCCACCTCCTCATCGAAGACGTCCCCGGCGTCGGCAAGACCAAGCTCGCCAAGGCCCTCGCGCGGTCCATCGACTGCACGGTACGCCGGATCCAGTTCACCCCCGACCTGCTGCCGAGCGACGTCACCGGGGTCAGCGTCTACAACCAGGAGACGCACGACTTCGAGTTCCGCCCGGGTGCCGTCTTCGCCAACCTGGTCGTCGGCGACGAGATCAACCGCGCGTCGCCCAAGACCCAGTCGGCGTTGCTGGAGTGCATGGAGGAACGGCAGGTCACCGTCGACGGGGTGACCTACCAGTTGCAGACCCCGTTCATGGTCATCGCCACCCAGAACCCGATCGAGATGGAGGGCACGTACCCGCTGCCCGAGGCGCAGCGCGACCGGTTCACCGCCCGGATCGCGATGGGCTACCCGGACGCCGGCGCCGAGCTGGCCATGCTCGACGGGCACGGCGCCACCGACCCGCTGCACGACCTGCGCCCGGTCTCCGACGCGAACATCGTCCGGCAGCTCATCGCCACCGTCCGACAGGTGCACGTCGCGGACGCGGTCAAGCAGTACGCGATCGACCTGGTCACCGCCACCCGCGAGGCTCCCGACCTGCGGCTCGGCGCGTCCCCCCGGGCGACCCTGCAACTGCTGCGCACCGCCCGGGCGGTCGCCGCCTTGGAGGGGCGCGACTACGTGCTCCCGGACGACCTGCAGGCCCTCGCGGTGCCGGTGCTGGCGCACCGGATCATCCCGACCGCCGACGCGCAGCTCGCCCGGCGCACCACCGACGCGATCGTCTCCGAGCTGGTGCACCGGCTGGCACTGCCACACGACCGGCAGCGCTCGCCGTACGACACCCGGCCCGCCACCGGCAACGGTCGCGCGCCCTACGAGCCGCGGAGGCCGTGACGTGCGTGCCGGGCTGCGCGGGCTGACCACCCGCGGGCGCTCGTTCCTGGCCGCCGCGGTCGCGGCGGCGATCTCGGCCGGCATCCTCGGTGAGAAGGATCTGCTGCGGGTGGCCGTGCTGCTGGCCATCCTGCCGCTGCTGGCCGCCGCCTACGTCGGGCGCAGCCGCTACAAGCTGGCCTGCAACCGGTCGTTGGACCCGCACCGGGTTCCGGTCGGCGCCAACTCCCGGGTGGTGCTGCGCCTGCAGAACCTGTCCCGGCTGCCGACCGGCACCCTGCTGTTGGAGGACCGGCTGCCCTACGCGTTGGGCAGCCGTCCCCGGGTGGTGCTGGAGCGGCTCGGCGCGCACCAGGCCAGCTCGGTGGCGTACACCGTGCGGGCCGACGTGCGGGGCCGCTACGACGTGGGCCCGCTGGTGGTCCGGATGACCGACCCGTTCGGTCTCTGCGAGCTCAGCCGGGCCTTTCCCAGCACCGACCACCTGACGGTCATCCCGCAGGTCACTCCGCTGCCGTCGGTCCGGCTCCCCGGGGAGTACGCGGGCAGCGGCGACAGCCGGGCCCGCTCGGTGGCGGTGCACGGCGAGGACGACGCGGCGACCCGGGAATACCGGCGCGGCGACGACCTGCGCCGGGTGCACTGGAAGTCGACGGCACGCACCGGTGAGCTGATGGTGCGCCGCGAGGAGCAGCCGTGGGAGAGCCGCGCCACGGTCGTTCTGGACACCCGCGCGTACGGCCACCGGGGCGACGGGCCGACGGCGAGTTTCGAGTGGGCCGTCTCCGCCGCCGCGAGCATCGCCGTGCACCTGCGCCAGGCCGGCTACAAGCTGCGCCTGGTCACCGGGTCGGGGGTGGACGTGGACGCCTCGGAGGCCGGCGGTGACGGGGTGCTGCTCGATCATCTCGCCGAGGTCCGGCTGGATCAGCGGGCCGAGGTGACCGGCCTGGTGCAGCGGGTCCGGCAGCGCGCCGACGGCGGCCTGATCATCGGGCTGTTCGGCGCGGTGAGCGTGGCCGAGGCCGAGGTGCTGGCCGGGCTGCGGGGCAACGGCGCCACCTGCGTCGGCTTCCTGTTGAACAGCTCCACCTGGCTCAGCCTGCCGGAGAAGGCCCGCGCCGAGGCCGAGCACGCGCACGGTGCCGCGGCGCTGGCTCTGCTGCAGAGTGGCTGGCGGGTGGCCGGCGTCGACCATGGCAGCCGTCTGCCGGCGCTCTGGCCACAGGCGGGCCGGGGCTCGCAGGGGTTCGCCCTACGCGCCGCGTTGGCCGAGACGGTCGCCGGCGGCGTGCGATGAACGGAAGGTTCCCCTCATGATCGCCAGTCGGAACATCGGCGCGGTGGCGGCCGCCGCCACGCTGCTGGCCGCCGCGCCGCTGTCGGCCATCTTCCAGAGCTGGACGTGGCTGATCCAGTCCGCGATCGCGGTCGCCGCGGTGGCCGGGGTGGCCGCGCTGACCCGGCTGGTCCGGGCACCGCTGTGGGGTCAGGTGCTCGGCATGCTGGCCGCCCTGGCGCTGGCACTGACCTGGCTGTTCCCCAGCGGCGCCGAGCTGCTCACCTTCCTGCCCACGCCGGGCACGTTCGCGCACTTCGCCGACCTGCTCAGCGGCTCGATGCAGGACATGCGCTCGTACGGCGTCGAGGTTCCGGACACGGACCCGCTGCTGTTCATCACGGTGCTCGGCGTCGGCGGGGTTGCCGTGCTGGTGGACGTACTGGCGGTGGGGCTGCGCCGGCCCGCGCTGGCCGGGCTGCCGATGCTCGCCATCTACTCGGTGCCGGTCGCCGTCTACGTGGACAGCGTCCCCCCGGTGCCGTTCGTGGTGGGCGCCGCCGGTTACCTGTGGCTGCTGGTCACCGACAACGTCGACCGCGTACGCCGGTTCGGGCGCCGGTTCACCGGCGAGGGCCGCGACGTCGACGTCTGGGAGGCTTCGCCGCTGGCCTCCGCCGGCCGCCGGCTCGCGGTGGTCGGGGTGGCGCTGGCCGTGGCGCTGCCGCTGGCCGTGCCGGGCATGACCGGCGGGCTGCTCGACACCCTCGGCGGCGGGACGGGCAGCGGCAACGGCAGCGGCCGGTCGGGCTCGGGTTCCTCGGGCCGGATCGACCTGTTCGCCTCGCTTGCCGGTCAGCTCAACCAGTCCGAGGTGGCCGACCTGGTCAAGGTGACCACGTCCGAGCCGAGCCCGTTCTACCTGCGCTACGCGGTCGCCGACGAGCTGCGGCCGAACGGGTTCGTGGCGCGCAACCCGAATGGCCAGCCGGCCAACCGGAACCTGCCCGATCCGAGGGAGCGGGCCACCCCGGGGGTCCAGCGGACTCCGTACCGGGCGACCGTCGAGGTCACCAAGAGCCTGAACATGTCCCTGCTGCCGGTGTACGCCGAACCGGTACGCACCGACGACCTGAACGGCAACTGGCTCTACGACGCCAGCCAGCAGGTCGTCTTCTCCAACCGGGAGAACTCCCGGGGCCGGAAGTACTCGTTCGACTACGTCCGCTCGACGTACACCCCGGGCACGCTGCGTACCGCGCAGCCGCTGCCGGCCGAGCACCCGATACGCCGCCAGCTGACCGCCACGCCGGGGCCGGTGCCCGAGGTGGAGACGCTGGTCAAGGAACTGGTCCAGGGCAAACGCACCGATTACGACCGGGTGTTTGCGATCTACCAGCACTTCTCGGCGGACAACGGCTTCAGCTACCGGCTCAGCACCGTGAGCGGCAGCAGCGGCCAGGACATCGTCAACTTCCTGACCAACAAGGTCGGCTACTGCCAGCAGTACGCGGCCGCGATGGCCTGGCTGGTCCGTGCGGCCGGCATTCCGGCCCGGGTGGCGTTCGGGTTCACCAACGGCAGCAACCAGGACGGCAACACCTACACGCTGACCAACCGCAACCTGCACGCCTGGACCGAGGTCTACTTCGACGGGTTCGGCTGGGTGCCGTTCGACGCCACCCCGGCCGGCAGCGTGACGGGCTCCACCCGGTCGGCCTGGGCGCCGGACAATGACGCGCCGGAGCCGTCCAGCCCGAGCACCGGCGCCACGGGTGCCCCGGAGGGCCCGGACGCCTCGGCCGGTCCGGTCGGTCCGGACAACGCCGACCGGGACACCGACAGCGGCCTCTCCCTCAGCGGCGAGACGCCGGCCGAGCAGCCGCCGGTCTGGCCGTGGTGGACGGCTGGGCTGCTGGCCCTGCTGGCCCTGCTGGCGGTGCCGGCGCTGCGGCGACTGACCCTGCGCCGGCAGCGGGGCAGCCGAGCGGCGGGCGGCACGGTGGTCGCCGCCACCCCCGACGGCGTGCCGGGTGCGGGGGCGCCCGTGATGGTGGTCGAGGCCGATGCCAACCGGGCCCGCGCGGACGCGCACGCCGCCTGGGCGGAACTGCTCGACACACTGGTGGACTTCCGCGTCCCGATCGACCGGACCGAGACACCCCGGGCGACCGCGGACCGGCTGGTCCGGGAGAGCTTCGCCGACGACACCGCCGCGGTCGGCGCTGCCCGGCTGCTCGGCCGGGCGGAGGAACGGGCCCGCTATGCGCGGGATCCGCTGACCGGTGAACGGCTGCTACCGGCGTTGCGGGCGGTTCGCGGGGCGCTCGCCACCCGGGCGGACCGGCGGACCCGGCTACTCGCCGCCGTGCTGCCGCCGTCGGTGCTGCTGCGCTGGCGGGTCTCCCTGGCCGACACCTCCGGCCGGACGGTGGCGCTGACCGGCCGCATCCGGGGTCGGCTGCTGCGCTGGAACCCGCGTCGACTGCTGGCCGACCGCGCGGCCCGCTGACCGAGCGCGGGCCTGACCCGCAAACTCAAGAGCACTTGGTGCTGAGTAGTTCCGGAAAGCCCCACGGAACTGCTCAGCACCAAGTGCTCATGGGCGTGGGTGGCGGCGGCCTGCACGGCGGGGCCGGTGCGGGGTGGCCCACGGCGGAGGACTCGGGTGCGCGGGGGGATGGGCGCACGGATACGACAGTGGTCGCCGGGTTGGTCCCGGCGACCCCGCTCGTCGCGGTGTACGGCCCCGCCTTGGCGGCGGGACGGGCTCAACGGCAGGTCGAGCTCAGCGGTGCCCCTCCGGGCGCTGCCGCCACCTGTCCTCCATGCGGTCCAGGAGCGACGGCCGGCGACCAGATCGGCCGCCGCCGCGGGAACGGCGACGACTCGTCGTGCCGCCCACCACGTGCAGGTCGGGTGACTGCGCCCGCCGGTGCGACTGCACCGCGAACGCGGCCGAGGCCAGCATGACGACAAAGCCCGCCACCGCCAGCGGTGGAGTCTTGATCACCGCGCCGTAGACCAGTAGGGCCAAACCAGCGATGATCACGACGGCAGCGACGAGCAGGCGACGCCGCGCATGGAAGCGCGGATCGCTGGCGCGCACGGCCGAGGCGAATTTGGGGTCCTCGGCAAGCGACCGCTCGATCTGCTCGAACAGCCGCTGCTCGTGCTCCGAGAGCGGCACGGCACTCCTCCCCGGTCACGTTGGTCGGCCCGCTCGGGCCGACAGACCGTGGCAGTCATCCGACTGCTTACCCGCAAGTCTACGAGGGGGGTCGCGCGTCGGAAAGCGGGACGACCTACGGGTGGGGTGGATTTTCGTTCCGACGGGGATCACGGTTGCCCAACAGACTGGCCGGACCTATGACGGACCGCCCGAAACGGGCAGCGGCTGCGTCGGCGGCAGCTTCCGCCTCGCGCCAGCCGCGCTCCGGCGCGCCGAGGGTGAGCTGCCGGGGCGTCTCCTGCGCCGGGGCGAGCCCCTCCACCCGGACGCCGAGGAGTCGGATCCGCTCGCTCGGGTCCAGTGCGGTGTAGAGCGCCCAGACGGTGTCGAACATCTCGCGGGCGGTGTCGGTGGGGACGCCGAGGGTGCGGGAGCGGTTGACCGTGCGGAAGTCGGCGAGCCGCACCTTGAGCGACACGGTGCGCCCGACCTGCCCGGAGCCGCGGAGCCGGACGCCCACCTTCGCGCTGAGCGCGAGCAGGGTACGGCGGATCTCGATCGGGTCGGCCACGTCGGCGTCGAAGGTCACCTCGGCGCTGATCGACTTGTCGACGTGCTCGGGGCTGACCGGGCGGGGGTCGCGCCCCCAGGCCAGCTCGTGCAGGTGCGCCGCCGACGCCGCACCGAGCGCCCGGCGGAGCATGCCGAACGGGGCCTCGGCCAGGTCGCCGACGGTGGCCAGGCCGAGCCGGCGCAGCGTCTCGGCGGCCCGCTCCCCCACCCCCCAGAGCGCGTCCACCGGCAGCGGGTGCAGGAAGTCGAGCACCTGACCGGCGGGCACGACCAGCAGGCCGTCCGGCTTGGCCCGGGTGGAGCCCAGTTTGGCCACGAACTTGCTCGGCGCCACCCCGACCGAGCAGGTCAACCCCTGCTCGTCGACGACCCGGCGGCGGATCAGCCGGGCGATGGTCGCCGGGGAGCCGAACAGCCGGCGGGCGCCGTTCACGTCGAGGAACGCCTCGTCGAGGGAGAGCGGCTCGACCAGCGGGGTGACGTCCCGGAAGATCTGCATGACCGCACGGGAGGCGGCCGAGTAGGCGGCGAAGTTGGGTGGCAGGTAGACCGCGTGCGGGCAGCGCGCCCGGGCCTGGCTGGTCGGCATCGCGCTGCGTACGCCGTAGCGGCGGGCCTCGTAGCTGGCCGAGCTGACCACACCGCGCGGCCCGACACCGCCCACGACCACCGGCCGGCCCCGCAGCTCGGGGCGGTGGCGCACCTCGACGGAGGCGAAGAAGGCGTCCATGTCGACGTGCAGGATCCCGCTGGCGGAGTCGTCGGCGTCCGGCCCGAAGCGCGGATCGCCGCCCCGGGGCAACGACTGGCTGCGGCCCATCCCGGCAGGTTAACCCCGGGGTACGACATCACCACCGGCCGGCGGGCCGGACCATGCCGCCGATCAGCCGCGGACGACCAGCAGCGGCACGGTCAGCTCGGTGGCGGTGTCCGACCCGTGGTACGCCACCAGCCGGGACGCCATCGGCCGCTCGGTACGGGTAGCCATAACCGCGTACGTGTCATTGCAGATCACCACCACGTCACCGACCCGGGCCAGGTGCTCCTCGGGCACCGGCCCGAACCAGCCGGTGGCCACCACCTCGTCCCGGGTACGCACCCGCGCCGCGTCGCCGAGCACCGCCGACCAGGCGGCCACCACGTCGTCGACCGCGCCCGGCGCGACATGCAGATAGCGCACCCGGGCCTCGCCGGCCACCAGCCGTACGCCGTCGCGCAGCCGTGGATCGGTGTCCAGGTCGAAGCGGTGCGCGGCGGGCACGTCGAGTTGTCCGTGATCGGCGGTCACCAGCAGGGCCGCGTCCGCCGGCAGCCCGTCGACCAGCCGGGCGAGCAGCGCGTCCACCTCGCCGGCGGCGATCCGCCAGGGCACCGAGTCGACCCCGCTGAGGTGCCCGTGCCGGTCCAGGTCGGGGTGGTAGCCGGAGACCAGGGTGGGCCCGGGGCCGGCGGTCAGCGCGGCGCGCATGGTGGCGGCCACGGCGTCCACGCCGGCAGCGCCCCGGAAGTCGCCGCCCCGGTTGGCGGCCAGGGTCAACCCGCTGCCGTCGAACTCCGGCCGGCTCACCACCGTCACCGCCACCCCGGCGGCGCGGGCCCGCTCCAGTTGGGTGGGTACCGGCTGCCAGCGCAGCGGCGACGGGTCGGCGGCCCAGTCGGTGTGGGTGAGCACCCGGTCGGTGTCGGGCACCCGCACGGTGAAGCCGAGCACCCCGTGCGCGCCCGGCGCGACGCCGGTGCCCAGCGTCACCAGGCTCGTCGGGGTGGTGGACGGGAAACCGGCGATCAGCGGCCGACCCCCGGTCGCCGCCAGACCGGTGAGCGTCGGCGCGTACGGCGCGGCGATCGGCAGTTGGTACCAGCCGAGCCCGTCGACCAGCAGCACGGCGATCCGGCGTACGCCGGCCAGGGCGGGCACCAGCCCGAGCGGGTCGGCCGACCCGGGCACGCCCAGCACGGCGAGCGCGCTGGGCAGCACGTCGGCGAGTCGACCCCCGCCGTACCCCGGCCCGAGCACCGTCAGCGGCGCCGGCGCGGCACCCGGCGGGACGGTCATGCCGGCCGGCGGGCGAACAGGTGCAGCTGGGCGGCCAGGTCCCGGTACGGAGGCTGGGCGGCCAGCGCCCGCTCCAGCTCCACCAGGGCGGCCGACTGACCGTCGGCGACCGCGGCCGGCAACAGGTCGGCCAGCACGCGTACCCCGTGGATCTCCTCGACCACCAGCCCGGCGGCGCCCAGCAGCGCGGCGGCGCCGGGGGCGTCGTAACGCCGGCGCAGGGTGTCCCGTGGCCCGGCGGTGCCGGCCGGGTCGGCGGCCAGCGTGGCCGCGAGATCCAGATGGCCGTTCATCGCCCGGCCCAACACGGCGGCGGCCCGGCCGGCCACCAGCACGCTGGCCGCGCCGCCGGGGCGCAGCGCGGTGGCCAGCGCCGTCACCACCGGCGTCGGGTCGTCGACCACCTCCAGGACGGCGTGGCAGAGCACCAGGTCGACGCCGGCCGGCTCGACCAGCCCGGCGAGCGCGTCCCCGTCGCCCTGCACGGCGGCGATCCGGTCGGCCACGCCGGCCTCGGCGGCCCGGCGGGTGAGCGCGGCCAGCGCGTCGGGGCTGGCGTCGACCACGGTGACCCGGTGCCCGGCCCGGGCCAACGGGACGGCGAAGCCGCCGGTGCCGCCACCCACGTCCAGCACGGTCAGCTCGGCGTCGCCGCGCCGGTCCAGCTCGGCGCGGAGCACCGACCAGATCACGGCGGTACGGGGGGTCAGCGGCGGCCCGGCGAACCGGCCTCGGGTCTGCTCCACCCGGTCGAGCCTAGTGGTCAGGACTCCGCGCCCTCGACCTCGTCCTGCGCCCGGGACCGGCGCTCGTTGGCCACCGGACCGTTGGTCACCTCGTACTCGCGGGGGTCGGCGAGGTGCGACGGCATCCAGCCGGCACCCAGCCGGGTCCGCCGGGCGTTGGCAATTCCGGTGTACGCGTGATTCCCCAACACTCTTCATCCCCCTCACGGATCACGGGCCGCTCTGCCCGCTCAGCACGAGTCTCCCGCTCGGCGGCGCGGGAAACCGTAATGTGGATCACTGGATCAGCGGAAGTCGCGTGAGGCGGGGCGCACCGGCGGCTCGATGGCGTCCAGCCGGTCGGCGACCAGGTTGGTCACTCCCTCGTGCCGCTCCAACCGCCCCCGGACCACCAGCGCGGCGCTGCTGCGGGCAACCCGCCGGTAGCGCTGCCACAGCCCCGGCGAGCAGGTGACGTTGAGCATCCCGGTCTCGTCCTCCAGGTTGAGGAAGGTGACACCGCCCGCGGTCGCCGGGCGCTGCCGGTGGGTGACGATGCCGCCGACCCGGATCCGCTGCCCGGGCTCCACCCGGCCGAGCCGGGCGATCGGCACCGCGCCGAGCACGTCGAGCTGCCCCCGGATGAACCGGGCCGGATGACTCTCCGGCGACAGCCCGGTGGCCCACACGTCGGCGACCAGCCGGTCCACCGCCTCCATCCCGGGCAGCGTGGGCGCTGCCGCGCCGGTCACCGTGCCGGGCAGCCGACCCGGCCGGTCCTGGGCCGCCGCGCCGGCGGCCCAGAGCGCCTGCCGCCGGGTCAGCCCGAAACAGGCGAAGGCGTCCGCGGTGGCCAGCGCCTCCAGTTGCGCGGCGGTGAGACCGACCCGCCGGGCCAGATCCGGCATGTCCCGGTACGGACCGCCGACCGTCCGCTCGGCCTCGATCCGCTCGGCCACCCCGTCGCCGAGGGTACGCACACCAGCCAGCCCGAGCCGGACCGCCGGGCCACCCAGCCCCCAGGCGTGCGGCGGCTCCCCCGGCACGCTGCCCCACCGGGTGTCCGGGGTGGACTCCAACACCGCCGCGGCCCCGCTGGCGTTGATGTCCGGCCGGCGTACCTCCACGCCGTGCCGGCGCGCGTCGTCGACCAGGGTCTGCGGGGAGTAGAAGCCCATCGGCTGGGCGTTGAGCAGCGCGGCCAGGAACGGCGCCGGGTGGTAGCGCTTGAGCCAGGAACTGGCATAGACCAGGTAGGCGAAGCTCATCGCGTGGCTCTCCGGGAAGCCGTAGCTGGCGAACGCGGTGAGCTTGCGGTAGACGTCGTCGGCCAACTCGCCGGTGATGCCCCGCTCGGCCATCCCGGCGTAGAGCCGGTCGGCGATGCGCGTCATCCGCTCCACCGACCGTTTGGCGCCCATCGCCCGGCGCAGCTGGTCGGCCTCGGCCGCGTCGAAGCCGGCCAGGTCGATGGCGAGCTGCATCAACTGCTCCTGGAACAGCGGCACGCCGAGGGTCTTCTCCAGGGCGTTGCGCATCAGTGGGTGCGCGAAGGTCACCGGCTCCTGGCCGTTCTTGCGGCGGATGAACGGGTGCACCGAGCCGCCCTGGATCGGGCCCGGCCGGATCAGCGCCACCTCGACGACCAGGTCGTAGAACTCGCGGGGCTTGAGCCGGGGCAGGGTGGCCATCTGGGCGCGGCTCTCCACCTGGAACACCCCGACCGAGTCGGCCCGGCAGAGCATGTCGTAGACCTCCGGGTCGTCCAGCGTCATGTCGCCGAGGTCGAGCCGGGAGCCGATCATGTCGTAGCCGTAGTGCAGCGCGGAGAGCATGCCGAGACCGAGCAGGTCGAACTTGACCAGGCCGACCGCCGCGCAGTCGTCCTTGTCCCACTGGAGCACGCTGCGCCCGGGCATCCGCCCCCACTCCACCGGGCAGACCTCGATCACCGGCCGGTCGCAGATCACCATGCCACCGGAGTGGATGCCCAGGTGCCGGGGGAACGTCTGCAGCTCGTTGGCGTACTCCACCACCTGCTCCGGGATGTCCTCGACGTCGACCGTGGCGACCGAGCCCCACCGGTCGATCTGCTTGCTCCAGGCGTCCTGCTGACCCGGCGAGAAGCCGAACGCCTTGGCCACGTCCCGCACCGCCGACCGGGGCCGGTAGGAGATGACGTTGGCGACCTGAGCGGCGTGCTCCCGGCCGTAGCGGGTGTAGACGTGCTGGATCACCTCCTCCCGACGGTCGGACTCGATGTCCACGTCGATGTCCGGCGGGCCGTCCCGCTCCGGGGCGAGGAACCGCTCGAAGAGCAGTTGGTGCCGTACCGCGTCCACGTTGGTGATCCGCAACGCGTAGCAGACCGCCGAGTTGGCCGCCGAGCCCCGACCCTGGCAGTAGATGTCCTGGTCGCGGCAGAACGTGACGATGTCGTAGACCACCAGGAAGTAGCCGGGAAAGCCCAGCTCCTCGATCATGTTCAGCTCGTGGTCGAGCTGCGCGTACGCGGTCGGGTGCGCCTGCGGAGGGCCGTAGCGCTCCCGTGCCCCGTCGGCGGTCAGCTTCCGCAGCCAGCTCATCTCGGTGTGCCCCGGCGGCACCGGGTACGCCGGCAGCTGCGGCGCGACCAGCTGGAGGTCGAAGGCCAGCTCGGCGCCGAACTCGGCGGCCCGGGCCACCGCTCCCGGGTACGTGGCGAACCGGGCCGCCATCTCCGCACCGCTGCGCAGGTGGGCGGTGGCCGCCGCGGGCAGCCAGCCGTCGATCTCGTCCAGGCTGCGTCGGGCCCGGACGGCGGCGACCGTGGTGGCCAGCCGACGCCGGCCCGGGCTGGCGTAGTGCACGTTGTTGCTGGCCACCGTCGGCAGCCCGGCCGCGGCGGCCAGCTCGGCGAGCGCGTCGTTGCGGTCGGCGTCGATGGGGTGGCCGTGGTCGGTCAGCTCCACCGCCACCGTCTCCGCACCGAAGAGCGCGGTGAGCCGGTCCAGCTCGCGGGCCGCCGCGTCCACCCCCTCGGTGAGCAGCGCCCCCGGCACGTGCCCCTTGCGGCAGCCGGTCAGCACCAGCACGTGGTCGCGCAGCTCGGCGGCGACCTCCTCCAACTCCCCGTAGACCGGACGGCCCTTCTCTCCGCCGCGCAGCTGGGCGCGGGCGATGGTGGTGGCCAGCCGGGCGTACCCCTCGTGGCCGTGTGCGAGCACCAGCAGGTGCGCGCCGTGCGGGTCGGGCTCGCCGTTCTGCGGGCCGGGCAGCCCGAGGGAGAGCTCCGCGCCGAAGATGGTCGGCAGGGCCAGCGCACGGGCCGCCTCGGCGAAGCGGACCACCCCGTAGAAGCCGTCGTGGTCGGTGACGGCGAGCGCGGTGAGCCCCAACCGGGCCGCCTCCTCGGCCAACTCCTCGGGGTGGCTCGCGCCGTCGAGGAAGCTGAAGTTGGTGTGCGCGTGCAGCTCGGCGTAGGGCACCGTGCCGTCCGGCCGGGCCAGCTCGGGCGGCTGGTACTGCTCGCGCCGGCGGCTCCAGGCCGGGGAGTCGCCACCGTCGGCGTCCACGGCGAGCGGGTCCACCACGTGCAGGTGCCGCTCCTCGCGCGACCGCCCGCCGCCGTCGCCGTCCGACCTGCCGGAGCCGTCCGACCTGCCGGAGCCTTCCGACCTGCCGACGCCGCCGCTGGCCGGCCCGGAGAGCACCCGCTCCAGCTCCGACCACGGCATCTTCGGGTTGTGAAAGCTCATCCGACCGCTCCGGCCGCTCCGGCCGCTCCGACCGCTTTGGCCGCTCGGGCTGCTTTGGCCGCTCGGGCCGTATCGACGGCGATGGCATGATCGACCAACCGCTGCGCGGTGACCGACCCTGCCGGCGGGAGAGGGTGCGGTGAGCGATATGACGGTGAGTCATAAATATGCCTCACCGTCATATCGCTCATCGGGACATCCGGCGCCCGACCAGAGCCGAACCGGCCGGAGCCGAACCGGCCGGAGCCGAACCGGCCAGAGCCAGCCACGGGCCGCCCTGACTCAGTCATAGATCGCCTCCACCAGCCACCGCCCGGACTCGACGGCGAGCAGCAGAGCGGTGCCGTCGGCGAGGCTGACCTGGAACCGGGCTCGGCGGCGGGCCTCGACCGGCACCCACCAGCGCTCGTCCACCGGCCACGGCCCGGCCCAGCCCACGACCTCCGCCGGCCGGCCGGTGCCGACCACCAGCCGGGCAGGTGGAGCGCTCACCGCCAACCGCGCGCTGATCACCACCGGCTCGCCGGCGGCGTCGTGCACCGTCGCCGCGAGCGGGCTGGGCAGCACCACCGCCGGTGCGGGCGCTGGGAGTCGGCCGGGCCACGGCGGAGCGTCGGGGCGGGCCGGGAGCCGCTCGTCGCCCCACGGGACCAGGTGCGTCTGGTCGGCCGGGGAGCGTCCGCCGCCGAGCACCGCGGTGACCACCGCCTCCGGGCCGAGGATGCCCTGCACCCGGCTCAACGCCCGGTGCGCCCGCTCCCGCTCCTCGCCGGTCTCCCCCCAGAGACCGGCTTGCAGGCCCGCCTGGGCGATCACCCCGTCCGGGATCAGCCGCAGCCGGATGATGCCGGCCGTCGGCCGGGCCGGTCGGGCGCCGGCCCGACCGTTGCTGCCGGTGAGCCAGCCGTCGAGCTGCCAGCGCACCCGGTCGGCGATGGCCGCGGCGGTGAGCAGGCCGTCGTGCCGCCACACCCGGTGCAGCTCCTGCCCGTGCGCGGTGACCGCCTCGATGCCGAGCCGGGTGCAGGCCAGCCCGTGCCCGGCCAGCCGCTCGTGCAGCTGCTCGGCCAACGCGCGGGCGGCGAACGCTGCCGCGTCGACCCGGTCGATCGGCTCGTCGTGCTCGGCGGTCACCGTCAGGTCGGTCGGCGGCTGCCGGACGGCGAGCGGACGGTGGTCCCGCCCCGCGGCGAGCCGGTGGGCCAGTGCCCCGTCGAACCCGAACCGGGCCAGCACGTCGCCTGCCGGCAACGCGGCGAAGTCGCCGAGGGTCCGCACCCCCAGCCGGCGCAGCAGGTCGGCCAGCGCCGGCCGGCCGAGCGCCTCGACCGGCAACCCGGCCAGGAACTCCGGCGTCCCGCCCGGTGCCACCACTCGGCCGGCACGGGCGGCCAGCCCCGCGGCGAAGACCCCGTCGGCGATGCCGACCTGGCTCTCCACCACACACGACTGTGCGACGTGCTCGATGATCCGCTCGGCGGCGGCCTCCTCGCCGCCGAGGTAACGGCTCGGCCCCCGGACGGCCACCGCGCAGGCCCCCGGGCGGACCACTTCGACGCCGGCCACCAACTCCTCCATCGCGGCGACCACGGGCTCGAACGCCCGGGCGTCCCGGCCGGGGTCGTACTCCACGACGGTGAGCTGCGGGCAGCAGCCCTGCGCCTCCCGCTTGCGCAGCCCTCGGCGGACCCCCTCGGCGCGGGCCTGCTCGGAGCAGGCGACCACCCGGTTGGCGTGCAGCACGGCGACCGGACCGGTGGCCGGCACCCCGTCGACGATCTCGGCAGCGAGCACCGGCCAGTCCGGGCACCACAGCAGCAGGGTGCGTACCGGAGAACCGGTCACGCCGAGCCGACCAGGGTGAGCGCCGGACGGCTCCCGGTCGGCACCGTGCGGGGGATCACCCGGGTGAGCTCGTCACCGGGGAGCCAGACCTTGATCTCCTTTGGCCGGGCGGCCGCCCCGCGCCCGCGCGCCGAGACGGTGACCTCGCGGCGGCGCAGCCGCCCCCGGCCCGCTCCGAGCCCTTCCCAGACCCCGCGGACCACCTGCAGTGTCACGTCCGCGCCGTCCCACCGGCCGTACGGAACGAGCACGCTGCCGCGCTGCCGGGCCCGGGCGGCCAGTCGGGTGGCGACCGAGGCGGAGACCGTGGCCGGTACGGCGGTGACCACGACGTCCACCCCGTCGATCAGCGCGGCGACCACGGTGGCCCACTCGGGGCCGGGATTCGGCACCAGGGCCAGCCGGTCCAGGGCGATGCCCAGCTCGGCGGCCGCTCCCGCGCCGAACGTCGGCACCCCCACCACGGCGCACCACGAGCCGGCTCGGGACGCCGCGGCGAGCAGCGCCAGCACCAGCGAGGTGCCGCCACTGCGCCGGGGTTGACCAACGGTGACCGCGATGGTGCTGCCCCGGCGCAGGCCACGGTTGGGCAGCAGGCCGGTCAACTCGGGCGTCACCGGCAGCACCCGGTGGCCGCCGGCCGAGTCGGGTGCGCTCGCCGGGCGTACCAGATCGGCCAGTGCGGCGGAACCGACCACCATGCGGCCCGCCATCGGACCAACCCCCCGTCGTTGCTGTGAATGTCAGATCAGGACCGCCGCGCGTGACGCCGGCCGCCCGGCTCCCCCCGCCGGGCGGCCGGTGTCACGGCGGGGTCATGCGGCGAGGCCGTCCAGCGCCGGTTGGTGGGCCACGCCGAGCGCGGCCTCCACCACCGTGACGAACTGTTCGGCCGCGCGGAGCAGGTCGTCCGCCTCCCGGGCGCTGACCACCCGGGGAATGCCGGCCTCGGCGGCGGCCCGCTTGCCGGCACCGGCGGCGAAGAACCGGGACCAGTCGTCGAGCTCGGGGGCGACGGCGCAGAGCAGGACCCAGACGCTGGTGATCCGGTTGCGCCGGGTGGGCGCGGGCCGGGCGCGGGCGGCGAGCAGGGCGGCCGCCGCACGCAGCGCCGCCAGGTGGGCAGCCGCGTAGCGCAGACCGTCGGGCCGGGTCTGGCCGGCCTCGACCAGCCCGTGCCGGGCCAACGTGAGGAGTTGGACGGGGGTGCGGTGCGGCAGCGCGTGCGCCGGCACCGTCGGTGCCTGAGCCGGGTTGGTCGGCATGAACTGTCTCCTCCACGTGGCCGGGGCGTCGATCGGCGCGCTGGTGCCGCCGACGAGACGCCGAGGTCGGGTGGTGCGGAGGAAGACGCACCGGGTGTGGCCGGCCGGGTGTGGACGCTTCCCCACACCACACCCGGCCGGCGTACCGGCGGGTTCGTCGCCCGCCGCCCGGGGGTCGTGGGCGGCGGGCGACGCTCCTGCCTGATGGGACCGGGCTCGCGACTGCCCGGAAACCCAGGTGCGGCCCGCGAAGCCGCACCGGCCGGAGGTGGCGCCGCGAAACACCGCGCTCCGGCTGGTTGGAACGGGCGTTCGAGGCAATCGAACACTCGTTCTAACTGCTGCTGACAGTACACCTCCCCTCCGACGAAAATGCAACGTGTGACGCGCCGGACGACCGGAGGCTGTCCAGTGACGGCTGCCGACCTGGCCGGCTGAACCGGCCAGCGGCGGACCGGGAAGAATGGCGACATGCAGCCACACCCGAACGTACGGGCGGTGCAGGACGCGCTCGACCGCGCTGGTGCGCTCGACGGCACCGGCCAGCCCAGCGCCGTCCGCCTGCTGCCCGACGCGGTGCACACCGCCGCGGCCGCCGCCGAGGCGCTCGGCGTCCAGGTCGGCCAGATCGCCAACTCGCTGATCTTCGACGCGGACGACACGCCGCTGCTCGTGCTCACCTCCGGCGCGCACCGGGTGGACACCGCCGGCCTGGCCGCGTCGATCGGGGTCACCCGGCTGCGCCGGGCCACCCCGGAGTTCGTCCGGGCACACACCGGGCAGCCGATCGGCGGAGTCGCCCCGCTCGGGCACCCGCGACCGTTGCGCACCCTGGTGGACACCGCGCTGGCGGCGTACCCGGAGATCTGGGCGGCGGGCGGCGTACCGCAGGCGGTCTTCCCGACCACCTACGCCGAGCTGCTGCGGGTCACCGCCGGCACCGCTGCCGAGGTGGCGTGAGCACCGGCCCCGAGCTGGTCACCCTGCACGTCTGGCGGACCTCCCGTGGCGCGCTGCCCCGGGCGCTGACCCGGATGGCGGTGGACCCGGGCCGGCTGCGCGCCCTCCCCGGCGTCCGGTTCGGCAAGCTGCTGGGCACCGGTACCGGCACCGGCTTCGGGCCCGGTGACGCCGACCTGACCCGGTGGGCGGCGCTGACCGTCTGGGACTCGCCCGTCGCGGCGGCCGGCTTCGACGGCTCGCCGGTCGGGCGGGCCTGGGCACGCATCGCCCGTGCGCAGGCCCGGATCGACCTGCGCCCGCTGAGCAGTCGGGGCGAGTGGTCCGGCCAGCGGCCGTTCGGCGAGCCACCGGGCGGCCGGGTCGCCGGCCCGGTGCTGGCGCTGACCCGGGCCCGGCTGCGAGCCCGCCGGGCGGCCACCTTCTGGCGGGCGGTCCCCCCGGTGGCCGCCGCCCTACGCGAGGCACCCGGGCTGCTGGCCCGGTTCGGCGTCGGCGAGGCGCCGCTGGGTTGGCAGGGCACGGTGAGCGTGTGGCGCGACCCGACGGACCTGGTCGCGTTCGCGTACCGTCACCCGGAGCACCGGGCGGCGATCATGCGCACCCCCACCGAGGGCTGGTACGCCGAGGAGCTGTTCGCGCGGTTCGAGGTGCGCGACGTGATCGGCGACCGGACGGTGCTCGGATGGGTCACCGACGGCGACCCGGCAACGGTGAAGGGTGGAGGGGCATGAGGTTGGTGCGCTGGACGCCGGACGATCTCGTCCGACGGCTGGACGACGTGGTGGCCGTCTACGGCGAGGCGATGGGATACCGCACCGACCTGCTGGAGGCCCGGCGCGGCTACATCGCCACCCACGTACGCCGACCCGGTTTCCGGGCCGTGGCCAGCCTGACCAGCGAGGGCCGCCTCGCCGGCTTCGGCTACGGCTACCTGGGCGGCCCCGGCCAGTGGTGGCACGACCAGGTGTACCGGGCGCTGGACGCCCCGACCCGGCAGCGCTGGCTGACCCACTGCTTCGAGGTGGTCGAGCTGCACGTCCGGCCACCGGCGCAGGGGCACGGCCTGGGCGCCGGGCAGCTGCGCGCGCTGCTCACCATGGCCGAGGGCGACACCACGCTGCTGTCCACCCCGGAAGCCGACGAGAAGACCTCCCGGGCCTGGCGGCTGTACCGGCGGTTCGGCTTCGTCGACGTGCTGCGCGACTTCCACTTCCCCGGCGACGACCGACCGTTCGGTGTGCTCGGCCGGGATCTGCCGCTCGATCCCCCGGCGTCATGACCCGGCGGCGGATCTGCTGGACGCTGCTCGCCGTCCTGGTACTCGCCCAGATCTGCTACCCGCTGACCACCGGCGCCACCCGAGCCGGGCTCACCGTGGCCACCGTCGTACTCGGCTGGCTGCTCTCGGTCGGTCACGCGCTGCTCAGCCGGGGTCCCCGGGCCGCCGCGGCGCTGGTCGCGGTGGCCACCGGCGGCGGTTTCGCGATCGAGGCGGTCGGGGTGGCCACCGGCGTGCCGTTCGGCAGCTACGACTACTCCGGCGAGCTCGGCCCCAAGCTGGCCGGGGTGCCGCTGATCATCCCGCTGGCCTGGACCTGGATGGCCTGGCCGGCCTGGCTGGCGGGGGTCCGCCAGACCGGCGGCGGCACCGCGGCCGCCGGCCCCGACGGCGGCACCGCGCCCGCGGACGTCGCGCCGGCCCGCGCCGGCACCGCCGTCGCGCCGGCCGGTCCCTGGGTACGGCGGATCGCGCTGGCCGCGCTGGGCCTGGCCGCCTGGGACCTCTTCCTCGATCCGCAGATGGTGGCCGAGGGGTACTGGGTCTGGCGGGACGCCACCCCCGCGCTGCCCGGCCTGCCCGGCATCCCGGTCAGCAACTACCTGGGCTGGCTGCTCTTCGCGGTGCTGCTGATGTGCGCGCTGCGCCCGCTGGCCGGCCCGACCGTCGAGCGCACCGACCGGCGGGACGACCCGATGGTCGCGCTCTACCTGTGGACGTACTTCTCCAGCATCCTGGCCCACGCGGTCTTCCTCGACCTGCCCGCCTCGGCGCTCTGGGGCGCGGTCGGCATGTCGGTGACCGCCGTGCCGCTGACGACGACCCTGCTGCGGGCCCACGCCACCCACCGGCAGGGCCGTACGCCGCACCGCCCCGGCGTCGACGTGACCCGATGACCGTCCTGCTCGCGTTACCCCTCGCCGTCGCGGCACTGACCGGGCACACCTGGCTCAACGCCGCCCGCTGGCTGCGCCGACCCGCCGACCGACCGGACGAGGTCGACGAGCCGGTCGCCGTCCTGCTGCCGCTGCGCGACGAGGCCGCCCGGGTCACCGGATGCCTGCGTGCCCTGCTGGCCCAGCGCGGAGTGCCCGGGCTGCGCATCGTGGTCCTCGACGACGGCTCCACCGACGGCACCGCCGACGTGGTCCGCGCGGTGGCCGGCGACGACCCGCGGGTCACCCTGCTCACCGGGGTCGCCCCGCCGCCGGGTTGGCTGGGCAAGCCGCACGCCTGCTGGCAGTTGGCCACCCGGGCCGACCCGACGGCCACCGCGCTGGTCTTCGTCGACGCCGACGTGGTGCTCGCCCCGCACGCCGTGGCCGCCGCGGTCACCGAACTGCGCGCCGCCCGCGCGACGTTGCTGTCGCCGTACCCCCGGATCGTGGTGACGACGGCGGCCGACCGGCTGGTGCAGCCGTTGTTGCAGTGGCTCTGGTTGACCTTCCTGCCGCTGCGCGCGATGGAGCGCTCGTCGCGGCCGTCGCTGGCCGCGGCGGGCGGGCAGTTCCTGGTGCTGGACCGGGCCGGCTACACGGCCGCCGGCGGCCACGCCGCGGTCGCCGACCGGATCCTGGAGGACGTCGAGCTGGCCCGTGCGGTCAAGCGGGCCGGCGGACGGATCGCCCTGGCGGACGGTTCCCGGCTGGCCGCCTGCCGGATGTACGACGACTGGCCGCAGCTGCGCGACGGGTACTCGAAGTCGCTCTGGGCGTCGTTCGGGCACCCCGGCGCGGCGGCGGCCGTGGTGACGATGCTGCTGCTGCTCTACACGGCCCCGCCGCTGGTCGCGCTGACCGGCCTGGTCATCGGCGCGCCGGGGGTGGCCGCCGTTGGCCTGGCCGGCTACCTGCTCGGGGTGGCCGGGCGGCTGCTCACCGCCCGGGCGACCGGCGGCCGGTGGTGGCCCGACGCGCTCGCACACCCCGTGTCGGTCGTGGTCCTCGGTTGGCTGACCCTGCGGTCGTACCATCTGCGAAAGCGGCACCGCCTGACCTGGCGGGGCCGCCCGGTCAGCTAGGGGGCGCGGCATGGCGCGGATCGTGGTCGTCGGCGCCGGGGTTGGTGGCCTGGCCACCGCCGCCCGGCTGGCCGCCACCGGGCACCAGGTGACCATCTTCGAGCGGGCCGACACGGTCGGCGGCAAGCTCGGCCGGTACGTGCACGACACCCCGGCCGGCCCGTTCCACTTCGACACCGGGCCGAGCCTGCTCACCCTGCCCGAGGTGTTCCACGACCTGTTCGAGGCGACCGGGGCGAAGCTCGACGAATACCTGGACCTGGCCCCGCTGGATCCGATCGTCCGGCACGTCTTTCCCGACGGCGGGCCGGCGCTGGACTCCTGCGCCGACCCGGTGGAGTTCGCCGCCCGGATCGGGGCCGTCCTCGGTGACCGGGCGGCGGCCGACTGGCAGCGGCTGTGGCAGCGGGCCGCGCGGGTGTGGCACGCCTCCTCGCGGGACATCCTGCACCGCACCGTCGACTCGCCCCGCGACCTCGCGTCGCTGGCCTGGCGCGTCGGCGACCTGGCCGCCATCGCCCCCGGCCGCACGCTGCGCGGACTGGGCCGCCGGTACCTGTCCGACCCGCGGCTGCGAATGCTGCTGGACCGGTACGCCACCTACACCGGCGCCGACCCGCGTCGGGCACCTGCCGCGCTGGTCGCGGTCCCCTACGCCGAGCTGACCTTCGGCGGCTGGTACCTGCGCGGCGGGCTGGGCACGCTCGCCGACGCGCTGCTGACCCGCTGCCTGGACCTCGGCGTGGTCGTGCAGACCGGCACCACGGTGACCCGGATCGACGCCACCGGGGGCCGGGTGCACGGGGTACGCATCGCAGGCGCCACCGCCCCGGTGCCCGCCGACGTGGTGGTGGCCAACGTGGACGCGCTCACCGTCTACCGTGACCTGCTCCCGCACCCCCGCCGGCTGGCCGGGCTGGCCGACCGCAGCCTGGCCGGCTTCGTGCTGCTGCTCGGCGTCTCCGGCAGCACCGGGCTGGCCCACCACAACGTCTTCTTCCCGCGCGACTACGACGCCGAGTTCGACGCGGTCTTCGGCGACCCGGGGCACGGCGTACGGGCCCGACCGGCGGCCGACCCGACGGTGTTCGTCACCGTGGCCGACGACCCGATGATCCGCCCGACCGGGCACGAGGCGTGGTTCGTGCTGGTCAACGCCGCCCGACAGGGCACCGCCGCGGGCGCGGTCGACTGGCGACGCCCGGGGCTGGCCGACGCGTACGCGGACCGGATCCTGGAGGTGCTGGCGCAGCGGGGTGTCGACGTACGCGACCGGTTGCTGTTCCGCGAGGTGCGTACCCCGGCCGACCTGGACGCGGCGACCGGCGCGCCGGGCGGTTCGATCTACGGCACCGCCGGCGGGCTGCTCCGGCCGGCCAACCGGGGCCCGGCGCACGGGCTGTGGCTGGTGGGCGGCTCCAGCCACCCCGGCGGTGGGCTACCGATGGTGACCCTCTCCGCGCAGATCGTCGCCGACGAGATCGGCCCCGCCTGGTAGGTGCGGTGCAAGGAAGGGCACCTTGTTAACGCCTGCGGTATAGGAAGGGACCCTTCCTAACAACAAGGGCGCCGCTCAGCCGGCGTCGAGCAGGGCGCTGCTCAGCCGGCGTCGAGCAGGGCGCTGCTCAGCCGGCGTCGAGCAGGGCGCGGCGGATGGTGGAGAGCAGTTGCCCGAGGCCGAAGCCGGCCAGCAGCACCCACACCGCGGTCGCCATGGTGATGGTGCCGGCGGCCAGATCCGGGTCGATCAGCCCGGTCAGCCCGGCGATCAGCAGCCCGACCAGCGCCACCGAGACCCGGGTGGGGCGTTCGCCCACGGTCACCGCACCGATCTCGCGCATGCCGGCGGAGACCGCCCGGGCCCGCACGTACTCGTGCAGCCAGGACAGCGCGCCACCCGCGACGACCAGCGCACCCGGCGCACCGAGCAGCCAGAACGCCAGCAGCCAGGCCACCTCACCGAGCCGGTCGGCGACCGAGTCGTAGACGTAGCCGAGCCGGGTGGTGCGGCCGGTGGCCACCGCCACCGCACCGTCCACGCTGTCCGCCACGGCGGCGAGCAGCACGAACAGCGCACCGAGGAACGGGCCGTCCGCCGGCCGGGTCACCAGCAGCGGTACGCAGAAGCAGAGCAGCACCCCGGCCACCGTCACCGCGGTGGGGCCGACCCGCAGCCGGCCCAGCACATACCCGACGTGGTACGCGAACCGCAGCCAGGCGCGTACCACCGGCGCGGCGGCCCGGGGGTCGAACCCGCCGTGCAACCGTGCCCACGCCGTGGCGTACTGGTCCCAGTTCAGCTGTGTGCCCACCACGGATCAACCGTCGTGCCGGGCAACAGGTGTCGCAGACTCCGCGTTCACACCCGCGCGCCGGCCTTGAGGTTCTGCCAGACCTCACGCGTCGCGGTGGACCGGTTGAGGGTGATGAAGTGGATTCCGGGTACGCCCTCGTCCAGCAGTCGGCGGCACATCTCGCTGGCCTGCTCGACGCCGAGCCGGCGGACCGCCGCCGGGTCGTCGGCGACCCGCTCGAAGCGCGCCGCCAACGCCGTCGGGAAGGGTGCCCCGGACAGCTGCACCGACCGTTCGATGGTGCTGATCTGGGTCACCGGCATCACCCCGGCCAGGATCGGGGTGTCGCAGCCGGCGGCGGCCACCCGGTCGCGCAGCCGCAGATAGTCGTCGGCGTCGAAGAACATCTGCGTGATCGCGAACTCGGCGCCGGCCCGGCACTTGCGGACGAAGTGCGCGGTGTCGCTGGCCACGTCGTGCGAGCGGGGGTGCTTGTACGGGAAGGCCGCCACACCCACGCTGAAGTCACCGGCGTCGCGCACCAGACGGACCAGGTCCTCGGCGTAGTCCACGCCCTCCGGGTGGCGGATCCACTCGCCGCCCGGGTTGCCCGGAGGGTCGCCGCGCACCGCCAGCACGTTGCGCACCCCCACTCCGGCGAGCCGGCCGATCACGTGCCGCAGCTCGGCGACGGAGTGGTTGACCGCGGTGAGGTGGGCCAACGGCAGCAGGGTGGTGTCGGTGGCGATCCGCTCGGTCACCGCCACGGTGGTGTCCCGGGTCGAGCCGCCCGCGCCGTACGTGATCGACACGAACGACGGACGCAGCGACTCCAGCTCGCGGATCGCCTGCCAGAGCAGCCGCTCCCCGGCCTCGGTCTTGGGCGGGAAGAACTCGAACGAGAAGGTCGGCTGGCGCTCACGGATGAGCTCCCCGATCGCCGGCTGCGGGTTGGGGAGTACCGAGGGAAGACCGAGCGCCACGACCCGACTCTAGCGGGCCGCGTCTCCGCCACCCAGGTGCTTCCCACTCCGGCACGCGGATCGACGGGACCGCGCGCGTCCACCCGTGGGTCGGCAGGGCCGCCTCCCTCGGGCGGCGGGGCGCTGCCCGTCGGCCCGGAGGGCGGAAAGCCGTCGTACCCACGGGATAGGAATGGGTGGCGCGGGAGGGGCGGCGGGGGTCGGCCCGGGGCACGCGCGGGGGTCAGCAAACCGACCGGTGACGCCGGTCCCGTCCGGTCGGGCGGGCGGGTCGTCACCGCACCGACGCCCCGCTGGAGGATCGATGGCCCCGCCCGCACCGCCGCGCCCACCACAGCTCGGGCCGCTGCTGGCCCGGTGCCGGCTGGCCCGGGGGTGGAGCCAGGAGCGCACCGCCGCCGAGTTGTGTGCCGCCGCCGGGGTGCCGACGCTGAGTCGGCACGAGGTGTCCCGGTGGGAGCGGCAGCGTCGCGTACCGGGAGGATTCTGGCTCGGTTGGCTCGCCGCCGTGCTGGACGTACCACTGGTGGTGCTCGCCGAGGCCGCGGCGAGTGCCCGACGGGCCGGCCGGACGCAGCCCGGCGGGCCGGGCCGGGGCGCCGTGGCGGCCGCCCGGCCGACCGGCCGGACGGGCCCGGGCCGCGCCGGGGGCGTGCCGGCGGGACCACGCGTGGCGGTGGAGCGCGGGTAACGGCGACCGGCTAGCGTCGTGGCGTGACCGACGCTGCTCCCGTGTCTCCCGTCGACCGTGCCGGCCTGCGACAGCGGGTCGACAAGGCCCTCACCGAGTTCCTGGCCAGCCAGCGGGTCCGTTTGAGTGCCGTGGACGACGCCCTGGTGCCGGTGGCGGAGGCGATCGAGGCGTTCGTGCTCGGGGGCGGCAAGCGGCTGCGCCCGGCCTTCGCGTACTGGGGGTTCCGGGGCGCTGGCGGGGTGGACGGCGACCCGGTGCTCACCGCCCTGGCCGCGCTGGAGTTCGTCCAGGCCAGCGCCCTGATCCACGACGACCTGATGGACCGCTCCGACACCCGGCGCGGCGAGCCTGCGGTGCACCGGCGGTTCGCCTCCCGGCACCGGGCCGCCGGCTGGGGCGGCGACCCGGACGGGTTCGGCGATGCCGCGGCGATCCTGCTCGGTGACCTCTGCCTGGTCTGGTCCGACGAACTGCTGCACTCCGCCGGGCTGGATCCGCAGGCGGTGGCCCGAGCCCGGCCGGTCTTCGACGAGATGCGCACCGAGGTCACCGTCGGGCAGTACCTGGACGTACTCACCCAGGTCACCGGCGACACCTCGGTGGAGCGGGCCGGCAAGGTGGCCCGGTACAAGTCCGCGAAGTACACGGTCGAGCGGCCGCTGTTGCTCGGTGCCGCGCTGGCCGACGCGTCGGCCGACGTACGGGCGGCCTACTCGGCGTACGGGCTGCCGCTGGGCGAGGCGTTCCAGCTCCGCGACGACGTGCTGGGGGTCTTCGGCGATCCGGCGCAGACCGGCAAGCCGGCCGGGGACGACCTGCGCGAGGGCAAGCGCACCTACCTGGTGGCGGCGGCCGTGGAGACCACCGACGACGCGGGCCGGGAGCTGCTTCTCGGCCGGCTCGGCGACGCCGACCTGGACGAGCAGGGGGTGACCCGGCTCCGCGAGCTGATCTCGGCGAGCGGGGCGCTGGAGCGCACCGAGCAGCGGATCGTCACACTCACCGACACCGCGCTGGCGGCCCTCTCCGCCGTGGACCTGGACACCGAAGCCCGCCAGGCCCTGGTCGACCTGGCCATAGCGGCCACCCGCCGCACCGACTAACCCCCTCCCGGCCCCCGCACCCCCGTTGATCATGAAGTTGGCGGCGCGACACGCCGACACGGACGTCGCCAACGTCATGATCAACGCAGAGAGCGGCGGGCGGCGGGCGGCGGGCGGCGGGCGGTTAGAAGCCGAGGGCTTGGGCTCGGCGTTTCACCTCGCGGGCCTGGTCGCCGGAGAGGGCGGCGGCCGGGGTGGCGCCGGGGAGGGTGTCGTCGGTCTCGTAGAGCCAGCGCAGCGCGGCCTCGTCGTCGTAGCCAGCGTCGGAGAGCAGGTTGAGCACGCCGGGCAGGTGCTTGAGCACGGTCTCGTTGGCCACCAGGTCCGCCGGCATCCGGCGGACGCCGTCGCGGCGGACCGCCAGCAGCTCCCGGTCGCGGATCATCTGGTGCACCTTGCTGATCGACACGTCGAGGCGCTCGGCGACGTCGGGCAGGGTGAGCCAGCCGGCCGGATCGGTGGGGCCGGCGAGCTCTGGGCCGGGCACGGCCTGGCCGGAGGGTACGGGTTCGGTCACCTGATCACCCTGCCACGCCGCCGCCGGGGCGAGTCACCGGCACCCCGGACGGCCGGTCCGATCCGGGCAACGGACCGGTGTTGACCAGCGGATGAGGGATCGGGGCAGGCGCGGGCAGGACGGCGGGACGGACCAGAAGCGTCCCCGGCTGTAGCATCCTGTTCAACCTTCGCCTCCTGGACACATAGACTCCCTGCCGATGGACACACAGGTCGCCGACACGTTGCTGGGCTCGCTGATCGACGGGCGCTACCGCATTCGCGGTCGCGTGGCCCGTGGCGGCATGGCGACCGTGTACACCGCCACCGACGAGCGCCTTGAGCGCACCGTCGCTGTCAAGATCATTCACCCGACCCAGGCGCCCGAGGCCCGGGCCCGGATCGCCAACTTCGTGGCCCGGTTCACCGACGAGGCGAAGACCATCGCCCGGTTGACCCACCCGAACGTGGTGGCGGTCTACGACCAGGGCACCCACGCCGGTCTGCCGTACCTGGTGATGGAGTACGTCCGCGGGCGCACGCTGCGCGACGTGCTGGCCGAGCGGCGCCGGGTCAACCCGGACGAGGCACTGGCCATCTTCGAGCAGATGCTCGCCGCGATCGCCGCCGCGCACCGGGCCGGCCTGGTGCACCGCGACGTGAAGCCGGAGAACGTGCTGGTCGCCGAGGCGCCGACCGGCGGCGTCGCCAACCTGGTCGACAGCGTCGTCAAGGTGGCCGACTTCGGGCTGGCCCGGGCGGTCGAGGCGAGCGCCGAGGACGAGCAGGGCAACCAGCTCATGGCCACCGTGGCGTACGTCGCCCCGGAGCTGGTCACCGAGGGCCGGGCCGACCCACGCACCGACGTCTACTCGGCCGGCATCGTGCTGTTCGAGATGCTCACCGGTCGGGTGCCCTACGACGGGGACCGCCCGGTGGACGTCGCGTGGCAGCACGTCGACCGGGACGTCCCGGCTCCCTCGACGCTGGTGCCCGGCCTGCCGCCGGTCCTCGACGACCTGGTCGGCCGGGCCACCCGGCGCGATCCCGGGGCCCGCCCCGCCGACGCCGGCGTACTGCTGGCCGAGGTGCAGGTCGCCCGGGACCAGCTGGGCGACGCCAACAGCCGTACCGCCGTGCTGCGCCGTGTTACCGACGAGCCGCCGGTGTCCCAGCCGACCATGGTGGTCGCCACGGTCCGCCCGGCCGAACGCCCGACCTGGGCCCGGCTGCCCGAGGGCGGCCAGGGGCCGGGCCGGCGGAGGGCCGCGCCGGAGCCGGCGGAGGGCCTGGGGTCCCGGCTCGCCGCGCTACGCGGCAGGGTGCTGGGCCATCCGCAGGGCCGGCTGGCCGTCGCGGCCGTGGTGGTGGTGCTGGGTCTGGTGGCCGCGCTCGGCGGCTGGTGGTTCGGCGTGGGCCGCTACACCGACGCGCCGCAGCTGGTCAGCCTGACCAAGGCCGACGCTCAGGCGCAGGCCGACCGCGCCGGGCTCATCCTGGCCTTCGGCGAGCCGCGCTACGACGAGAAGGCCCCGAAGGACAGCGTGCTGGGGCAGACCCCGGCGTCGGCCACCCGGGTCGTCAAGGGCAGCACGATCACCCTGACGCTGTCCCTCGGCCCGGAACGCTTCGGGGTGCCGGACGTGATCGGCAAGGAGTTCGAGCTGGCCGAGGCGGACCTGGTCAACGCGAAGCTGGTGGTGGCCAAGGGCACCGCCCGCTACGACGACAACCTGCCGGCCGGGGTCGTGGTGGACAGCTCCCCCAAGGTGGGCACCGAGGTCAAACCGGGTGCCAAGATCACCCTCATTCTCAGTCGGGGCAGGGCGCCGGTGTCGGTGCCGAACCTGGTCGGCAAGACCCTGACCGAGGCCCGGACCGCGCTGGCCCAGCTCAAACTGGTGCCGGTGGAGACCTACAAGGACTCCGACAAGCCCAAGGACGAGATCCTCGGCCAGAGCCCGTCCGACGGGACCGGCGTGGAGAAGGGCACCCAGGTCAAGCTGGAGGTCAGCAAGGGGCCGCCGTTCGCGGTCATCCCCCGGGTGGTCGACCTGCCCTGCCCCCAGGCCAAGCAACTGCTGGAGAGCCAGGGCTTCCCGGTGACGGTCGCGATCAACCCGAACGCCGTGGTCCGGATCCAGGTCCCGGTCGAGAATACCCAGGTGCCGCCGGGCACCCCGGTCGTCATCACGTGCTACTGAGGTGCCAGTGACTCACTCCCGCCCGGTGGGCGCGCACACTCCGACCTCCGGTGGGCTGGCCAAGGCCGCCCTGCCGTACGCCGACGCGACCGGCGCCCAGGTGGTGCAGGTCTACGTCTCCAACTCACGCGGCTGGGCGCTGCCCGCCGGTGACCCGGCGCAGGACGTGCTGTTCCGGGATGGTTTCGCCGAGCGGGGCATTCCCACGTTCATCCACGCATCGCTGCTGGTCAACCTGGGCTCGCCCACCCCGGCCACGGTCGAGAAGTCGGCGCAGACCCTGGCGCACGCGCTGCGCCGGGGCGTGGCGATCGGTGCCCGGGCGGTGGTGTTCCACGCGGGCAGCTCGGTGGACGAGGGGCACGCCGAGGCGGCGATGCGGCAGGTCCGGGAGCAGCTGCTGCCACTGCTGGACCAGGCCGCCGAGGCCGGCGGGCCGATGCTGCTGGTCGAGCCGAGCGCGGGCGGTGGCCGGTCGCTCGCCTCCCGGGTGGAGCAGCTCGGTCCCTACCTGGACGCGGTGGACCGGCACCCCATGCTCGGAGTCTGCTTCGACACCTGCCACGCCTGGGCCGCCGGGCACGACCTCGCGGTCGAGGGTGGCATGACGGCGACGTTGGACACGCTGGTGGCCACCGTCGGAGCGGACCGGCTGCGGCTGGTGCACGCCAACGACTCGAAGGACCTGTGCGGCTCCACCCGGGACCGGCACGAGAACATCGGCAAGGGCAGCATCGGTGAGCCGGCCTTCGCCGAGCTGATGGCCCACCCGGCCACCGCCGGCGTACCGGTCGTCGTGGAGACCCCCAGCGAGAAGCACGAGGGCCACGCCGCCGACATCGCCACCCTCACCCGCCTCCACCCCTAGGGCGCCCCGCCAAAGGCGGTTGATCAAGAGGTTTGCGCCGTTCGCAGCCCGAAATCTGACGCAAACCTCTTGATCAACGGCGGCAGGGGGTCAGGCGGCGAGGATGCGGGTCAGGGCTGCGGCGGCGCGGGTGATGGCGGCGTCGTCGAGGTCCAGGTGGGTGACCAGGCGGGCGGTACGCGGGCCGAGCACCGAGATGAGTACGCCCTCGGCCCGCGCGGCGGCAGCCAGGGCGTGGGCGTCCAGCGCGTGCTTGGTCAGGTCCAGCGGGACCAGGTTGGTGCGGACCGCGGTGGCGAGCACACCGAACGGCGCGACCGCCTCGGCGAGCCGGGCCGCCTTCACGTGATCCTCGGCCAGCCGGTCGATGTGGTGCTCCAGCGCGTACCGGCCGGCGGCGGCGAGGATGCCGACCTGACGCATACCGCCGCCCATCCGTTTGCGGATCCACCGGGCCTGCTCGATCTTCTCGGCGCTGCCCACCACCAGCGAGCCGACCGGCGCGCCGAGACCCTTGGAGAGGCAGACCGACAGGGTGTCGAAGAGCTGGCCGTACTCGATCAGCGGCACCCCGTCGGCGACGTGGGCGTGCCAGATCCGGGCACCGTCGCAGTGCAGTGCCACCCCGGCGGTGTCGGCGATCCGGCGCAGCTCCCGCAGCGTGGCCAGGGGGATCACCCCGCCACCGCCCCGGTTGTGGGTCTGCTCCACGGCGATCGCCCGGGTCGGGACCGCGAAGTATCCGTCCGGCCGGATCATGCCGGCGACCGTCTCCGGGTCGATGTCCGCGCCGACCGCGGGCCAGGTCCGTGAGGAGATTCCGCCGTACGCGGCCGCCGCGCCGATCTCGTACGTGACCACGTGCGCGTCGGCGTCACAGAGCAGCTCGTTGGCGGGCGGCACCACCAGTTGCAGGGCGATCTGGTTGGCCATCGACCCGCTCGGGGCGAACAGCGCCGCCTCGTGCCCGAACAACGCGGCGACCTCGGCCTCCAGGGCGGTGACGCTCGGGTCCTCGCCGTAGACGTCGTCGCCGACCTCGGCGGTGGCCATCGCCTCCCGCATCCCGGCCGTGGGCCGGGTCACCGTGTCGGACCGTAGGTCCACGAATGCTTCAGCCACGATTGTCCTCTCGACTGCCGACTGCTCGACTACCGACTACGGGGCCCGCAAGCTCACAACTCGCGTCAGCCACGGAGCATCTCCGCCACCAGGAAGGCCAACTCCAGCGACTGCTGGGTGTTCAGTCGCGGGTCGCAGGCGGTCTCGTACCGGTCGGGCAGATCGAGGTCCTCGATGCCCTGGGCGCCGCCGAGACACTCGGTGACGTCCTCGCCGGTCAACTCGACGTGCAGGCCACCGGGGTGGGTGTCCAGCCCCCGGTGCACCTCGAAGTAGCCGAGCACCTCGTCGACGATGCGGTCGAAGTGCCGGGTCTTGTAGCCGTTGGACGACTCGTGCGTGTTGCCGTGCATCGGGTCGCACTGCCAGACCACCTTGGCGCCGGCGGCGGTGACCTTGGCGACGATGGGCGGCAGGGCGTCGCGTACCCGATGGTTGCCCATCCGACTGATCAGGGTGAGCCGGCCGGGGACATTTTCCGGGTTGAGCTTCTCGCACAGCTCGATCGCCTCGTCCGGGGAGGTGGTCGGGCCGAGCTTGACGCCGATCGGGTTGGCGATCCGCGAGATGAAGTCGAGGTGCGCGCCGTTGATCTGCCGGGTGCGCTCGCCGACCCAGAGGAAGTGCCCGGACAGCCCGTACGCCCGGCGGTCGGAGACCCGGGTGAGCGCCCGGTCGTACTCCAGGGCGAGGGCCTCGTGGGAGCAGTAGAGGGTGACGGTACGCAGCGCGTCGTCGTCGGTCATCCCGCAGGCCCGGATGAAGGCCAGCGCCCGGTCGATCTCCCGGGCGATCGCCTCGTAACGCTCCCCGGCCGGGGAGTTCTTCACGAAGCCCTTGTTCCAGTCGTGCACGGCGTGCAGGTCGGCCAACCCACCGGCGAGGTACGCCCGGAGCATGTTCATCGCCGCCGCCGAGTTGGCGTACGCCCGGATCATGCGCTGCGGGTCGGCGACCCGGGCGACCGGGTCGGCCTCCAGCGAGTTGATCATGTCGCCGCGGTAGGCGGGCAGGCCGCGCGCGTCGGTGGGCAGCGAGCGGGGCTTGGTGTACTGCCCGGCGACCCGGGCGACCTTGACCACCGGCAGGGACGCGCCGTAGGTGAGCACGATCGCCATCTGGAGCAGGGTGCGGGCGTTGGCCAGCAGGTGGCTCTCGGTGTTGTCGGCGAAGGTCTCGGCGCAGTCACCGCCCTGGAGCAGGAACGCCTTGCCCTCGCAGACCAGGGCGAGCTTCTGCCGGAGCTGGTCCACCTCGTAGGGCGCGACGACCGACGGCACGGTGTCGAGGACCTGGCAGACCTCGGCGACGGTGGCCGGGTCGGACCACGGCGGTGTCTGCTCGCGGGGCAGCTCCCGCCATCGGTCCAGGCCGAGGGCGGCGTCCTCGGCGGAGTCGACGGTCGGTCGGCTGGTCTGCAGGCCCGGGCTACCCACCGCGGGATGGCTCAGCTGATGCCACTCATGGCGCATGACAGAAAGCGTACGGCGACCGGCGGGGTGCCCGGGCGGCGAGGGGGACGGTTCCGGCAGATGGGAGATCAGTCCCGCGGGGCGCAGGTCAGGACGCGGGCGTGGGGACGACGCCGGAGGGCGTCGAGCCGGTGGCCGGTACGCCGCCCGGCGCCTCTCCGGCGATGCACCAGTCGCCGCCGTCCTTGGTGACGGTGAACAGCAGCGGTCGGGTGGTCTTGCGCTTGCCGACGGTGACCGAGACCGAGACGCTGACCTCCTGGCCACGCGAGCCGGACCGGACGTCGGTGATCGTCGCCTCGGGCACCTCGAAGTGGTCGGCGAAGTCGCCGTTGGGGCCGGTCGCGGCGAGGTCGAAGCCCTCGTGCAGCAGCGCGCAGAGCTGGCTGCGGCCGGCGGCAGCGTCCTTGGCGGTCATCGCGTCGAGGTACGCCTGCACGCGCTCGCGGGACCGGGTGCCGGCCTCCTCGGCGGGTACCCGCGGGGGCTTGGCGGCCGGCTTCTCGCCGCCGCCGCCGATCCCGCAGCCGACCAGGGCGACCGGCAGCGACACCAGTCCGACGGCGGTCGCCGCCAGCCTGCGGTGGATCGGGCGCATGACCACCTCCGTCGACAGGGAACATCGAGACGTGCCGAGCCGCGAGTCTGTCACACCGGGCCGGCCCGGCCGACGCTGGGCGTCGACCGGGCCGGGTACGGCACGGGTGGGGAGGGACGGTGCGGGCCCCTCCCCACCGTGTGGGTGGTGCGTCGGCCCTCGGCTCAGCCGAGACCGCCCTTGATGGCGCCGATGAGCTCGCCGTTGCCAGTGTCACCGGAGAGCTCCCAGAAGAACGCGCCACCGAGGCCCTGGTTGTTCGCGTACGTCATCTTGCCGTTGATGGTCGACGGGGTGTCGTAGCTCCACCAGTTGCTGCCGCACTTGGCGTACGCGGTGCCGCCGACCGTGCCGGTGGCCGGGCAGGTGTTCTTGAGGACCTTGTAGTCCTCGATGCCCGCCTCGTAGGTGCCCGGTGCCGCACCGGTGGCGCTGCCGCCCGGGGCGGCCTGGGTGACACCGGTCCAGCCGCGTCCGTAGAAGCCGATGCCGAGCAGCAGCTTGTTGGCCGGCACGCCCTTGCTCTTGAGCTTCTGGATCGCGGCGTCCGAGTTGAAGCCCTGCTGCGGGATGCCCGTGTACGAGGTGAGCGGCGAGTGCGGAGCGGTGGGGCCCTGCGGGGCGAACGCGCCGAAGTAGTCGTACGTCATCGGCATCAGCCAGTTGAGGCTGCCCATGGCACCGGCGTAGTCGGTGGCGTCGATCTTGCCGCCGTTGCTGCCGTCCGCGGTGATCGCGGCGGTGACCAGGGCGTTCGAGCCGAACCTCGACCGCAGCGCGCCGACCACGTTCTTGAACGCGTTGGGACCGCTGGTGTCACAGCTCAGACCGCAGGCGTTGGGGTACTCCCAGTCCACGTCGATGCCGTCGAAGACGTCCGCCCAGCGCGGGTCCTCGACCAGGTTGTAGCAGCTGTCGGCGAAGGCGGCCGGGTTCTGTGCGGCCTGCGTGAAGCCGCCGGACCAGGTCCAACCGCCGAAGGACCAGATCACCTTGAGGTGCGGGTTCAGTTGCTTGAGCTTGCGCAGCTGGTTGAAGCTGCCGCGCAGCGGCTGATCCCACGTGTCGGCGACGCCGTCCACGCTGTCCGCCGCGGTGTACGCCTTCTCGTAGTCGGCGTAGCTGTCACCGATGGCGCAACGACCGCCGGTGGTGTTGCCGAAGGCGTACAGGATGTGGGTCAGCTTGGCGGCCGAGCCGCTGGTCTGGATGTTCTTGACGTGGTAGTTGCGGGCGTAGACGCCCCACTCGGCGAAGTAGCCGACGACCTTCTTGGCTCCCGGGTTCGGCGGCGGAGTGGTCGGCGGGGGCGTCGTCGGCGGCGGAGTCGTGGGCGGTGGAGTCGTGGGCGGCGGAGTGGTCGGCGGCGGGGTGGTCGGCGGAGGGGTGCCGCCGCCGCACGCCGCGCCGTTGACGGTGCAGTTCAGCGGTGCCGCGTACGGGCCGGCGCCGTTGTAGCCCCAGCTGAACGAGGCGCCCGGGGCGAGCGCGCCGGCCCAGCTCTTCTTGACCGCGACGTAGTGGTTGCCGCTGCTGGTGACGTCGGCGTCCCAGGCGCTGCTGATGGTGGTGCCCGACGGCAGGTCGAACTCGATGCGCCAGGTGCTGACGCTGGCCGTCGACCCGTTGGTGACGGTCACCTTCGCCTCGTGACCGGTCCCCCAGTCCTGGACCTTGGCGAACGTGGCGGTGACGCTGCCGGCGCCGAACGCGGTGGCCATCGGCACCGCGGTGAGGGTCACGGCGACCACGGCACCGGCCCAGAGGGCCCGGCGGAGCGATCTTTTCATGAGGCGTCTCCCCAAATTGTTAGGAAACTTTCCAGAAGGATGGTGAGACGGTACTCACGGCGTCATCACTTCGTCAAGATGTGCATGTATCGATTTCTCCTGGTGCGTGGAGTGCACTGGCCACGCCCGTCAGGAAGGCCCGGCCGACGGCCGCGTAACCTCGGGCCATGACCGTCTTCGACATCCCGATCGACGCCCTCGCCGGCGGCCCCGCCGACCTCGCCAGCTACCGCGGCCGGGCGTTGCTGGTCGTCAACGTCGCCTCCCGCTGCGGCCTCACCCCCCAGTACGCCGGCCTGCAGGCCCTCGCCGACACCTACGGCGACCGCGGCCTGGTGGTGCTCGGGGTGCCGTGCAACCAGTTCGCCGGGCAGGAGCCGGGCACTGCCACCGAGATCAGCGACTTCTGCCAGGTCAACTACGGGGTGACCTTCCCGCTGACGGAGAAGGTGGACGTCAACGGCGCCGACCGGCACCCGCTCTACGCCGCGCTGGTGGACACCCCGGACGCCGACGGGCACACCGGGGACGTCCGCTGGAACTTCGAGAAGTTCCTGGTCGCCCCGGACGGCACGGTCGCCGCGAGGTTCGCCCCGACGGTCACCCCCGAAGCCGACGAGCTGCGCGCAGCCATCGAAAAGGTGCTCTCAGGACCTGCGTGATCGCGCTTGAACATGGATGTAGTGGCCTCCGGAAGACGCGAGGCCACTACATCCTGGATCGAGGGTGATCGTGGTGGGCAGGCGCGCCGTCGACCACCCGGACGAACCGCTCGTCACCGGAGAGTGGCACGTCGCCGGAGAGCCGCTGCGCGACGAGCGTGAGCAGTACGTTGTGCAGGACCGGCTCCCGGCGCAACCAGGCGTCGGCGGCGAAGGTCGCGAGATTCTCGGCGAGGCAGCGCATGCCCGGAAGTCCGCGCGGGCGGTAGGCGTACCGGCATTCGAAATAACCCACCACACCGGTCGGGAATGCGGCGTGGGTAGGCGGAGTTGGGAACGAGCATGACAACTGTAGGACTGATCGGCAGTGGCAACATCGGCGGCACGGTGGCCCGGCTGGCGGTGGCCGCTGGCTACGACGTGGTGCTGAGCAACTCGCGGGGGCCGGAGACGCTCACCGACCTGGTCGACGAGCTGGGCGATTCGGCCAGCGCCGGCAGCGCGCAGGACGCGGCGAAGGTCGGCGATCTGGTGGTGGTCAGCGTTCCGCTCAAGGCGTACCGGGCGGTGCCGGTGGAGCCGTTGGCCGGCAAGGTCGTGATCGACACCAACAACTACTACCCGCAGCGCGACGGCAACTTCCCGGAGCTGGACGCCGACGAGATCACCAGCAGCGAGCTGCTCCAGCAGCACCTGCCGACCTCGCGGGTGGTGAAGGTCTTCAACAACATCTTCTTCAAGCACCTGGCCGCGCTGGCCCGGCCGGCGGGTGCCGCCGACCGCAGCGCCCTCGCCGTGGCGGGCGACGACGCCGAGGCGAAGGCCGAGGTCACGGCCTTCCTGGACCGGATCGGGTACGACGCCGTGGACGCCGGTTCGCTGGCCGACAGCTGGCGCTTCCAGCCGGACACCCCGGCGTACGGCACGCTCTACTCCGCCGACCCGACGGACTGGGAGCACCCGGCGCAGGGCGACGCCGAGAAGCTGCGCAGCCTCCTGGCCGCCGCCACCCGCTGAGCACCGCCGCTGCCCTCCACGGGTCGCCTACCGGGTGGCCGTACGGAGGGCGGCGGCCAGCTCCTCGTCATAGTCGGCGATCGGCTGACCGTCGGCCGCGTACGCGACGAGCCGGCCCTGCGCCATGCTCGCCGAGCGGAACGAGAACGTCCGGGTCCCCGGGTAGGCGGCGAGCAGCGGAATGGCCCGGGGTGCCCCGCCCGGGGCGGAGTAGTACTCCAGTCGGGCCACCTGTGGGGAGACCACGCCGTTGACCCGTACCTTGGTCTTCTCCGCGCGGGTGCCGAAGGTGACCGGGGCGTCGGTGCCGTACGCGGCGCACTCGACCGGGCCGCGGCAGACGAAGAAATATCGCGGGTTGACCACGTCGTCGAGCGAGTACGCCTTGAACGTCGGGTCCGCCCCTGCGGGCAGCGGCTGCACGGCGAAGAACGCGACCGCCACCGTGGCCGTGATGCCCACGCGCCACCAGGCCCGCCCGGCAGCCGGCCGCCGGTTGGTACGGGCGGCCACGACCGCGACGCCACCGAAACCGGCCAGGCACAGCAGGCACACCCCGACGGCACGGGCGTTCTCGAACAGGAACTGCACGCCCGGCCGCATCGACACCGGGCCCAGCACCGCGCCCAGCGAGACGACCATCGTGCCGAGCAGCGCCACGCCGGCGACCCGCTGGGTGACGCCGGCCGCGCCGATCAACAGCATCGCGGCGAGCACCGGCCACACCTGGTGGTGGGTCCAGGACACCGGGGACGCGGCCACGGTGGCACAGCCGACCAGTACCGCGCCGTGCCCGGGGCGACCGTGCACCGTCAACTGCCGTGCCCGCAGCAACGCCGCCGCGCAGATGAACGCCACCAGGCCGGCCCAGAGCAGCGGCAGACTCCCCTCGTCGACGCCGATCCGCAGCAGCATCCCGTGCACGGACTGGTTGCCCAGCGAGGCCAGGTTGCCGATCCTGGAGGTCTGCCGCACGGCCTCGGTCCAGTAGGTCCAGCTCTCCCGGGGCAGCGCGATCGCGCCGATCACCGCGCAGGCCAGGAACGTCCCGGCCGCTCGACCGGCGTCGCGGTAGCGCCCGACGGCGAGGAAGTAGACCACGAACAGCAGTGGGGTCAGCTTGATCGCGGCGGCCACCCCGACCAGCACCCCGCGCAGCCGGGGCGGGACGACGCCCATGCCGTCGAGCAGCGCCATCAGCACAAGGAAGATGCTGACCTGCCCGAAGCGCAGGTTGCTCTGCACCGGCGCGGAGAGCATCAGCACCGTGGCCGCCACCGCCACGACGAACGGGCGCCGGGACCGGCGTACGGTCAGCGCGACACCGACCGACCCGGCGATGGCGACGACCGCCGCGCACGTCGCCACCAGCCAGATCCCCTGCGCCACGCCCTCGCTGACGGCGGTTATCGGCCCCAGCACGAGCGCGGCGAACGGCGGATAGGTGAACGGCCCACCATTGGCGGCCGCGTATCCGTAGAGCGGCCGACCGGCGTGCAGATCGGACAGCGCGCCGTAGTAGATGTGCAGGTCGGAGAGGCGGTCCTCGCGCCGCAGCACGAGCACACAGGACACCAGCGCGACGACGACGAACGCCGCCCACGCCAGCGCCACCCGGCGATCCCGCATCGACCGAGAATAGGCGACCCGGACGGTTGGCAGCGGCCCGTCTGTGCACGGACGAAAGGGCCGCACTGACAAAAATTCGTCGACACCGGCGTGACAGCTTGCGCCCGGGTCCCGTAGACGAGACTCTGTTCCCTGGGTTGCCGCCCGCTCACCGAACGTGCCCCCCGGAGGCGACATGCACAAGCTCTCGACCGTGCCCCGCCGGCTGCTCGCCAGCGCCGGCGTGCTCCTGCTCGGCACCGCCCTCACCGCCGCCGGCACGCCGCTGCCGGCCAGCGCCGCTGCCGGCGCGGACACCGTCGGCTACGTCCGACTCGCCCACCTCTCCCCCGACACCCCGGAGGTGGACGTCTACCTGGCCGCCCCCGACTCGACCAAGCCGAAAGTCTTCCACGGTGTCGGCTACGGCGTGGTCTCCGACTACCTGGAGCTGGCTCCCGGCCGGTACGCCGTGGCGATGCGCCAGGCCGGCGCCCCGGCCAGCGATCCCCCGGTGCTCACCACCGAGGTCGCGGTGACCAGCGGCGACGCGTACACGGTCGCTGGCGTCGGTCGGCACGCCGACCTGGGACTGCGGGTGCTCAACGACGACCTCAGCGCACCGGCCCAGGGCCGGGCCAAGGTCCGCGTCGTGCAGGCGTCGGTGCGGACCCCGGTGCTCGACGTGGCCGCCGCACAGGGTCCGACGATCGCCGACGGCGTGCAGTTCGCGACCACCACCGAATACCAGCAGGTCGAGCCGGGCAGCTGGCGGCTGCGGCTGACCGGTGCCGGTGGGCCGAGCACCGAGGCCGAGGTGCGGCTCACCGACGGCGCGGTGTACTCGCTGCTGGTGCTCGACGCCAAGCAGGGCGGGCTCACCGCCGAACTGCGCCGCGACGCCGAGGGCGGCACCGTCGTACCCGCCGGTGGGGTGGACACCGGCGCCGGCGGCACCGCCGCGACCGGCCGTGACGCGTACCCCCTGATTGCCGGCGGATTGGCCGCGGCCGCCGTCGTGGTGAGCCTGCTGCTGTGGCACCGGCGGCGGCGCACCACCTGGTGAGCGCCGGGTCCGACTCCACGATCCGACGGCACCGCGACCGCCGGGCGCCGCTGGCCGCGCTGATCGCGGCCGGTGCGGCGGTCTGCCTCGCCGTCGGCACCGGGGTCGGGCTGGCCGCCACCACCGACCGGGGTGCCGGCTCGCCGGCAGTGGCGAGCTGGTACCCCGGTTGCGGTGACGGCTGCCCGTCGGCCACCGCCGCGCCCACGGCCACACCCCAGGGCCCACCCACCCGGGTACGCGTACCGAAGATCGGCGTCGACTCCGCGCTCACGGTGCTCGGGCTGGACCGCGCCGGCACGCTGATCCCGCCGGTCGACTTCGACACCGCCGGTTGGTACGGGGGCGGCCCGGCCCCCGGCGACACCGGCCCGGCGGTGCTCGCCGGGCACCTGGACTCGCGGCGTGGGCCAGCGGTCTTCGCCCGACTCGGTGAGCTGCGCCCGGGCGATGAGGTCCAGGTGTGGCGCGGCGGCCAGCGGCTGTCGTTCCGGGTGACCGGATCGCTGCGTACGCGCAAGGACCAGTTCCCCACGGCGGTGGTCTACGGCCCGACGCCCGGCCCCGAGCTGCGGCTGGTCACCTGCGGGGGCGACTTCGACCGGCGGCGCGGGCACTACCGGGACAACGTGGTGGTGTTCGCGGTGACCGAGTCGGACGGCCCGGTGCTGCCGGACTCCGCCGCCGGCTGAGCCGCTTCGACGCCAGCGCCGGTCAGACCGGGCGGCGGCCGGCGAAGCCGCACTCGATGCGGTGGTACCAGCGCACGTCCGAGTCACCCTCCAGCCAGCACCACAGCACGACGCGGCCGTCCCGTTCGCCGGGAAAGTCGAGCAGCACCGGCGCGATGCTCTTGACCTGGATCTCGTGCTGGTGCAGCTCGTCGACGACGCCGTGCAGCCGGGCCTCCAGCCCCTTCACCTCGGCCAGCCCGCCGAGCGAACTCACACCGTGATCGGCCAGATCGGCGCGCAGCTCGGCCAGATCGGCCCGCAGTCGGATCAGCTCGTCGACGCGCGGCCGGAGGGTGGCCACCAGGTGCCGGGCCTGGGCGAGTGTGAACACCGGGCCAGTATGCGGCACGCACCGGGGCGCGCAGCGCCCCGACGAACGTCAGTCGGCCTGCGCGGCCAGCTCGCGGGCCCGGTCCCGAGCGGCTTCGAGCGCGGCGAGCAGCGCCGCACGGACGCCGTGTTTCTCCAGCTCACGGATGGCGGAGATGGTGGTGCCGGCCGGCGAGGTGACCGCCTCACGAAGCTTGACCGGGTGCTCGCCGGAGTCGCGCAGCATCACCGCGGAGCCGATCGCGGTCTGCACGATCAGCTCGTGCGCCACCTGCCGGGGCAACCCGAGCAGGATCCCGGCGTCGATCATGGCCTCGACCAGGAGGTAGAAGTAGGCCGGGCCGGAGCCGGAGAGCGCGGTGACCGCGTCCTGCTGCGACTCGGGCACCCGGATCGTCTGACCGAGCGGCTTGAACATCTCCTCGGCCAGCGCCAGGTGCGCTCCGGTGGCGTGCGCGCCCGCCGAGATCGCGGTCATCGCCTCGTCGACCAGCGCCGGAGTGTTGGTCATGACCCGGACCACCGGGGTGCCCTCGGGCAGCCGGCGGTTGAAGAAGCTGGTGGGCAGGCCGGCGCAGAGCGAGATGACCAGCTTGTCAGCGGGCACCTTCGGGCCGATCTCGTCCAGCAGAGCGGCGGCGTCCTGCGGCTTGACGCTGACCGCCAACACCGCGGCCTCGTCCACCGCGGTCAGGTTGTCGACCACCCGTACGCCGTAGCGGGCGGTCAACTCCTCGGCCCGCGCCGGCCGACGGGCCGTGGCCAGCAGCCGGTCCACCGGCCACCCAGAGCGCAGCAGCCCAGAGAGCATCAGCTCCCCGATCTTCCCCGCCCCAACAACAGCAACCGTGTGCACCCCAACCGCCATGCCACCCCTCCTCTCACCAACCAACCCGCCCGCGCCCGCTCCCCGCGTCCCCGCGCCCCCGCCCCGTCCCCGCGCCCCCGCCCCCTGCCCCGCCCCCCCTGCCCCGTCCCCGCCCCGTCGATCTAGGGCAAATCGTCGTGGATTGAGCTCCACGAGCAGCAATATGCCCTAGATCGACGGGGGAGGGTGGCGCAGCGGGGAGGGGGAGGAGGGAGGCGGGGGAGGGGGAGGGGGGAGGGGGGTGCGATTAGCTGCCGAAGAAGACTTCGGCTTCGGCGTACCGCTCGAGCGGTACGGTCTTCAGCTCGCGGGTGGCCTCGGCCAGCGGCACCCGGACGATGTCGGTGCTCTGCATGGCGACCATCTTGCCCCAGTCGCCCTCGTGCACCGCGTCGATCGCCTGCAGGCCGAGCCGGGTGGCGAGCACCCGGTCGAACGCGGTCGGGGTGCCGCCGCGCTGGATGTGCCCGAGCACCACGGTGCGGGCCTCCTTGCCGGTCTTGGCCTCCAGCTGCTCGGCCAGCCACTGGCCGATACCGCCGAGGCGGACGTGACCGAAGGAGTCCAGCTCCTGGTTGTGCAGCACCATCTGGCCGTCCAGCGGCTGGGCGCCCTCGGCGACAACCACGATCGGGGCGTACTGGTGCTGGAAGCGCTTCTCGACGTAGCCGGCGACCTGGTCGACGTCGAACTGCCGCTCCGGCAGCAGGATCACGTTGGCGCCGCCGGCCAGGCCGGCGTGCAGGGCGATCCAGCCGGCGTGCCGACCCATCACCTCGACGACCAGGGTGCGGTGGTGGCTCTCGGCGGTGGTGTGCAGCCGGTCGATGGCCTCCATCGCGATGTTGACCGCGGTGTCGAAGCCGAAGGTGTAGTCGGTGGCACCGAGGTCGTTGTCGATCGTCTTCGGCACGCCGACCACCTGCACGCCCAGCTCGTAGAGCTTGGTGGCCACGCCCAGGGTGTCCTCGCCGCCGATCGCGATCAGCGCGTCCACGCCCTGGGTGGCGAGGTTGTCCTTGATCCGCTCGACGCCGTTCTCGATCTTGAACGGGTTGGTGCGGGACGAGCCGAGGATGGTGCCGCCACGGGGGAGAATGCCGCGGACATCCGCGATGCCCAGTGGACGGGACAGGCCCTCCAGCGGGCCCTTCCAGCCGTCCTGGAAGCCCACGAACTCGTGACCGTAGGTGGCGACGCCCTTGCGGACCACCGCCCGGATGACCGCATTGAGACCCGGGCAGTCGCCGCCGCCGGTGAGCACGCCGATACGCATGATCCGCTCATCCTCCTGGAGCATCAGGTAAAGCCCGATATGCCCCAGGATATGTGTCAGGTCAGACCATCGGCGCCGTTGCCGGCCCGGGGCGGGCCGTCTGTGCGCACTGTAGTCGGCCTGCCTGTGCACCGACAGCGCGCCCCGGGTCGACCGGCCGTAGCTCGGGGGTCAATAGGCCACCTCGTGATTCTCGCCGAGCTTCGGCGGGCGACCGGTGACCGCGGCCTTGGCGACCCCGAGCAAATTGACCACGGTGCTGCCGGGCGAGTCCCAGTACTCCGCGGAACTCGCGTGCACCTTGAGCAGCGTCAGGCCGGGGGTGTCCAGCCCGTCCGGGAACCAGGCCGTGAGCAGTGGATTCCACAGTCGCTCGGCGCGGGGCCGGTCCAGCCCCTCGGTGGCGGTGCCGGAGATCGACACCCACGCGTTGTGCCGCTGGTCGGAGAACGCGACGTTGACCTCCGGGTTGACCCGGATCTGGCGAACCTTGGCCGAGTCGGCCGAGGCGAAGAACCAGAGGTCGCCGTCGAACTCGGCCTCCTGCAACCCCATCGGTCGGCTCACCTGCCGCCCGTCCAGCGCGGTCGTGGTCAGCATGCAGATCCGCGCGGCCCGGGCCAGCTCGGTGACCCGGGCGCGGGCCTCGGCGGCGCTGGTCGGCTGGTTGCTCATGGCAATCTCCCTCGGCTCGGCCTCTTGCTCAGCTCGACTCGTCGAACCGGTGCCCGGGACAGAACCGGTCAAACCTGTGGCGGAACGCCTCCACCGTGACCGCCGTTCAGCGGGACGTCATCGCCCGCCAGCGGGCCAGGTTGTGCCGGGCGTCGACCAGGGCGTCGTGCCGGGCCGCGTCCGCGTCCGGCAGGGTGGGCCGGCCCCGGTCGTCCCAGACCTGCCGCAGCTCCTTGGTGAACCGGGGGATCTCCCGGGGCAACGCCGGCATCGCACCCCAGAGCTGGGCGAGCACCACGTGGTCGTACGCGGCGTACCAGGCCCACAGCTCCAACTGCTCCCCCGGCCGGTCCCGGATCGGTTCGACCAGGAAGTCGTACAGGTCGTCGCGGATGCGCTCCCGGGAGCGCCACGCCCGGTCCGCCGGG
The DNA here is from genome assembly GCF_042658605.1 of Micromonospora vulcania. NCBI lineage: Bacteria > Bacillati > Actinomycetota > Actinomycetes > Micromonosporales > Micromonosporaceae > Micromonospora > Micromonospora vulcania. The sequence goes on along the minus strand of NZ_JBHSQS010000002.1, from coordinate 316,344 downwards.
GAGGGGAGCTTGTCCAGTACGTTGCGCCGGACCCAGGGCACGGCACGGGAGTCGTCGAACTCGGTGGAGACCGCGTAGAACTCGCGGCCGTACTCGTCGACGACACCGATCGAGACGAGGTCGACGATCTGGCCGTCCTCGATGAACTCGCAGTCATAGAAATAGCGGTAGACCATTCCGGCCATCCTCGCCCACCCCCACCCGGCCGTGCCCGGCGGGGCCCCCGACGGCCGGGCCCCCGGGCCCCCGGCCGATGGGCCCCGGGCCTGCGACGACCTGCCCAACCAGCCCGAACCGGCACCTCAACGCGGGGTACGCCGCAGCTCGCGACGGTCACGGAAGTGCTTCGAGGGGTGTACAGCAAGCGACCGGACCGTCATGATCTGATGTGTACCGCTACCGGACGCCGAACCGGTGATCATTTCACCTTCGGGGCCAACAGGTTCACCCGGTGAGCGAGTTGGGGTCCATGACCGGGGAGGGGTTGGGCCGTGGAGGTTCGCCTGCCGGAGCCGGGTGACGCGCTCACGGGTGTCGAGATGTTCGCCGGGCTGGAGCCCGAGGTACGACAACGGGTCATCGCCGCCGCCGTCCCGCGTACCTATCGCAAGGGTCAACTGCTCTTCGTGGAGAACGACCCGGGTGAGTCGTTGATCGTCCTGCGCCGGGGCGCGGTGGCCGTCTTCCGTACCGCACCCACCGGCGAGCGGGCCGTGCTGTCGGTGATCCGGCCGCCGGACGTGCTGGGCGAGGTCTCCCTGCTCGACGCCTCCACCCGGTCCGCCTCGGCCGAGGCCATCGAGGACTGTGCGGCGCTCGCGCTGTCCCGGGGTGCGTTCATGGAACTGGTGCACTCCAATCCGCGCATCCTGGACGCGGTGATGCGCTCGCTGGGCGGGCTGATCCGCCGGCTCACCGAGCAGAACGCCGACCACGTCTTCCTCGACCTGCCCGGCCGGGTGGCCAAGACGTTGGTCCGGCTGGCCGGCGAGAGCCAGGCCCCGATGATCACCATCGAGCTCAACCAGAGTCAGCTGGCCGAGATGGCCGGCGGCTCCCGCCAGAGCGTCAACCAGGCGATCGGCTCGTTCGCCAGCCGCGGCTGGCTGCGCACGGAGGGGCGCCGCATCGTGGTGACCGACGTCGCCGCGCTGCGCCGGCGCGCCGGCATGAACGAGCGCTGACCAGCCGACGGCGTACCGGAACGGGAACGACGCGGCCGGGTCACCCGTGGGCGACCCGGCCGCGTCTTCGCGTTCCGGCGCTGCGTCAGACTCCGGCGCTGCGTCAGACTCCGGAGCTGCCCGGCCCGGCCCACTTGTCCGGGCCGCTGCCGTCGCCGTCCGGGCCGTGGGTCTGCTCGATGACGATGCCCTGGGCCTCCAGCGTGGCGAGCGTGGCGGCGTCGACGTCGACCGACTCGCCCGCGGAGTGACTGACGCCGTTGCCGTCGGTCCAGTCGCTCTCCAACTTGACGTACACCATTGACCTGTCCCCCTCTGGTCCCTGATCGATGTGGCCGACTGAATGTAGCTGCTCAGCCGGCCGGTGGACTGTCCACAAACCAACAGCCCGGTACCTGACATCCGCGCCGGGGGCGATACTCCCTCTCAAGGACGCCGTGAGCGTCGGCCGGCTCGCCAGTGGAGGGTGTCATCGCCGCGCAGTGTGGGCGCTGTGGACGCACGGCGGCCGACGGAGACCGCTTCTGCGGTGGCTGCGGCGCCGAACTCGGCGCCGTCTGCCCGCACTGCCTGCGTCCGCTCGCCTCGGACGTCACGTTCTGCACCTCGTGCGGGTCGCCCCGGCCGGGCGCGGACCGGCCGGCGGCGATCACCCCGCAGGAGGACCGCCGGCGGGTGAGCGTTCTCTTCGTCGACCTGATCGACTTCACCCCGTACGTCGAGCGGACCGACCCGGAGCAGGTCCGGGGCATGCAGACCGGGTTCTTCTCCGCCGCCCGCCGGGTCGTCGGCCAGTACGGCGGGGTGGTCGAGAAATACATCGGCGACGCGGTGATGGCGCTCTTCGGTGCCCCGATCGCCACCGAGACCGACGCGCTGCGCTGCGTACGGGCCGGGCTGGAACTGCAACGGGTGCTCACCCGGTTCACCCCGACCGGCAGCACCGAGCTGCGGTTCCGGGTCGGCGTGGCCACCGGCGAGGCGCTGGTCGACGTGGCCGCCGCCCGCGACGGCGGTCAGGCGATCGTGGCCGGCGACGTGGTGAACACGGCCTCCCGGATGCAGTCGGTCTCACCACCGGGCGGGGTGCTGGTCTGCGGCACCACCCACGCGCTGACCAAGGACGCGATCCGCTACGAGGAGCAGCCCCCGGTCACCCTGCGCGGCCGGTCCTCGCCCACCGAGGTGTGGCTCGCCCTGTCCCCGCTGCGTCGCCAGCCCACCGACCGGGAGCCGGACAGCACGCCGCTGATCGACCGGGAACACGAGCTGGGCATGCTGGTCAACGCGCTGCACCGGTCGCTGCGCGACCGGCTGCCGCAGGTGGTGACCATCTTCGGTCGGGCCGGCATCGGCAAGAGCCGGCTGATGCGGGAACTCTACAAGCACGCGGGCCGGCTGGTCGACGAGCCGCTGACCTGGCGGACCGGGCGCTGCCCGCCGTTCGGGGAGAACGTCACGTTCGCCGCGCTCGCCGACATCGTCAAGTCCGAGGCCGGCATCCTGGACACCGATCCGGCCGACAGCGCGGCGCAGCGGCTGGCCGCGGCGGTCGGCGAGCTGATCGGCCCGGGCGAACGGGACCGGGTGGTGGACGCGCTGCGCCCCCTCGTCGGGCTGCCCGGCACACCCCTGCCGGCCGAGGAGGCGGAGTCGGCGTGGCGGCGCTTCCTGCTGGCGCTGGCCACCCGTCGGCCCACCGTGCTGGTCTTCGAGGACCTGCACTGGGCCGACGACGCGATGCTGCACTTCGTCGAACTGCTCGGCGCGTCGGCCCACGAGGTCCCGCTGCTGCTGCTCTGCACCGCCCGCCCCGAGCTGGTCGACCGGGACCCGAGCTGGGCCGGCACCATCACCGGCTCGGTGACCATCACCCTGCCGCCGCTGCGCGACACCGGCATCGCCGCGCTGTACGCGCACATGTTCGGCCAGGCCGCGTTCTCCGCCGACATGTTGAGCCCCCTGATCGAGGTGGCCGGCGGCAACCCGCTCTATGCCCACGAGTACGTCCGGATGCTGATCGAGCAGGGTGCGCTGCGCCGCTCGGGGCGGGGCTGGTCGCTGGACAAGCAGCTTGACCTGACCATCCCGGAGAACGTGCACTCGGTGATCGCCAACCGGGTGGACCTGCTCGACGTCAAGGACCGGGCGGTGCTGTTGGCCGCCTCGGTGGTCGGGGTGCAGTTCTGGCCCGGTGCGGTGGCCGCCGCGCTGGGTCAGCCGGTCGAGTCGGTCGAGCGTTCGCTGCGCCGGCTGGAGCAACGCGACTTCGTGCACGAGCAGGCGGCGTCCACGATGGCCGGGCAGGCGGAGTTCCGGTTCCGGCACGTGCTGGTGCGCGACGTCTGCTACCAGCGGCTGCCCCGTACCGAACGGGTGGCCCGGCACGAGCGGGCCGCGGACTGGCTCGACGCGCTGTCGCAGAGCCGCGACACCGACCTGGCCGAGGTGCTGGCCCACCACCGCTGGGCGGCCCACGAGATCGCCCGCTCGCTGGGCATGGAGATCCGACGGTACGCCGGGCCCGCACGACAGGCCCTGCACCGGGCGGCCCGGCGGGCGTACGCGCTGCACGGGCTGGACGCGGCGGCCAGCCACGCCGGCCGGGCGCTGAGCCTGGCCGACGACAGCGACCCGGTGGGCCGGCTCCAACTGGAGTTGTTGAGCACCGAGATCTCGTTCTACCGGGACGGCAACGGGTTCCTCTCCGGCGGCGGCCCGGAGCAGGTGCACGCGCTCGCCGACCGGCTGCTGGTGCACGGCGACGACGCCTGCGCCGCCCGGGCGTGGACGCTGCTCGGTCAGGCCGCCTGGCTACGGGCCGACCGGAGCGACGCCCTGGCCTGCCTGGACCGCGCGGTGCAGCTGTTCGAGCCGCTGGCGGACACCCCGCAGAAGGCGGACGCGTACGCGGAGCTGGGCCGGTTGCACATGCTCAACTACGAGCGGGACCCGGCCGTCGCGGCGGCGGACACCGCGGCGGAGATCGCCGAGCGGCTGGGGCTGACCGAGACGCGCACCAACGCCCGGATCACCGCGGCCACCGCCCGCTACCAGTCCGGCGACCGGGTCGGCCTGGACGAGCTGCACGCGATCGTCGAGTTCAGCCGGGCCGGTCAGCTGCTCGCCCTGCCCCGGGCGACCCAGAACCTCGCGTACGCGATCCGGGAGGAGGGCGACTGGTTGCGCTCCAACGCCCTGCTCTCGGCCGCGCCGGCCCGCACCGCCAGCGGCCAGACGCTGACCACCAGCTACTCGGCTGAGGCGATGCGGGCCTGGTTCGACGGTGACTTCGGTCGGCTGCTCACCGCGGCCGAGGCGTTCGTGGACACGCCGACCGGTAGCTGGGACATGCAGGTCCGCGGGCTGCGCTGCTGCCTGCTGGTGCTGCGCGACGACGAGGATCCGGACGACCTGGCCGATGCCCTGGACACCGCGCGTCGCAGCGGGTTCCATCGGCTGCACTGGACGATGCTGAGCATGGCCGCGCTGTGCCGGGCGCTACAGGCCCGCGACGCCGAGGCGGCGACGCTGATCGACGAGCTGGACCGGTCCTGGTCGGCGGTGCCGGCGTTGGCCAGCGGGGAGTGGATCGCGGCGGCCGCGAACGCCGCAGCACTGGCCGGCCGGGACGCGGCGGTACGGGTACGGGCGATGCTCGGCCGGGTCGGCCACCGTACGCCCTGGTCGGAGGCGGCGTTGCGGACCGTGACGGCGGCCCTGGCCGCGGCCGACGGCGACCACCGACGCTCGGCCGAGCTGCACCTGGCCGCCGCCGAGACCTACGGGCGGATCCCGGACGCCAGCGACCGGGTACTGGCCCTGGCGTTCGCGGCGGCCGAGCTGACCCACGCGGGTGACCCGGCCGCGGCCCGGGTGCCGCGCGCCGAGGTGCGCACCTTCGCGCTGCGCAACGACGCCCCCGGGCTGCTCGCGCTGGCCGGCCGGCCGATCAATCCGATCAGCCCGCCCGGGTCGGCGGTCGCCTGCTGAGTCGGCGGCTCAGGCGGCTCAGGCGGCTCAGGCGGCGACCGGCGCGGGGACGACCGGCTGCTTGAGCTTCTGCGCGTAGATGTCGACGTACTCCCGGCCGGAGAGCTCCATCAGCTCGTACATGATCTCGTCGGTGACCGCGCGCTCGACGAACCGGTCCCCGGCCAGCCCGGCGTAGCGGGAGAAGTCCAGCGGGGTGCCGAAGCGGATCTTCACCCGGTCGATCCTGGGGATCAGCTTGCCCGGCGGCTGGATCTCGTCGGCGTTGAGCATCGCCACCGGCACCACCACCGCGCCGCTCTCCAGGGCGAGCCGGGCCACCCCGGTCTTGCCCCGATAGAGCCGTCCGTCCGGGGAACGGGTGCCCTCCGGATAGATGCCGGCCACTCCCCCGGAGCGCAGCACCTGCAACTGGGTGTCGAGGGCGGCGCGGGCCGCCCGCCCACCGGAGCGGTCCACCGGGATGGTGCCGGTGCCGACGAAGAACATCTTGGTCAGCCAGCCCTTGATCCCCTTGCCGGTGAAGTACTCGGCCTTGGCCACGAAGGTGACCTTCCGCGAGGTGATCAGCGGCGTGAAGATCGAGTCGGAGAAGGAGAGGTGGTTGCTGGCCAGGATCACCGGACCGGTCCCCGGCACGTGGTGCAGGCCCTCCACCTGCGGGCGGAAGATCAGCTTGAGCAGCGGACCGAGGATGACGTACTTCAACAGCCAGTACAGCACCGGCGTCCTTCCCGTGGCGAGGTCACGACGACGCCCGCGCCCCCGTGCGGCGCTCCGCCGGGGCGAAGCCGCCGTGCCGACGAGCCTACGAAGCGCCGGCCGTCACCACAACGGACGCTCGGACCGGCTTGCGATCGCCTGGTCGGGCTGAGACCACTCGACCTGGGCAGGTCCCCTGCCGCACGTTGGGCAAGAACGGACAAAGAACCCCTGCCGCGACCTGCGACAGGGGCGCTGACTTTGGAAGACGCGACACAACGCACTCCCGGAACCGGCCCCTGACGTGTCACGATTCAGAGCACGGCGTACGGACGGGGCGCCGAGGGGCCGCGCCGCAAGGCGCGTTGAGGAGGTTGTCCGGTGTCAGCGGGTGGGGCCCGCCGGGGACGGCGGGACAACGGGATCGACGCAAGCGAATACGCCATCGTTGGCGACGTCGATCCGCGCGTCGGTGAGCACCTGCTCGACGTGCTGGCCGCAGGCGGGATCGCCGCGTACCTGCAACCGTCCGCCGACCTCAACCCGGTCACCCGCACCACCACCGTCCCGGCTCGGCCGGTCGACCGGCTCTACGTCGACCGCTCGCACCTGACCACCGCCCGGGACTACCTCACCCAGCTCGCCGACGAGGCCGCCCCCGAGCAGCCGCCGGCCCGCGACGAGCCGGACATCGACGCCGAGTGGGACCGGATCGTGGCCGGCTTCCACACCAGCTCGACGGTGGGCGAGCACCCGTGGCCGGCCGCCGAGGACGTGGACGACCGGGACGAACCGGCCGCTGGCCCACTGACCCGCTCCGGCGTCGACGAGGCCGGCCCGACCGCCACCGACGTCCGCCGGCTGCCGTCGGCCACCGACATCTCCGGGATCTCGGTCGGGCGGGGCACCCGTCCGGACGAGCCGTCGCTGCTGGACGGGCTGGACACCTTCGGCGCCGACCTGCCCGACGACGAGGACGAGGAGGGCTACAACCCTCCGCCGCCGCCACCGCTGCCGCACGTCTCCAAGTACGCCGTGGCCGGCGCGCTCGCGGTGATCGTCGGGTTCGCGCTCTTCCTCTTTCCGGCACTGCTCCCGGTGGACCGCTCGGCGGTCACCCTGTTCGGGTTCACCGGCATCCTGGCCGGTTTCGTCACACTGATCTGGCGGCTGCGCCCCGGCGACGAGGACGATCACGACCCGGACGACGGCGCCGTCGTCTGACCTCGGCATACCCCTCGCCGACCGCATCCCGGGACGACGCCGACCCGCCCGGGCCGTAACAGTGGTGTAACTTACTGTCAGTAGGAATACCGCTGTACGTCACTTCCCCCGCTGACTGACCGGTTTTTCCTTGCTCGTGGCGGTCAGTCCTTTGCTGATCGGAATGCCCGAGATGCGACAGAGCTCCCTGGTGGTGGTAGCAAACCGCCTCCCCATCGATGACGACGCGGCGCCCGACGGGGCCTGCGAATGGCGCCGCAGCCCAGGTGGGCTGGTCAGCGCGCTGCACCCGCTGCTGCGGCACACCCCGGCCACCTGGGTCGGCTGGGCCGGCGGCACCGGAGCGGCCCCCGCGCTGCCGGACGTGGACGGCGTCCGGATGCACACCGTGGCGCTCAGCCACGAGGACCTGCGCGACCACTACGAGGGGTTCGCCAACGCCACCCTCTGGCCGCTCTACCACGACGCCGTCGAGCAGCCGCAGCACCACCGCCGGTGGTGGGAGGCGTACCAACGGGTCAACCAGCGCTTCGCCGAGGCTGCGGCCGAGGTGACCGAGCCCGGCGGGGTGGTCTGGGTGCAGGACTACCACCTGCAACTGGTCCCCGGCCTGCTCCGCGCGCTCCGGCCGGACCTGCGCATCGGGTTCTTCCTGCACGTGCCGTTCCCGCCGCCGGAGCTGTTCATGCAGCTCCCCCGCCGGGTCGAGCTGCTGCGCGGCATGCTCGGTGCCGACCTGGTCGGCTTCCAGCGCGCCCAGGCGGCACACAACTTCGCTCAACTGGTGGCCAAGGTGCTGGAGCTGCCCGCCACCGACCGGCGGATCGGGGTCGGCGACCGGGTGGTGCGCATCGGCGCGTTCCCGGTCTCCATCGACACGGCCGAGATGGCCGCGCTGGCCGCCCGCCCGGACGTGGCCGCCCGGGCCCGCCGGCTGCGCCAGGACCTCGGCGATCCCCGCCAGGTCATCCTCAGCGTGGACCGGATGGACTACACCAAGGGCATCGAGCAGCGCCTGAAGGCATACAGCGAGCTGCTGGCCAGCGGCGACGTCAAGGTCCGCGACACGGTTCTGGTGCAGGTCGCCATGCCGAGCCGGGAACGCGTCGGCCAGTACCAGATCCTGCGCGAGCGGATCGAGCGCGAGGTGGGCCGGATCAACGGCGAGTTCGGCCGGGTCGGCGAGCCGGCCATCCACTACCTGACCCAGCCCTTCGACCGGGCCGAACTGGCCGCGCTCTACCGGGTCGCCGACGTGATGGCGGTGACCCCACTGCGCGACGGGATGAACCTGGTCGCCAAGGAGTACGTCGCCGCCCGGGTGGACGACGCGGGCACCCTGCTGCTCAGTGAGTTCGCCGGCACCGCCGCCGAGCTGTCCCAGGCGTACCTGGTCAACCCGCACGACCTGGAAGGGCTCAAGCAGGGGCTGCGCGCGGCGCTGCGGGCCAGCCCCGCCGACGCCACGCAGCGGATGCGGGCCATGCGTGCCCACCTGCACCGGCACGACATCCGGGCCTGGGCCCGCTCCTACCTGAGCGCGCTGGACGAGAGCGGCGCCCTGGTCGGCCGCCTGACCAGCACCGACGGCACCCCGGACAGCGCCGTCCGGGTGCCCAGCCCGGCGACCCGGGCCACCCACCTCGCCGGCGGCTGACGGCCCGGTCCGCTCAGCGCGCCGCCGACTCCTTCTCCAACCAGTCCAGGATTGCGTCGATCGGCTCCGACCAGCGCGCGTCCAGCATCAGATCGTGGCCCATGCCGGGGAAGAGCAGCGGAGCCGAGCCGTACCGCCGGGCCACCCGGGTCAACGCCGACGCCGGCACCACCCGGTCGTCCGGGCTGCCCAGCACCAGCACCGGTGGCGCACCGACGGCCGGTTCGACGGCCGGGCCGCCCAGCAGCGACCACTGCGCCCGCCGGCCGGCCCGGCCGAGCCGGCCGACGTACTGCCGGGCCTGGGCGTCGGGCAGCTCACGGCTGAACAACTGCGCCCGGCTGAGCCGCAGCGGCCCACCGAACGCCGCCGGCAGCGTGCCGGCCGGGTTGCGGCGCAGGGCCGTGCCGAGCACACCCCAGCCACCGAAGACCGGCGCCACCAGCACCGCGGCCCGCGCCGGGTAGCGGGCCAACGCGTGCGCCACCACCAGCGCCCCGGCGCCGTGCCCCACCAGCACCGTCTGCCGCGGCAGGCCCGCGGCCACCTGGACCACATCATGGGCGTACGCGCGCAGCGTCGCCTCCGGCGCGGGCTCGCTGCCGCCGTGCCCGCGCAGACTCACCGCGTGCGCCGGGAACCCCCGCGACGCCGCGTGCCCCAGCCAGTGCTCGGCGAACGCCCACGCCCCGTGCCCGAAGCCGGGAACGAAGAGCAGCGGCGGACGCCCCTCGTCCAGCTCGGGACTGGCGCTGAGCACCTCACGCCGGGCCGCCCGGACCGGGCGGGACCACTCCCGGCCCCGCATGATCCGCAGCTCGCTGCTCATTTGCCCTCCAGCTCGACCAGGGCGCGCTCGACGGCGCGCAGGTAGTCGGCGTGACCGACCTCGAACCAGTGCCGGCTGCTCTCCTTGACCTGCGCGGAGTAGCGCTCCCCGGCCCGCTCACGTACCCGCCGCGCGAACGCCGCGGCCCGCTCCGGCCGGTCCCGTCGGGCCTGCAACAGCCGGGCGATGAGCACGGTCTGCCAGTGCGCCAACGTGAACATGCCGGAATCCGGCTGGAGCAGCCCGGCCACCGCCAACGTCGGATGCCCCGGAGTGAAGGCGTTGAGCCACAGCGTCGGCCGGCCCTCACCGGCACTGTCACCGAACACCGACGCGTCCAGGAACTCGAAGCGCGGCAGGTAGCCGGTGGCGAAGATGACCAGCTCAGGGTCGATCTCGCGGCCGTCGGCCAGCTCCACCGCGTACGGGTGGAACCGGGCGATGTCGGGCACCGGGCCGATCGCGCCGTGGCCCACGTAGTAGACGAGCTGGCTGTTGGCGATCGGGTGCGTCTCGTACACCCGGTGGTCGGGCTTGGGCAGGCCGAAGCGGGTCAGGTCACCGACGGTCAGCCGCAGCGTCCAGTGGTAGAGCCACTGCCGTACCCGCAGCGGCACCCGCAGCGCCAGCAGCGCGTCGTTGACCTGGTCGGCCGGGCGGCCGAGGACGTACTTCGGGGCGTACCAGTAGCCGCGCCGGGTGGAGTGCCAGCAGTGCGCCGCCTGCTGGGCGGCCTCGACGGCGATGTCGCAGCCGGTGTTGCCGGCACCGACCACCAGCACCCGCTTGCCGCGAAGCTGCGTCGGGTCCTTGTAGGACGACGCGTGCATGATCTCGCCGCGGAACTGCTCCAGCCCCTCGTAGCGGGGCAGCTTGGGCGACCAGTTGTGCCCGTTGGCGACCACCACGGCCGCGTACCGGGAGGTGCGCTCCGGCCCGTACCCGCCGGTGGAGCGGGTGGTCACATCCCAGCGCTCTCCGTCGGCCGGCTCGACCCGGATCACCTCGGTGCCGAACCAGATGTGCGAGCGCAGGTCGAAGTGGTCGGCGTACCGCTCGAAGTAGCTGAGCAGCTGACTGTGGTGCGGGTAGTCCGGCCAGGAGTCCGGCATCGGGAAGTCGGGGAACTGGGTGAACGGCTTCGACGACAACAGGTGGGTGCTGGCGTACACCGGGCTGCGGTCGTGCCGCCAGTTCCAGGCGCCGCCGACGCCGGTCTCCCGCTCGTAGCAGTCCACGCCGAACCCGTGCTCGCGCAGATTCTTGATCGCGGTCAGGCCGCTGGCCCCGGCCCCGATGACGCAGACCGTGTCGCCCCGGTCGGAGACCGGGGCGCCGTCGCGGTGCAGCGCGGACGCGGGCGCCTCCGGGTCGGGCCGGCCGTGGTCGGTGGAGGTGGACACCGGAACATCTCCTTTTGTGCGGCACGCGTGCCGGTCGCGCGAAATCCTCTCCACAACGGAGCCGGATGTCCAGCCCCGGCGCGGACGGATCGACGGCCGGCCGCTTCGGGGGTCAGCCGGTGGTGGGCAGCAGCAGGTCGACCAGGACCGGGAAGTGGTCGCTGGCCCGCCGGGTCTGCGGAGTGTCCACCACGTCGTAGTCGACCACGGTGATCCGTGGGTCGACGAACAGGGCGTCGATGCGCCGACGCGGGTCGGCGCAGGAGTAGGTGTGCCGGTCCGCCAGGTCGGCGGCCACCGCGGCGTCGGTCAACCCGCGTGCCACGGTGGCCCAGGCCGGCCCGTCCGGACCCTCGTTGAGATCGGCCCCGGCCAGGACCGGGCTGCTCGCCGCGTCCAGCCCGCGCTTGAACTCGGCGGCCTGCCCGGGACGCTCGGCCGGATCGGTGGACAGGTGCGAGCCGGCGAGGGTGAAGCGGGCGTCACCGACCCGGCAGTCGGCGTACGCGGCACCGCGCAGATGCCGGCCGGGGGTGAGCGGAAAGCGTTGGCAGTGGGTGCCACGCACCTGGACCCGCAGGCTGGTCAGCAGCAGATTGCCCAGCGCGGGCAACCCGCCGGCGGCCACGAACAGGCCGAACGACTCGGCCAGCGTGGCGGACTTCTGCCGCCACCGGAACCGGCGCGGCCCCTCCTGCACGATCACCACGTCCGGCCGCGCGGCCCGGACCACCGCCGCCAGCGCGGCGGTGTCGTCGCGCTGGCTGTGGATGTTGTACGACACCACCCGCAGCGGTACGCCGGCACCCTGGCCCATTGCGGCCCGCCTCAGATCCGCCGGGCCAGGTCGGCGGCGCCGATCACCCCGGCGCTGTTGCCCAGCTCGGCGGGGCGGATCTCGGCCACCGGCAGTCGGCCCCGCTGGGCCAGCGCGTCGAGGTACGAGCGGCGCGTCGGGCCGAGCAGCAGGTCACCGGCGTCGATCACACCACCGCCGACCACCAGGGCCTGCGGGTCGAGGATCTGCGCCATGTCGGCGAGGCTGGTGCCCAGCCAGCGGCCGATCTGCGCGAACGCCTCGGCGGAGACCGGGTCGCCGCCCTGCGCGGCGGCGGTCACCATCGGGCCGGTGATCGCCTCGGCGTCCCCACCGGCCAGCTCCAGCAGAGCGGTGGCCCGCTGGGGCTCCTGGCGGGCACCGGCTCGGGCGAAGCGGACCAGGGCGCTGCCGCTGGCGTACTGCTCGATGCAGCCCAGCCGCCCGCAGCCGCACTGGTGCCCGTCCGGCACGGCCAGCATGTGGCCCAGTTCCGCGGCGATGCCGTGCGCGCCGCGCACCAGCTCCCCGCCGAGCACGATGCCGCCGCCGACGCCGGTGCCGATGGTGAACATGACCATGGAGTCGTCGGCGTCCCGGGCCGCGCCGTAGCGGAACTCCGCCCAGGCGGCCACGTTGCCGTCGTTCTCGACGATCACGGGAAGGCCGACGGCCTCGCTGACGTACTCGCGCAGCGGCTCGTCCCGCCAGGCCAGGTTGGGGGCGAAGAGCACCGTCGAGCGGCTGGCGTCGATCCAGCCGGCCGCGCCGATGCCGACGCTCTCGATCGTCCGCCCGGCAGCCAGCTCGCCGACCAGCTCGATGATGACGTCGCGGGTCTTGCCGACGTCATCGGCGGGAGTGTCCCGTCGGGCCTGCACGAGGACCGCGCCGGTGTCGTCCACGACACCGCCGGCCACCTTCGTGCCACCGACGTCGACTCCGATGGTCAGCGTCACCGCTGCCGCCCCCTCTGCTCTGCTGTGCTGTCCGGCCCGCGCGCCGGCGGCACGCCGGTCCGGGTCGGGATGTCCCGCGGTCAGGCGCCGTCGCCCGGTGCGTCCGCTCCGGTGTCGTCCGGCACCCGCGTCGCGGGCACCACGGGTCGCTTGGTCGGTGCCGGTGCGGCCACCGACCCGGCCTCTTCGACGGGTGGCACAGCGGCCGGGGCGAGTGGGTCCGCCGTCCGGGTGGCGACCGACCAGACATCCCGCTCCGGCGCCGGCTGAGAATCATGCCCGGTGCGGGTGGCTTCGCGCCACACGTGGTCGTCATCGGTGCCGACGGGCCGGTCGGCCGGTGTGGGGTCGAGGGTCTCGGCGTCGGTGCTCGGGTCGGCGGCCGAGGCGGGTGCCGGCCGAGGCGGGGCTGCGGGCTCCGGCGGGCTGGCCTGGGGCGATTCCACCGGGGCGAACGCGCGCAGCAGGCTGGCCACGCCCGCCGCGAGGTCACCGGCCCCGGTGGCCAGCCGCTCGGCGAATTCCGGACTCGGGTCGCGCAACGCGGCGATACCGCGGCAGACCGGGCAGATGCAGCATTCGGCCGTACCGGTGGCGAAACCTCCACCGGCGCCGGGGCGACCGCCCGGGTCGGCACTGTGACCGAGGACACCGGCCAACATCCCGCCCAACGGCCCCCACGCTCCGCCCGTCGAACCGGCCGAGGCCAGTCGCGCGCCAGCGAGCAGGGTGGCGACCAGTCGCTCTGCCTCTTCCCGGGCCGAACCCGGATCCGTCCCGCCCAACCTCGGCTCCTCTACCCTGCCGCCGGACGCGTCACTGCGCCGCACCGAGTGCTTCTACCCGGCGCTTGAGCTGCTTCAACGCGGTGTCCATGATCATCTTTTCGGCCTTGCGCCGGAACATGCCGAGCATCCCCACGGACAGCTCGACCTCCAGGGTGTAGGTCACCGTGGTGCCATCGTCCGGGTTACCCACCAGGTCGTACGAACCGCGCTGGCTCTTCTGCATCTTCGAGGGCGCCACCAGGTGCCACTCGATCCGGGACAGGTCCTCGGCGTACTCGTAGGCAAGCACGTACTCGTCGGCCATCACGGCGGCGTCGATGGTGAAGTGCACCTGACTGGCGTAGCCGTCCTCGTACTCCTCGACGACCTCGACGCGGCGTACCGCCTCGGTCCACTCCGGGTAGCGCGCGAAGTCGCAGATGACCGCCGCCACCCGCTCCGGTGACGCGCCGATGATGATCGACTGGGTGGAGGAGTCCGCCATGGGGGGAGGCTACCCGGCGGGCACCACCCGCGCGCCGCGCCGCCCCCGCCGCGCCCGGGGGTCGGCACCCCGCCCGCGCCGCGGCCCGACCGTCACGATGCCGACCGACCATCCTGGTTGTCCCACCCGGACCGGGCGCCGGGTAGGTTTCGACAGAGCCGACGCCCGAGATGGCGGCCGGCCCGGCCAGTGCGAGCACGAGGGAGTGCAAGTGCGCGAGTTCTCCGTTCCGCCGATCGTCACCGTCGGCGACGCGGCCAACCTCACCGACCCGGTCTGGGACAACGCCGAGGTCGCGCCGGACGCCGTCCAGTTCGCCCGGCCCCTCCCCAACGCCGACGGCACCGTCACGAGCTGGGCCGAGGTGACCTGCCGGGAGTTCCGGGACGAGGTGACGGCGGTGGCCCGCGGGCTGATCGCCGCCGGCGTCCAGCCGGGCGCCCGGGTCGCGCTGATGAGTCGGACCCGTTACGAGTGGACGCTGCTGGACTACGCCATCTGGGCCGCCGGCGCGGTCACCGTGCCGGTCTACGAGACCTCCAGCGCCGAGCAGGCCGCCTGGATCCTCGCCGACTCCGGCGCGGTCGCCGTCGTGGTGGAGACCACCGCGCACGCCACGCTGGTCGCCGGTATCCGGGACCGGCTGCCCGACCTGGAGCACAGCTGGCAGATCGACCTCGGTGGGGTCGACGAGCTGGTCACCGCCGGCGCCACGGTCGAGGCCGCCGAGGTGCAGCGCCGCCGCAAGGCAGTCCGCTCCGGCGACCTGGCCACCATCGTCTACACCAGCGGCACCACCGGTCGGCCCAAGGGCTGCATGCTCACCCACCGCAACCTGTACGCCGACATCGCCAACGCGGTGCCGGTGCTGCCGAACCTGTTCAACCCCGGCGCCACCACCCTGCTCTTCCTGCCGCTGGCGCACGTCTTCGCGCGGCTGATCCAGATCGGTGTGGTGCAGGCCCGGGCCACCATGGCGCACTGCGCCGACACCAAGAACCTGGTCGCCGAGTTGCAGGCGTTCCGACCGACCTTCGTGCTCTCCGTACCCCGGGTGTTCGAGAAGGTCTACAACGCGGCCAAGCAGAAGGCCGAGGCGGACGGCAAGGGCGGCGTCTTCGCCCGCGCCGAGCAGGTCGCCGTCGCGTACAGCGAGGCGCTGGAGACCCCGGGCGGGCCCGGCCTCGCGCTGCGCGCCCAGCACGCGGTCTTCGACCGGCTGGTCTACCGCAAGCTGCGTGCCGCGCTCGGCGGCCGGTGCCGGGACGCCGTCTCCGGCGGCGCGCCGCTCGGTGCCCGGCTCGGCCACTTCTTCCGCGGCGTCGGCGTGACGGTCCTGGAGGGCTACGGCCTGACCGAGACCTCGGCCGCCGCCGCGGCGAACCTCCCCACCGGCACCCGGATCGGCACCGTCGGCCGTCCGCTGCCGGGCGTGACCGTACGGATCGAGGACGACGGCGAGATCGTGCTCTCCGGCGACCTGGTCTTCAACGGCTACTGGAACAACGAGGCGGCGACCGCCGAGGCGCTCACCACCGACGGCTGGTTCCGCACCGGCGACCTGGGCCAGCTCGACAACGACGGCTACCTCGGCATCACGGGCCGCAAGAAGGAGCTGATCGTGACCGCGGGCGGCAAGAACGTCGCCCCGGCGGTGTTGGAGGACGTGGTCCGGGCACACCCGTTGATCAGCCAGTGCGTCGTGGTCGGCGACCGGCAGCCGTTCGTCGCGGCGCTGGTCACCGTCGACGAGGAGGCCCTGCCGCAGTGGCTGGAGGCGGCCGGGATGCCCGCCGACACCTCGGTGGAACAACTGCGCGAGCACGAGGGCATGCGCAGGGAGATCCAGTCCGCGATCGACGCCGCGAACCAGGCCGTCTCCAAGGCCGAGGCGATCAAGGTGTTCCGGATCCTGCCGCACGACTTCACCGAAGCCACCGGCGAGCTGACCCCCTCGCTCAAGGTCAAGCGCCAGGTTGTCCACAAGACCTACGCGGCGGAGATCGCCGATATCTACCGAGGCTGACTACCATCCGTCACGTGCCCGCATCGACTCCCGCTGCACCGCACCCGCATCCCCTCGCCGCGGCCGCCCGCCTGGTGATGCTGGCGCTGGTCGCCGTCCTGACCCTGTTCGCCACCCACGACGTCGCCCAGCTGTGGTGGATCGCGCTGCTGGCGGTCGCCGGCCTGCCCGCGCTGCTGGCCCCCACGCACCGACTGATCGGCCCCCTGAGCCGGGTGGCCGAGGTGGTGGTGCTCGGGCTCGCCGCGAGCCAGGTCGCCGCGGTCGCGTCGATCGGCGGGACGGTCGACGGGCTCGGCGCCTCGGCGGTGCTGCCCTACCTGGCGGTGCCGGTGACCGTCACCGCGCTGCGCCGGCACTTCTCCGAGGGCGCCGCCCTGCTCGCCGTCACCGCCGCGACCCTGCTGATCAGCGGCGCGTTGACCGAGGTCGGCGGTGAGCGTCAGCTCGGCCAGCTGGGCTACCTGGCGGTCTGCGCGCAGTGGCTGATCCTGGCCGCACTGGGCCTCTACGCCGCCGGCACCCTGCACCGGGTGATGGCGGTACGCGGTGAGGGCAAGCCCCAGCCGTACGCCGAGGCGACCCGGCTGCTGACCCAGCTCCGTACCGTGGCCCGGCAGCTGCCCGGGGCGACCCTGGACCCGGGCGGCATCTCCGAGCACCTGCTGGAGGAGCTGCGCACGGTGGCTCGGGCGGACCGGGGCGCGGTGCTCTCGGCCAGCGGCGGCGGCCGGCTCGTGGTGCTCGCCCAGGCCGGGGTGGACCGGGTGGACTGGGAGACGACGCTGGACGCGGACTCGGCGATCGCCGACGCCTGGGCCAGTCAGCAGGCGCAGACCGCCGCCCGGTCGCAGTCCCGCTCGCACCGCGGTGGCGACGTCTCGGCGCTGATCGTCCCGCTGGTCGCCGGGGTGCGCACGGTGGGACTGGTGGTGTTGGAGGCGGACGCCGCGCACGCGTACCCGCAGCCGGTGGTCTCCCGGGTGACCGCGCTGACCCAGCCGGCCGCGCTGCGGCTGGAGGCGGCGCTGCTCTTCGACGAGGTCCGCTCACTGGCGACCAACGAGGAGCGACAGCGGCTCGCCCGGGAGATCCACGACGGGGTGGCGCAGGAGCTGGTGATGGTCGGCTACGGCATCGACAACGCCCTGGCCACCGTCTTCGACGACGCCGAGGAGACCGCCGAGGCCCTGCGGACCCTGCGCGGCGAGGTGACCCGGGTGATCACCGAGCTGCGGCTGAGCCTGTTCGAGCTGCGTAGCGAGGTGGACCGGCAGGGCGGCCTGGCGGCGGCGATCGCCGAGTACGCGCGTACCGTCGGCGCCTCCGGCGGACTGCGGGTGCACCTGTCGCTGGACGAGTCCACCGCGCGGCTCCCGGCGGCCACCGAGGCCGAGTTGCTGCGCATCGCGCAGGAGGCCGTGACCAACGCGCGTAAACACGCCGGGGCGTCGAATTTGTGGGTCACGTGCGAGGTCGACCCCCCGTACGCGCAAATTGAAGTGTCGGATGACGGTCAGGGGATGGCTGACCAGCGCCCCGACGGACGGTACGGTCTTGCGATCATGGCCGAGAGGGCGGAACGTATCCGGGGCCGGTTGGAGATCAGGCCGCGGCAACCGAGCGGCACTACCGTGGCGGTGGTTCTCGGCACCTCGTCCCGGCGCGATAACGTGCGCGGCAGCGCAGCACCAGAAGGGGAGTAACCCGAGGATGACCACAAGTCCGACACCGGCTACCCGTACCAAGGTCCTCCTTGTCGACGATCATGACCTGATTCGTAAGGGCCTGCGGCACGCCTTCGAGCGCGACCGCCAGTTCGAGGTCGTCGGTGAGGCCGCCACGGCGGCAGAGGGGGTACGCCAGGCCGGCGCCCTGCAGCCGGATGTGGTGATCATGGATCTGCGGCTGCCCGACGGCAGCGGCCTGGAGGCCACCCGTGCGCTGCGCAAGTCCAGCGCGTCCATGGGCATCGTGGTGCTGACCATGTATGCGGGCGACGACCAGCTCTTCGGCGCCCTGGAGGCGGGTGCGAGCGCCTTCGTGCCGAAGACCGCCCCGGCCGACGAGGTGGTGGCCGCAGCCCGGCACGCCGCCTCCTCTCCCAGCGCGTTCACGGCGGCCGACCTGGCCGAGGCGATGAAGCGCCGGCTCGCCCCGTCCGGTCCGCAGCTGTCCCCCCGCGAGGGTCAGGTGCTGCGGCTGCT
Organism: Micromonospora vulcania; assembly: GCF_042658605.1. Taxonomy (NCBI): domain Bacteria; kingdom Bacillati; phylum Actinomycetota; class Actinomycetes; order Micromonosporales; family Micromonosporaceae; genus Micromonospora; species Micromonospora vulcania. Next base: position 298,071 of record NZ_JBHSQS010000002.1, on the reverse strand, counting down.
CGCCGACGGGATGAGCGTGGCCGGCATCGCCAAGCAGCTGTTCGTCAGCGAGTCCACGGCCAAGACGCACATCTCCAAGCTCTACGAGAAGCTCGGGGCCGCCAACCGCGCGCAGGCGCTGATGACCGCGCTGCGGCTCGGCCTGCTCGAGGCGCCCGACGCTCCGAAGTTCTGACCTGCCCCCGCTCGGTGAGCGGGACGACGCGACCGAAGGTCCGCGCCAGCCTCCGGGCGGCGCGGACCTTCGCGTATCGACCGACGTCGGGCCGAACCTGGCGACACGCTATGGTCTGGCGGGCACGGCGGGGGCACAATACCCGCGCGGGCGACGACGTTCGCGCGTTGGACTAGGGGTGAGCGCATGCAGCGGCCGGACTGGGCACCCGACACCATCGACATCGAGCGCCCGAGCGTCGCGCGCATGTACGACTACTACCTCGGGGGCTCACACAACTTCGCCGCCGACCGGGCCGCGGCCCAGGCGATGGTGGCGGCGGTGCCGGAGGCGCCGCTGATGGCCCAGGCCAACAGGGCCTTTCTCCGCCGGGCCGTGCACCACCTCGCGGAGGCCGGTATCCGGCAGTTCCTGGACATCGGCTCGGGGATCCCCACCGTCGGCAACGTGCACGAGATCGCCCAGCGGATCGACCCGGAGTCGCGGGTGGTCTATGTGGACGTCGACCCGGTGGCCGTGGCGCACAGCCGGGAGATCCTCGCCGGCAACGACCGCGCGGCGGTCGCGCAGGAGGACCTGCGCAACCCGGACAAGATCCTGGCCCATCCAGAGGTACGCGGCCTGCTCGACCTGACGCAGCCGGTGGCCGTGATGATCGTGGCGGTGCTGCACTTCGTCTCCGATGAGGACCGACCGGCGGAGCTGCTGCGTACTCTGCGCGACGCGCTCGCCCCGGGCAGCTACCTGGTGCTGTCGCAGGCCAGCGACGACGGGCGCAGCCTTGACGAGCGGGCCGAGGCGGAACGCGTCTACCGGCGTACCGACAGCCCGCTCTGGGTTCGCAGCAGGGCCGAGCTGACCGCGCTGTTCGACGGCTTCGAGCTGGTCGACCCGGGCGTAGTCTGGGTGCCCCAGTGGCGGCCGGACACCCCGGAGAGCGCCGAGGACGCCGAGCGTGCGGTCTTCATGGGCGGGGTCGGGCGGCTCGGTGGCTGATTCGCCCGAAGCGACCTCCTCCAGCCCGGGCAACTTCGCCCGGGCCTGGGCCAAGGCGGTCTCCGGCACCAGCTACCTGCCGATGACCCAGGCGCAGCTCGAAACGCTGCTGCACCGGCTCACCGGTGAGCTGGCCGGCGCGCTGCTCGGCGAGCGGTTCGACCTGCGCGCCGGGCACCGGGTCGGCGCCGAGTTGGTCGCGGCGCACATCGCCTCCGCCGAGGGGCTGGGTCGTACCGTCGAGATCATCCAACTCCGGCTGGTACGTGACCTGGGCCTGGTAGCCGAGGAGGTCGAGGACCGGATGGCCCGGCTGCTGGCCGCCGTGGCGACCGGCTACGCCCGCGCGCTGCGGGACCGCACGCTCGACGAGCAGGAGTCGATCCGGCGCGCCGCCATGATGGCCCGGACGCAGGCCGAGCGCGCGCTGCGGGCCAGCGAGGCGAGGTTCCGCCACCAGGCCACCCACGACCCGCTGACCGGCCTGCCCAACCGGACGTTGTTCACCGAGCGGCTCACCGCAGCGTTGAACGAGCCGGGCCGGGGCGCGCAGCGAATCGGCGTCTGCTTCCTGGACCTGGACCGCTTCAAGATCGTCAACGACACCCTGGGGCATCAGGTCGGCGACCGGCTGCTCACCGCGGTGGCCGAGCGGCTGTCCCACGCCCTGGGTGAGCACCTGGTCGCCCGGCTCGGTGGGGACGAGTTCGTCATCCTGGTGGAGCAGACCGGTGGCACCGACGACATCGTGAAGGTGGCCGAGGCCGCGCTGGCCGCGATCCGGACACCGGCGCTGGTCGACGGGCACGAGCTTCAGGTCTCGGCGAGCATCGGCATCGTCGAGCGTACGGTGGCCGGCGCCAACCCCGGGGACCTGATGCGCGCCGCCGACAGCACCCTGCACTGGGCCAAGTCGGCCGGGGGCTCGCGCTGGGCGCTCTACGACGCCGAACGCAATCGGCGGGAGCTGGCCCGGTACGCGCTCTCCGCCGCGATTCCGGCCGCGCTCGAGCGGGGCGAGTTCTACCTCGACTACCAGCCACTCACCTCGCTGCGGGACGGGCGGCTGCTCGGTGTGGAGGCGCTGGTCCGCTGGCGACACCCGGAGCTGGGGGTGCTGCGTCCGGACAGCTTCATCGGGCTGGCCGAGGAGACCGGCCTCATCGTGCAGCTGGGCGGGTGGGTGCTGGCCGAGGCGTGCCGGGAGGCGGAGGCCTGGTCGGCCGGTGGTGAGGCGGCGCCGTTCGTGAGCGTCAACCTGGCCGTTCGGCAGGTGCACCGGCCCGGGTTGGTGCAGGAGGTGCTCAATCTGCTGCGGCAGACCGGGCTGCCGCCGGAGCGGCTCCAACTGGAGATCACCGAGAGCACGATGATGAGCACCGCCGAGGAGCCGGTACGCGCCCTGCGAATGCTGGCCGACCTCGGGGTACGGATCGCCATCGACGACTTCGGCACCGGTTACAGCAATCTGGCATATCTGCGGGACCTGCCGGTGACCGAGCTGAAGGTGGCCGGGGAGTTCGTGGCCGGGCTGCTGTCGCCGGCGGTCGGACGGACCGACGAGCGGATCCTCGCCTCGTTGGTGTCGCTGGCGCACGCCTTGGATCTGACGGTCACCGCCGAGGGCGTGGAGACCGCCGGGCAGGCCGAGCGGCTGCGGGCGATCGGCTGCGACGCCGCCCAGGGCTGGCACTTCGGCCGTCCTGCGCCCGCCGACCGGATTCTGGCCCGTATCCGCTGACCGGCTGCGGCCCGCGGCCCGGCGCTGCCCCGCGGCCCGGCACTGGCTCGCGTCACGGCGCTGGCTCGCGTCACGGCTTCGCTCGTTCTCTGGCGGCCGGGCACGTTGGTGAGCGATATACCTCAGGGGCATAAATATGACTCTGAGGTATACCGCTCACCATGGTGGTGCCCGCCAGCCGGAGAGCGGCACGCCGCAGCGCCCTTCCAGACCCGAGGCAGCGGCAGCGGCAGCGGCAGCGGCAGCGGCAGCGGCAGCGGCAGCGAGTAGACAGCGTCTACGGACGCCTGGTAGACAGTGTCTATGAGCGAGGAGGCGGGTGTCCGGGCGCGGCTGGTGGCCGCCGGGGTGGACCTGGTGCTGCGCGAGGGCCAGTCGGCGGTGTCGCTGCGGGAGATCGCCCGCCGTGCCGGGGTCTCGCACGGCGCGCCACGCCGCTACTTCCCCACCCACGTCGACCTGCTGTCCGCCATCGCGCGGGAGGGTTTCGCCGACCTCGCCGCCCGGGTCGAGGAGACCATGCGCGCCGCCGGCCCGGACCCGCGTGCCCGGCTGACCGCGCTGGGCCGGACGTACCTGGATTTCGCAGCGGCGCACCGCGGCATGTTCGAGCTGATGTTCCGACACGACCTGCTCGCCAGCGGCCGACTGCGGCTACGCGAGACGAGCCTGCCCCTGTTCGCCGTCCTGGCCGACCTGGTGGCCCAGGTACGCCGGCCGACCGACGCACCGGCCCCGGTGCTGGCCGGCGCGCTCTGGGCCAACCTGCACGGCATCGCCCAACTCTGGGCCTGGGGCAGCCTGCCGCTGGCCACCGGCGCCACCGATGACGACGCCCTGCTACGCGCCGCACTGGACGCCCACCTCGGCCCGGCCACCGCCTGAAACGTCCACCCTCGACACCCTCGGGAGAACCGGTGCCCCTGCTCTACGACCTCATGAAGCTGACCGTCGGCACCACGCTGCGGCTGGCCTGGCGACCGCGTGTCGAAGGGTTGGAGCACCTGCCCCGACATGGTGGCGCGATCCTCGCCGGCAACCACCTGTCCGTCGCCGACGAGCTGTTCCTGGCCAGCCTGACCCCTCGACACGTCACCTTCTGGGCCAAGGCCGAGTACTTCACCGGCCGCGGTCCGGGCGGCTGGCTCAACCGACAGATCGTCAACGGCATGGGTGCCATCCGGGTCGAGCGCGGCGGCGGCCGGGCCGCGCTCAGCGCCCTCGACGCCGCCGTGCCGGTGCTGCGTGCCGGCGGTCTGGTCGCCGTCTACCCGGAGGGCACCCGCTCCCCCGATGGGCGGCTCTACCGGGGTCGTACCGGGATGACCCGACTGGCCCGCGACGCCGGCGTGCCGATCATCCCGGTCGGCGTGCTCGGCACCGCCGAGGTGCTTCCGGTCGACGCGCGGCTGCCCCGCCGGCACCCGGTCAGCCTGCGCCTCGGCCCCCGATCCCGGTGGCCGACCGGATCCACGGGCCCCGCGACATCCGGACGGTCACCGACGAGGTGATGGCGGCGATCCAACGGCTCACCGGCCAGGAGTACGTGCCCCGCTACGCCCCGCCCCGGTCGACCTCCGCCTGAGCGACGCGGCGATCAACCGGCGAGCAGCGCCGCCATCCGCTGCGCCTGTGCCTCCCAGCGCCATTCCCGCTCCACCCATGCCCGGCCGGCCGCACCCAGTTGGCGGGCCAGGTCACGGTCGGCGAGCAGCCGGGCCACCCGGTCGGCGAGCTGGGCGACGTCGCGACCGCGTACCACGTAGCCGGTCTCTCCCTCGCGTACCGCGTCCGGAGCGCCCCCCGAGTCGCCGGCCACCACCGGCAGGCCCGTCGCGGACGCCTCCAGGTAGACGATGCCCAACCCCTCCACGTCCAGCCCTCGGTTGCGGGTGCGGCAGGGCATCGCGTAGACGTCGCCGGCCGCGTAGTGCGCCGGCAGCTCGGCCCACGGCACCGAGCCGGTGAAGACCACGTCCCGTTCCACCCCGACCTGCCGGGCCAGCTTCTCCAGGGTCGCCCGGTACGGCCCACCGCCGACGATCAACAGCGCCGCGTCGGGGACCCGGCGGTGGATCTCCGGCAGCGCCCGGATCAGCATGTCCTGCCCCTTGCGTGGCACCAGCCGGGACACGCAGACCACCACCGGCCGGTCGGTCAGCCCCAGCCGGGCGCGGACCGGCTCACCGTCCACGCTCGGGTGGTAGGTGTCCACGTCCACACCGGGCGCCAGCCGGCGCAGCTCGGTCACCCCGTCCAGCACCCGGGCCAACCGGCTGCGGGTGTATTCACCGAGGTAGGTCGTGACGTCGACACCCCGGCCGATCCGGCGCAGCGCCGGCCGGGCGGCGGGCAGTGCGGCCCAACCCACCTCGTGCCCGTGGGTCTGCGCCACCACCCGTCGTACGCCGGCCCGTCGGCGCAGACCGGGGGCGAGCAGCCCGAGCGGGGCCGCCGCGCCGAACCACACCGTGTCGCAGTCGTACGCCCGAGCCAGCCGCGCCGCCCGGCGGGCGATCAGCGGGGTGGGCAGCAGCACCCGGGTGCGTTCCCGGATCACCTCGAACGGCTGGTCAGCGTCGAACTTCGCGGCACCGCGCCAGCTCGACGCGTATACCACCACCGAGCCGGCCGGTTGACGCACCGCGAGGTTGTGCACGAAGGACTGGATCCCGCCGGGGCGGGGCGGAAAGTCGTTGGTGATCAGCAGGGTACGGGTCATCGGCCGGCCTCCCGGGCGTACGCGCGGGCGGCGGCCATCCGCTCCACGGTGGACGGGTGTGAGGCCGAGTAGAGGTATTCCCAGCGCGGCGGGTCGGGATCGCCGAGGTTGACCGAACCGAGCCGGCGCTGCATCGCCTCGAACGCGACCGGATCACGGGTGAGCTCGAGCGCATGCGCGTCGGCCCGCGCCTCCACCCGCCGGGACATCAGCGCCTGCACCGGCGCAGCCACCAACCCGGCTACCGTGACCAGGGCGACCAGCAACGGGAACGCGCGCGGTTGGGCGACCGACTCGACGCCGGCCAGCCGCAGCAGCGGCCCCCACGAGCCGAGCAGATAGAGCGCCACCACCGCGGCGGCGGCCCCCAGCGCACCGGTCAGCGTGCCGACCGTCACGTCGCGGTCCTTCGCGTGCCCCAACTCGTGCGCCACCACGGCGGTCACCTCGGCAGGGGTGGCCTCGCGCAGCAGCGTGTCGTAGACGACCACCCGCCGGGTCGGCCCGAGACCGGAGACGTACGCGTTGACCGCCTTGGTCCGTCGGGAGGCGTCGGCGACCAGCACGTCGCGCACCGGCACCCCGTCGCGGGCGGCCATGCTGATCAGCTCGGTACGCAACGGGCCCTGCTCCAGCGGGGTGAACCGGTTGAACACCGGCTCGACCAGCACCGGCAGCACGAACGACAACAGCACCACCAGCAGGGCCGCACCGGCCGCGCCGAACGCCCACCACCACCGCGGGGCGAGCCGGATGACCGCGTAGAAGCCGAAAAGCGCCACCGCGCCGATCACCGCACTGACCGCGTACGACTTGAGTAGGTCGACCGCCCAGCCGCCCCAGCCGTTGGTGCTCAGCCCGTAGCGGGTGAGCACGCTCTGCCGCCAGGCGGAGAACGGGAGGGTGAGCAGGTCGGCGACGAGCACCACGGACAGCCCACCGAGCACCGCCTGCGCGGCCCAGTGCCCGTGAAAGGGCCGGCCCACCAGCTCGACGAGCCGACTGCCCAGCGGGGTCAGCCCGAGCGCGAGGGCGATCAGCAGCCCGACGGCGAGCGCGGCGTAGCCGCCGGGGCGCAGCGCGGCGCGGAACTCCCGCCCCCGGGCCACCTGCTCGGCCGGCAGGTCGCGTAGCGCGGCGAGTTGGTCGGCGCGGGGCGCGGGCGGCCGGTGCCAGGGGATGAACAGCGCGGCGACCACGACCAGCGCGACGGTCAACCCGCCCAGGGTCAGCAGCGCCCAGCCGCGCGGGGTCACCGGGACACCACGCTGCGCTCCGCGCGACGGGCGTTCCCGCTGCTGCCGGCGCGCTCGCCACCGCGGGCGCTGTCGCCACTGCCGGCGGGCCCGCCGTCGTCGCGTCGTACCCCGCTCATCCCGCCGCTCCTCCCGCCGTGACCGCCCATCCTATGGCCCGCGAAAAGCCCACTCCGGGCGCGGTGTGGTGATCAGGCCACGTGCCGTGCGGAGCGGCGGCGGGCGGCGCCCGGGTTCGCGGCACCGGGACGCGCGGGCGCCGCCAGCACCTCCACCTCGAAGCCGGCGCGGGCGAGCACCTCGATCGCCTGGACCTCGGCGGCGACCAAACCGGCCGCCGGCGACGTGTCGTCGAGCAGGGCCGCCACCAGGCAGCCGGAACAGCCGTCGCCCCGCTTCGCGCACCCCTCGCAGTCGATGAGCATCACGCCTCCTGATCGGCTCGCGACGCACGGCCGGCACGCTGTCGTCGCCGCCCGAGCACCGTCGGTCACATCGACGCTAGCCACCGGGTACGACAGAAACCCGGACAACCGCCCCGACCAATCATTTGCAGGGCTAGATCGACTCCAGATCAGCGATATCGGGGTATCCCGACCGGCCCGCGACACCCCGGCTTGACCGAACTCGTGTCGATCAGGTGTAGGAAGCCGCACCGTTTGGTGTACCGGGCGCTCGGGCACCGATCGCCTCTCATTCGCCGAGGTCGGCCTCGCGCAGTGTTCCGTCCGACCCCATCCGCAACCGCCGGGGCGGACCCATGGTCCGTAGTGCCGCCGCGAGCTGAGCTGCAGGGGCCGCCTGCTCCTCGCCGGAGGCGTCCGTCACCTGGAAGCCGTGCAGGTAAACGGCTTCCGCGTCGATGTCCGTCGGGTCCGGACGTCCCTCGATGACGAAGCCGAACAGCGCGCGCAACGCTTCCTCACCCAGCTCAAGGGGGTGAAACGGCAACGGGTACGGCCCGCCCGGCAGCACCTCGACGGGATGCTCGCCCGCCCAGTACGGCAGCTCGAAGTCGTACGGCTCGCCGATGTTCTCCCGGATGCCGCCGTCGGGCGACAGACTCAATGATCTCTCCAGCACACCGTCCACCCAGACCGCGAAGCCCAGCCAGTCCACGACCGAGTGCATCCCGTGCAGGACGATCCGCCGGCCCGCCCCGGCCTGACGCAGGTGCGCCGGCAGCTCGGAGGGACGGTCGAGCATGAACCGTCGGTCGCAGTACAGCTCGACCCCACCCACCCTGGTGGCGTAGGTGATGTCGTCCGGCGGGTAGGTGTCGTCGAGCAACGTGCCATCGTCGGCAGGCGTCACCGCACAGCCCGGGTGGATCTGCCGTACCAGCACCTCGGCCTCGACTCGTTCCGAACGCGTCGCTCCTCGCAACGCGGAACGGATGTCACCCTCGACGAACGCCAACAGGGCCGTCTTCGCGCCCACGTCACTCCTCCCGGTCGTCGGCAGTCGAACAGGTGCGCACCCTACCGAGCCCGGCGGACAGGCCTACAGCTCTGGCAACTCGGGTCGCTGCCCGCCGGCCCGCTGGGCCACCAACAGACGACGTCCGCGCCGGTCTCCCGCGCGAGCCGTTCCGCCAGGACGAGTCCGACCTCGCCCCAGCTCTCGCGCTCTGGATCGGAGGCGTGCTCGCCGCCCCCGTACTCGCTGTGGCGCTCCCACCACTCGCGCCAGGCCCGCAGGTCGTGAGCCAGCTCGGCGGAGATCCCGAGTCGCTGTGGCGAGGACATGCCGGCCGGCTCCCACACCGGGAAGGCCGCGTAGTCGGGGACGACGTCCAAGCGGTGACCGCTCGGCGCCAGACCCACGGGGCACCACCGTGCGTGTCGTCGGAACTCCTCCATGCCTAAGCCCTCGGCCCCCTGGGTCACCATGCGCCCGCCGACTCGGGATCCAGCAGGTCGGCCTTGCCTGAGGCCCGTCCGTTGCGAAGTCCTCCTACCGTGGGGCCGTGACTATCGGGGGTAGGCGCGACAATCGGGGCAGGTAGATGGCTGACGAGCATGACCGCCCTCCGTCGGACCGTCCGGGCGGCGAGGTGGTGCCGCGCGGTCGGAGCGGATCGGCGAAACGACCTGTCATCGTGGTGGCGGTGATCGCCTGCGCATTCGCCGTGGTGATCGGGCTGATCGCGACGTGGGCGCGCGGTGATACTGACGGAACTGTCTCGGGCAAGGACCTGGTCTCCACGTCGGCCTGCAATCGCAAGGGTCAGATGTGCCGCCTGCGAACCTGCTACCAGGTCACCTACGTCACCGAAAGCGGCCGGAGCAAGAAGTCCTGCGTGCAGAAACCTCGCTACGACCGCATTCGGATCGGTGACCGCTTCTCGGACTAGGCCCATCCGGGTCTGTCAACCGGGTGCGCTCAGGAGCGGGCGAGCCGCCGCAGCAGCGAGTCGGCCCCCAGCGGGTAGGCGCCGTGCCGGCGTACCCCGTCGGCGACCTCGCGGTCCGATGAGACCACCACCACCGGACGGCCCGCCGGCTCGGCGCGGACCAGTCGCCGGATCAGCTCGTCGGCGGTCTCGCCCTTGCGGGAGAAGAGCACCCGTACGCCGCGCGGGGCGGGTGGCAGCCCGTGCATCCGCTCCGCGCCGTCGAAGACCACGGTGACCTCGTCCCCGGTCTGCGCGGCGATCCCGCCCAGCCCGGTGATCAGACGCTTGCGCTGCTGCTCCAACGACATCTCGCCGAAGCCGCGCTTGGTGACGTTGTAGCCGTCCACCACCAGGTGTGCCCGGGGCAGGGCGAGCAGTTGGTCCAGTCGGGCCGGGTCGTCGGTGTCCCGGGCGCGCGCGGCCGGGCCGGCCGGGGCGGTGCCCGGCTGCTCGGCGAACGCGTCGGCGACGAAGTCGGCGGGCAGCTTGTCGACCGGGTCCAGTGCCAGCTCCCGGCGCAGCCCGACGGCGGCCTGGCCGATGGTCTCCAGCAGCAGCCAGAGTCGGGCGTCGTCGACCGAGCGTGCCTCCTTGGCGCTGGCCCGGGCGACCCCGGCCGCCGCCTCGGCCTCGGCCAGCCGGGCTCGGGCCCGGCGCAGTTCGGCGTCCACCTCGGCGCTGGCCCGCGCGGCCCGGCCACGCTCGGTGGCCAATAGCTCGGTGGCCTTGCGCTCGCGGGCCTGGGTCTCCCGCAGTGTGCGGGCCACTTGGCGTGACTCCTCGCGGAGTTGGCCCAACTCCTCGCGGACCCGGGCCACCTCGTCGCGGAGCTTCTCCGCCTCGACCCGGGCCACCGCCCGGTCGTGCTCGGCCCGGGTGGCCCGCTGCTCGGCCTCGCGGACCAGCTCGGCGACGACGGCGCTGTCCGCCTCGGCGCGGACCGCCGCGCCGCTGGCGTCGATCAGTTCCCGCCAACCGCGCGGCCGGGCCAGGTAAGCCAGCGCGGCCACCTCAACCGGGTCGGCGGCGGCCGGGGCGGTGCCCTCGACCACGGCAGCACCAAGATCACCAGCGTCGCTCAGCACCCGGGCGGTGACCCGCTGCCGGAACAGCGGGTCGGCGGTGAGCTGGGCGGCGATGGCCGGTGCGCCGAGTCGGGCCCGACGGTTCGGGGCGAACTTGGCCACCCGGCGCAGCGGCACCGGCACCTCGTCGGCGGGCAGCCCCGGCAGCACCGCGGCGGTCAACGCCACGATCCGCTGTCGGACCGGCTCGGGCAGGGTGGGCTCGGGCTCGATGGCCGGCGCGTCGTCCGGGCCGGCGGCGGTCTCGGCGGCATCCGGGTCGCCCACGGCACCGTCACGTACGGCGACCGGATCCTCCTGCGGGAGGTGGTCGTCGGACGGGTCGGTGAGGGGCATGTGGCAAGTCTCCCACCGCTACCGGGCCCACCGCCCGGTGAGTGAGCCGATCTCTCATCCTAGCCCCATGTTGACTGGTGGGACCGCTGTGGCGGGAGTGTCGGACCGGCACGCTAGCGTGCCGCCGATGGCACAGGCGGAGTACGTCCAGGAGTCGCTGGCCGGTCTCGACCCGGCGACGGGCGGGGTGGACCCGGCGCTGCCGCTCTACGCGACCACCTTCGTGGTGGTCGACCTGGAGACCACCGGCGGTGCGCCGGACGGCGGCGGCATCACCGAGATCGGCGCGGTCAAGGTGCGCGGCGGCGAACAGTTGGGGGTGCTGGCCACCCTGGTCAACCCGGGCCAACCCATCCCGCCGTTCATCACCGTGCTGACCGGGATCACCGAGGCCATGCTGATGCCGGCGCCGCCGATCGAGCAGGTGTTGCCGAGCTTCCTGGAGTTCCTCACCGACGCGGTGCTGGTGGCCCACAACGCCCCCTACGACGTCGGCTTCCTCAAGGCCGCCTGCGCGAAGCACGGCTACCAGTGGCCCAACCCCCGGGTTCTGGACACGGCGGCGCTGGCCCGTCGGGTGCTGACCCGCGACGAGGTGCCCAACCGCAAACTGGGCACCCTGGCCGCCTATTTCCGCACCGCCGTGCAGCCCACCCACCGGGCGTTGGACGACGCGAAGGCCACCGTCGACGTGCTGCACGGGCTGATCGCCCGGCTCGGCGGGCACCGGGTCGACACCGTCGGCGAGGCGATCGAGTTCGCCCGGGCGGTCACCCCGACCCAGCGACGCAAGAAGCACCTGGCCGAAGGGCTGCCCAAGGCCCCCGGGGTCTACATCTTCCGGGCCGCCGACGACCGGCCGCTCTACGTCGGCACGTCCGGCGACATCGCCACCCGGGTGCGCAGCTACTTCACCGCCAGCGAGAAGCGCGCCCGGATCTCCGAGATGTTGGCGGCGGCCGAGCGGGTCGAGGCGGTCGAGTGCGCGCACTCGCTGGAGGCGGAGGTCCGCGAGCTGCGGCTGATCGCCGCGCACGCGCCGCCGTACAACCGGCGGTCGAAGTACCCGGAGCGGATGGTCTGGCTCAAGCTGACCGACGGGCCGTACCCCCGGCTGTCGGTGGTCCGCGACATCTCCCCCACCGACACCGCCTACCTCGGGCCGTTCACCTCCCGGCGGGCCGCGGAGCTGGCCGCCGCGGGCTTCCACGACGCGGTGCCGCTGCGCCAGTGCACGCACCGGCTCTCGCTGCGCACCGTCACGCCGGCCTGCGCGCTGGCCGAGCTGGGCCGCTGCCCGGCACCCTGCGAACACCGGATCACCCCCGAGGAGTACGACGACCGCGCGGCGACGCCGTTCCGCACGGCGACCACCACCGACCCGGCGCCGGTGGTGGACGCGCTGCTGGCCCGGATCGACGTGCTCTCGAACGACCAGCGCTACGAGGAGGCCGCCGTGGTGCGGTCCCGGCTGGCCGCGGTGCTGCGCGCCACCGTGCGGATGCAACGGCTGGCCGCGCTGACCGGGATCGTCGAGCTGGCCGCCGCTCGGCCGGCCGCCCGGGGCGGCTGGGAGCTGGCCCTGGTCCGGCACGGTCGGCTGGCGGGCGCGGGGGTCTCGCCGCCCGGCGTCCACCCGCGACCCACGCTGAACGCGATCCGGGCCACCGCCGAGACGGTGCCGGGCGGGCACGGTCCGGTGCCGGCGGCCACCGCCGAGGAGTCCGAGCGCATCCTGTCCTGGTTGGAACGGCCGGAGACCCGGCTGGTCGAGATGTCCTCCGGTTGGTCCTCCCCGGCCGGTGGCGCGGGCCGCTTCCGTGACCTGCTGACGAAGGCCGAGAACGCGTCGTCCCACCAACTCTCGACCGAACGCTCATGACCAACTGTCCGATCGGACTACGTCCACTCGCTTAGGCTGTTAGAGAAGTGCAGTCCTGCCCGTTTCGTGGGCCTGCTCCCGGCCGCCGGTTCCCGGTGGCCGTGGGGCCGGGGTGAGGAGGTGTCCCTCGTGGACGTCGACGCCGGACACGGCGCCGCCCTGGGGGGCGCCCTGCCGACCCAGTCGGGTGAGCTGCCGCTCACCCGCCGACTGCGGTCGTTGCTCACCTGGCCGACCACCGACTCGGACCCGGTGACCCAGCTGGTCCGGACCCACCGGGGCATCCACGCCGGCACCGATCCCGCGGTGCTGCGCCGGGCCTACACCATCGCGGAGAACATGCACCGCGGGCAGTTCCGCAAGAGCGGGGAGCCCTACATCACCCACCCGCTGGCGGTGGCGCAGATCTGCGCCGAGCTGGGGATGGACACCACCACGCTGGTGGCGGCGCTGCTGCACGACACGGTCGAGGACACCCGCTACACGCTCCAGGCGCTCTCCGAGGACTTCGGCGGCGAGGTGGCCCACCTGGTCGACGGCGTGACGAAGTTCGACAAGGCGTTCTACGGCAAGGCCGCCGAGGCGGAGACGATCCGCAAGATGATCGTCGCGGCCGCCAAGGACGTCCGGGTGCTGATCATCAAGCTGGCCGACCGACTGCACAACATGCGCACGCTCGGCGTGCGCTCGGCGTCGTCGCGCGAGCGGATCGCCCGCAAGACCCAGGAGGTGCTGGTACCGCTCTGCGACCGGCTGGGCATCCAGAGCCTCAAACGCGAGCTGGACGACGTGGTGCTGCTGCACCTGGAGCCCGACGAGCACGCCCGGCTGGCCCGGCACGTGCACGACCGGCCGGGCTGGGACGCATACCTGGACGCGGTGGTCACCCGGGCCCGGGTGGCACTGCGCCGCAGCCGGGTCGACGCCGAGGTGAGCCCCCGGCCCCGGCACCTCTACTCGATCTGGAAGGACACCATCGCCGGCGGCCACACCGCGCCGTACGACCTGCCGCGCATCTCGGTGGTGGTCGACGGTCCGGCCACCGACTGTTACGCCGCGTTGGGCGCGATCCACGGCACCTGGCGACCGGTCGCCGGCCGTTTCAAGGACTTCATCGCCTCACCGAAGAACAACCTCTACCGCTCCCTGCACACCAGTGTCTGCGGCCCACAGAACCGCACGGTGGAGGTGCTGATCCGCACCGAGGAGATGCACCGCTCGGCCGAGTACGGGATCGCCGCCGACTTCCGCTTCCCCCGCACGGGGGGCAGCGCGGCGGCCCGCGCCGAGCAGTTGGACTGGCTGCGCCGGGTGCTCGACTGGGAGCCGGACGCCGCCGACCCGGCGCAGTTCCTCGAGTCGCTGCGATGTGACCTCGCCGAGGGGCAGATCCAGGTCTTCTCCGACGGGCGGCAGATCGTGCTGCCGGCCGGTGCCACGCCGGTCGACCTGGCCTACGAGCTGGGCAGCGCGCGGGGCGACCACTGCCTCGCCGCCCGGATCAACGGCCGGCTCGCGCCGCTCAGCTCGGAGTTGGACGAGGGCGACGTGGTGGAGATCTTCACCGAGAGTGACGGGGACAACGGCTTCGAGGCCGGTGTGGCGCCGCGCGGCCCGCGCCGGGAGTGGCTCGGCTTCGTCAAGTCGCCGAGCGCGCAGATGCAGATCAACCGGTGGTTCGCCGAGCACACCGAGCCGGGCATCACGATCAGCGACAAGGTCCGCCTGGGCCGGGCCACCATCGGCCTCGCCCTGCGCCAGCACAACCGCGGCCTCGCCAGCGACCTGCCGCTGTTGCGCCTCTCCGAGGAGTTGGGCTACCCCGACCTGGAGACCCTGCTGGTCGCGGTCTTCGACCGGGTGATCGAACCGGACACCGTGGTACGCCAGCTCATCGACCTGGTCGACCATCGGCAGTGAGCCGGCGGCCCCCAGCGCGTCCGAGGGACATTCGTGACCACTAGCCTGGGGTCATGATCCCCCGCTCCCGCGCCACCGGTCGGGCCATGTTCTACCAGGCGTTCTACCGGCTGCCGTTGCCGGTTCGCCGCCGTCTGGTCCGGCTGGCCGTGCCCAAGTACATCGTCGGCGCGGTGACCCTGGTCCGGGACGCCGAGGCGACGGGCGCGGGCCGGCTGCTGATGCTGCGCCAGCCGCCCGGCAAGGCCTGGTCGCTGCCCGCCGGCCTGCTCAACCGGGGTGAGGCCCCGGTGGTGGGCGCGGCCCGCGAGCTGTTCGAGGAGTCCGGAATCCGGCTGCCCCCGTCCCGGCTGCGCCCCGCGGTGCCGAACGCGATCGTGCACGCGAAGGGCTGGGTGGACATGGTCTTCGAGGTCGAGGTGCCGGCGTCCAGCACCGAGCTGGCGGTGGACGGCGCGGAGGTCTTCGAGGCCGCCTGGCACCCGCTGGACGACCTGCCCAAGCTCACCTGGCCGACCGCGCGGCTGCTCGCGTACTACGACATCGGGCCGCTGACCGGGCAGTTTCCGCCACCGGTGCCGGACACCGCGCCGTGACCGGGGCGGGCAGCACGCCGACGACCGACGGGCGCGTGGGCGACCAGCGGCCGCAGGTGTGCGCCGTGGTGCTCGCCGCCGGCGAGGGCACCCGGCTGCGCCCGCTCACCGAACGGGTCCCGAAGGCGCTCTGCCCGGTGGGCAACGTACCGCTGCTGGACCGGGCGCTGGCCCGGCTGGCCGGGCTCGGCCTCGCCGGTCCCGGACGGGTCGCGGTGAACGCCTGCTACCTCGCCGACCAGGTGGTCACGCACGTCGGTGACCGCGCCCACCTGTCGGTGGAGCCCGGAGACCCGCTCGGCACCGCGGGCGGGGTGGCCAACCTGCGGGACTGGATCGACGGACGGCCGGTGCTGGTCGGCAACGCGGACGCGTACCTGGCCGACCCGACGGCTCCCCCGGGCCCGGATATCGCCGCGCTACTGGACGGCTGGGACGGGTTCCGCGTACGCCTGCTCGGTCAGCCCGCCGCGGACCCGGCCGCCCCCGGCACGTTCGCCGGGCACTGCTTCACCGGTTTCTCGCTGCTGCCCTGGCGGCTGGTCCGCGACCTGCCGGTTGTCTTCTCCGACCTGGTACGCGCGGTCTGGCGGCCGGCCGAGGCGGCCGGGGCGTTGGAGGTGGTGCCCTACCCGGGCACCTTCTACGACACCGGCACCCCGGCCGACTACCTGACGGCCAACCTGCACGCGGCGGCCGGCGGCACCCTGGTCGAACCGACCGCCACGGTCACCGGTCGCTGCGCGGAGTCGGTCGTCGGCGCGGGCGCACGGGTGGCCGGCGACGTGTGCCGCACCGTGGTGTGGCCGGGCGCGACCGTGCGCGACGGCGAGCGGCTCAAGGACGTGATCCGGTTCGGCGATGGCGGTACCGTGCGGGCCACTACGTACGGCTGAACCATGCCGACGCCTGCCTGCGGGCGTCGGCAGGTCGGATCCGTCGAACAACTGGTGCGAGCGGTATACCTGTGAGTCATATCTATGACTCACAGGTATACCGCTCTCGGGTGTCAGCGCCGCCCGACCCTGGCCAGGCGGGAACATCTACCATGAGCGACGACGCCGACGAACGGAGAAATGTCCCGTGATCACCGCGATCGTGCTGATCGACTGCGCCACCGACGCGATCCCCGAGGTGGCGGAGACCCTCGCCAACCTCCCCGGCGTCAGCGAGGTCTACTCGGTGGCCGGGCACGTCGACCTCATCGCCATCGTCCGGGTCCGCGAGTTCGACCAGATCGCCGAGGTCATCGCGGGCAGCATCTCCAAGGTGCCGGGCGTGCTCAACACCGAGTCGCACATCGCGTTCCGGGCGTACTCCCAGCTCGATCTGGAGGAGGCGTTCGCGATCGGCCTGGCCAGCGCCGACTGATCCGATACGCACGGCGGCCGGTCCACCCGAGCGGGTGGACCGGCCGTCTGCTTGCTGCCGGTACGTCAGCTCTCGCTGGGAGCCGGCACCTCGGTGGTGCCGCCGCCCGGAGCGGGCGACTCGGTGGTGCCGCCGCCCGGAGCCGGCGACTCAGTGCCGCCACCCGGAGCCGGCGACTCGGTGCCGCCCGGGCTGGGCGTACCGCTGGCGCTGGTCTGCGGGACCGGGATGCCCAACTCGTTGGCCAGCTCGACAAGTGCGTCGTAGTGCGCCTGCAGCGTCGGCAGGGCGGTCTGAGCCAACTGGACCACCGACTGCTCGGAGCCCTGCGAGATCTCCGTCTGGGTGGCCTGGATGCTCTGGACGTGACCGGCCAGCTCGGCGGTCACCCATTCCCGATCGAACTTCTCACCGCTGGCGTTGTTGAGCCGGTCGAGCACCGCCTGCTGATCGGCGCTGGGCTCGTTCGGCAACTGAACGTTCAGCTGGGACGCGGTCTGTTGCACCGTCTGGTCCAGCTGGGTGTGGTCGGTCTTCAGCATCGCGCCCAGGTCCTTGACCCCCTGGTTCTGGCCCTTCTGCTGGGCCAGGTCACCGGCGGTGATCTCGAACAGGTTGACCTGGTGCACCGCCTGCAGATACTGGGTGTCCTGCGTCGACGGCTGTGCCGCGGCCTGCGCGGCCGCAGCCGGCGCAACGCCGACCAGTACCAGCGCGGCCAACAGGCCGAGGCGTTTGATACCCAACATGCTTCCCCCCCTTGAGACGTTGGACCGCACGGATACCCGGCTCACCGGGGTTATTCCTGCGATCGCCTGTCGCGCGGGGTCGACCGGTCCCGCCGTGGCCGTCCGACTCCTGGTCGGATGGGCGGTGGGGGGACAAACGCCGAGGCGCCCGCCGGAGTTCCGGCGGGCGCCTCGGGACGCTGCGTTCGGGCGGTCAGCGGCGGCTCTCGCCGCTGCCGATCTCCTCGCGCTCGGGCCGTGCCTCGACCGGCGGGTGACCCGGCGAGACCGGCGCCTCGACCGGCTTCTCGATCGGGTAGAAGAAGCCCCGGACCGCCGGGCCGAGGGCCCCGAGCCGGTTCATCTTCTTCGGGACCACCCAGCCGACGTAGTCCAGCTCGCCGTGGCCGTCGGCGTGCCCGTTCGCCGCGCTGAGCGGCTGGTGCACCTCGACGAACCGACCGTCCGGCATACGCCGGATGATGCCGGTCTCCACGCCGTGCGCGAGCACCTCCCGGTCGTGCTGCTGCAGACCCAGGCACAGCCGGTAGGTGATGTAGTACGCCAGCGGCGGGACCACCAGCAGGCCGACCCGGCCGGCCCAGGTCATCGCGTTCAGGCTGATCTGGAACTTGTCCGCGATTACGTCGTTGGCGCCGGAGAGCGTCAACACGATGTAGAACGAGACCGCCATGGCACCGACCGCGGTGCGGGCCGGAACGTCACGGGGCCGCTGGAGCAGGTTGTGGCTCTTGCGGTCCTTGAGGTTCCGGGCCTCCAGGAACGGGTACATCGTCGACAGGCCCACCAGGATGCCGGGCAGTACGACCGTCGGCCAGAACAGTGGCGGAATGACGTACTCGTCGCCGATCGGGATGGTGATCTGCCACGCCGGCATGAGTCGCGTCGAGCCGTCGAGGAACATGACGTACCAGTCGGGCTGGCTGGCCGCCGAGACCACCCACGCCTCGTACGGGCCGAACAGCCAGATCGGGTTGATCTGGAACAGACCGCCCATCAGCGCGATGACGCCGAAGACGACCATGAAGAAGCCGCCCTGCTTGATCGCGTAGCGCGGGAACATCCGCTCACCGACCACGTTGCCGTTGGTCCGGCCGGGGCCGGGCCACTGGGTGTGCTTCTGCTTGAACACCAGGCCGAGGTGGACGCTGATCAGAGCGAGCAGCAGACCCGGGATGAGCAGCACGTGGGCGATGAAGAACCGGCTGATGATGATCGTGCCGGGGAACTCCCCGCCGAAGATCGACGAGGTGAGCCAGGAGCCGACCACCGGGATGGACAGCATGATCGCCGAGGCGATCCGCAGGCCGGTGCCGGACAGGCCGTCATCCGGCAGCGAGTAGCCGGTGAAGCCGGCCAGGAAGCCGACCCAGAACAGCAGCGAGCCGATGATCCAGTTGGTCTCGCGCGGCTTGCGGAAGGCGCCGGTGAAGAACACCCGCAGCATGTGCACGACGATCGCGGCCATGAACAGCAGCGCCGCCCAGTGGTGCATCTGCCGCATCACCAGACCGCCACGGACGTCGAACGACAGGTCCAGGCTGGAGGCGTACGCGGCGGACATCGGCGTGCCCTGCAGCGGGGCGTAGCTGCCGTCGTAGACCACCTCGGTCATCGCCGGCTCGTAGAAGAAGGTCAGGAACACACCGGTCAGCAGCAGGACGATGAACGAGAACAGCGCGATCTCGCCGAGCAGGAACGACCAGTGGTCCGGGAAGACCTTGTTCAGCAGCTTGCGCAGCGGGGTGGCCACCTGGAAGCGGTCGTCCACTCCCACCGCGGCCTTGCCGGGCGTCGCTGCGAGGTCAAACTTTCGACGCTTCATGGCCGCTCCCAGAAGTCGGGCCCGACGGTCTCGGTGTAGTCGGACTTCGCCACGAAGAAGCCCTCGGAGTCCACCTCGATCGGCAGCTGCGGCAGCCGCCGGCTGGCGGGGCCGAAGACAGGCCGGGCATTGTCGGTGATCAGGAACTGGGACTGGTGGCACGGGCAGAGCAGCCGGTTGGTCTGCTGCTCGTACAGGCTCGCCGGGCAGCCGGCGTGCGTGCAGATCTTGGAGAACGCCGCGTAGTTGCCCCACATGTAGTCGCCGTGGCCGACCCGCTCGTTGGCCTGGCGCGACTGCTGCGCGTCGGAGTCCCGCAGGTGGATCAGCAGCGTCGGGGAGTCGGCGTGCTTGTTGCTCACGCCCTCCTCGATGCCCGGGAAGACGGTGAGCTGGCCGCCGGCGCTGATGTCCGCCGGCCGGATCGGCCGACCGTCCTCGCGGACCAGACGGATGCGCTGGCCACCCTCGCTCGTGGCGAACCCGGTGGTGAACATCTGGTTGTTCTTGTGCGGCTGCGAGATCAGACCGCCGACCAGCGGAGCGGCGGCGACCGCGGCGACCGGCGCGAGACCGGCCAGCAGCGAGATGCCGAGCAGCGGACGACGCTTCACACCCAGCTCGTCGGCCATGTAGAGCATGGTCTGGCCGGTGATGGAACGACTCTCCTCGTCCACCGCGCCCTCGTGCCGGTCCTGGATCGAGACCTCCTTGGGCAGCAACTTCTTGCCCCAGGTCAGGATGCCGAAACCGACGGCCAGCAGGGCCACGCCGAGCGTGGCGCCGAGCAGCGGGGTGTAGAACTTGTCGCCGCCACGGCCCGGCTCGTACTGCCACGGCCACCAGATGTAGATGGCCAGGAAGGCGGTCGCCGCCAGACCGGTGATCAGGAAGAACCCGGCCACCACCCGGGTCAGCCGGCGCTCGGCCTTGGTCCCGGGCAGCACCTGCTGCTCGTAGTGGACGATCTCGATGTCGTCCCGGCGCGCGCCCTCACGGACGATGTCGAACCGGGTCACACCGGGGGCGTTCAGGTCGAGCGGTTCCTGGCCCTGCGGGGCCTGGTGCTCGGTGTGCGTGCTCATGCCGTCACCTCGCTACGGGTGGCGCCGAGCGGCACCACAGCACTGAATCGGATGATCCGCTCGGTCACGACTTACCCGCAATCCACAGGCTAGCGAAGACGAGCGCCACAATGCCAACCAGGAAGATCGCCAGGCCCTCGGTGGACGGCCCGTACCGACCGAGGTTCAACCCACCCGGGTCCTGGTCGCGCTTCAGCGTCTCCTGGATGTACGCGATGATGTCGGCCTTCTGCTCCGGCCGAAGCTGGTTGTCGCCGAACACCGGCATGTTCTGCGGGCCGCTCAGCATCGCCGCGTAGATCTGCCGGTCGGTGGCCGGGTGCAGGCTCGGGGCGAACTTGCCCGAGGAGAGCGCACCGCCGCCACCGCCGAAGGCGTGGCACTGGGAGCAGTTGATCCGGAACAGCTCGCCGCCGGCCGCGACGTTGCCGTTCTCGTGGAGGTCGTCGCCCTCCGGAACGACCGGGCCGCCGCCCAGCTCCTGGATGTACTGGCCGAGCTGGCGGACCTGCTCGTCGGTGAAGACCGGCGGCTTACGGTGCGCCTGGGCCTCCTGGCGGGCCAGCGGCATCCGGCCGGAGCTGACCTGGAACTCGACCGAGGCCGCGCCGACGCCGATCAGGCTCGGTCCGCGACCCTCGACGCCCTGGGCGTTGCGTCCGTGGCAGGTCACACAGCTCACGTCGAACAGCGCCTTGCCCTCGGCTGCGGCGCCGGTCAGCGGCGGATTGTCCTGCGCCTGGGCACCGGGGGCGAAGACGGTGTAGGCGCCGCCGGCGAGCATCAGCGCCGCGAACAGCCGGACCGCGGCACCCAGCCGGCGGCGGCCCCTGCTGCGCGCGGCGGGCCGCTCGCGCAGCCGCGCGAGCAGACCGCGTCGGCGGTCGTTGTCAGAAGTCATGACCTGTGTCCTTAACCGGTTGGACCTTGTCTCAGGGGACGAAGCAGCGGTGCGGTACGTGACGCGCCAAGATCACTGGAGCCAGTAGATCATGGCGTACAGCCCGATCCACACGACGTCGACGAAGTGCCAGTAGTACGACACGACGATCGCCGAGGTCGCCTGCGCCGGGGTGAACCGGCCCATGGTCGTGCGGACCATGAAGATGATGAAGGCGATCAGACCGCCCGTCACGTGCAGGCCGTGGAAGCCGGTCGTCAGGTAGAACATCGAGCCGTAGCCGTCGACGTTGATCTTGACGCCGTCCTCCACCAGGTGGCGGTACTCGTTCACCTGGCCGAGCACGAAGATCAGGCCCATCACGAAGGTGACGGTGAACCAGCGCCGCAGCGCGTGCACATCGCCCTTCTCGGCCGCGAAGACGCCAAGCTGGCAGGTCACCGAGGAGAGGACCAGGATCACCGTGAAGGTGGTCGCGTACGGAATGTTCAGCGACTCGGTGTGCTTCTCCCATTGCTCCGGCGCCGCAGCGCGGATGGAGAAGTACATCGCGAACAACGCCGCGAAGAACATGAGTTCGCTGGAGAGCCACACGATCGTCCCGACGCTGACCATGTTTGGTCGTGTCAGAGAGTGGATCCGGCTCTTGTCAATGGCTGGGGCCGCAGTCACGCCGTCATTATTGCCCCTGACCGGGGCCGGCGATCAGCGGGGTGGCAAACCCACGCCTTCCGTGGCCCGACCGTCGGGGTCCGGTTCGCCTGGCCTAGCCTGAAAAGCGTGCTGCACGTCGATCCGATCTTCGCCGCCACCTCGGCCGTCCCGGCCAGTGTGCTCGCGGCCACCCCGACGCTGGCCGCCGGGGCCGAGGCGACCCCGCCGCCGTTCACCGTCGGCGCCGTGCTGACCGAGACCCGGCTGGACAGTTGGCTGGCCCTCGGCCTGGTGCTCGCGGCCGGCCTCTACCTCTACGGGGTGTACCGGCTGCGGATGCGCGGCGACCGCTGGCCGGTCCTGCGTACCGTGTTCTTCCTCGGCCCCGGCCTGGGCGGCATCGCCCTGGTCACGGTCAGCGGGTTGCACGCCTACGACACCGCGCTGCTGTCGGTGCACATGATCCAGCACATGGTGCTGTCCATGGTGGCGCCGATCTTCCTGGCGCTCGGCGCGCCGATGACGCTGGCCCTGCGGACCCTGCCGGTCCGGCCCCGCAAGCGCCTTCTGGCGATCGTGCACAGCCGCGTCGCCCGGGTCTACAGCTTCCCGCTGGTGGCGTTCGCGATCTTCGTGGTCAACCCGTTCGCGCTCTACTTCAGTGGCCTGTACCACTTCACCCTGGAGCACGCCTGGGCCCACGAGCTGGTGCACGCGCACTTCATCATGACCGGCTGCGTCTTCTTCTGGCCGCTGCTCGGCCTCGACCCGCTGCCCGGCCGCTGGCCGTACCCGGCGCGGGCGCTGCTCATGCTGCTCTCCGTGCCGTTCCACACCGTGCTCGGGCTCACCATCATGCAGAGCACCACGCTCTTCGGCGGCGACTGGTACCCGTCGCTCAACCTGGGCTGGGCCGACCCCTGGGACGACCAGGTGCTGGCCGGCGGCATTCTCTGGGCCGGCGGCGAGTTCGTCAGCGTGACCATGCTGGCGGTGCTGGTCGTGCAGTGGGTCAAGCAGTCCGAGCGGGAGGCCCGCCGGATCGACCGCGAGCTGGACCGCCAGGAGGCCCGCGAGCGCGCCGCCGGCACCGCGGTCTGAGCTGCGCCGACGGTACGCCGACCGGGCGGGATGTCAGCTACGTCACGCCGACCGGTACGATCTGCGAGCAGCTACGAGGTGGGAGCGCAATCTAGCCATGAGCGATCGTCTGTGCACCGTCCTGCTCTACAGCGACGACCCGCAGGTCCGTGACCGGATGCGGATGGCCGTCGGCACCCGGCCCGCACCCGGGCTGCAGATCGAGTTCGTCGACGCGTCGACCTACGCCGAGACGATCCGGCTCGTCGACGACTATGAGATCGACCTCATGCTGCTCGACGGCGAGGCGAGCCCGGGCGGCGGCATCGGCATCGCCCGGCAGGTCAAGGACGACCGGGACGACGCGCCCCCGACCTGCGTGGTCATCGCCCGCGCCGCCGACCGATGGCTCGCCGCGTACGCCGAGGTCGACGCGACGCTGGTGCACCCGCTCGACCCGGTGACCACCGGCAGCACGGTGGCCGAGCTGCTGCGGACGCACGCACCCGCCTGACGTCCCCCGCTCTCCGGCACCGTCACGGCGCCGGATCCGCTGGCGCCGGTTCCAGCCCACCCGCACTTCGTACGCTCGGGAGGCCCGCCATGGGCGATCGGACCTGGCCGCACCTGCTCAACGCGCTGCTGCGCGGCGACGAGTTGTCCACCGCCGACACCGCCTGGGCGATGGGCGAGATCATGGCCGGCTCGGCGGGCGCCGCGCAGGTCGCCGGGTTCGCGGTGGCGCTGCGGGCCAAGGGCGAGACCTCGGCCGAGCTGGCCGGGCTGGTCGAGACCATGCTCAGCCGGGCGGTCCCGGTCGACCTGCCCGACGAGCTGCGCTCGACCGCGCTGGACGTGGTGGGCACCGGTGGCGACCTCGCCCACACGGTCAACATCTCCACCATGGCCGCGCTGGTAGTGGCCGGGGCCGGCGTCCGGGTGGTCAAGCACGGCAACCGGGCGGCGTCCTCCTCCTGTGGCACCGCCGACCTGCTGGAGTTCCTCGGCGTCCCGCTGGACCTCGACCCGGACGCGATCGTCCGCTGCGTCACCGAGGCCGGCATCGGGTTCTGCTTCGCGGCCCGGTTCCACCCCGGCATGCGGCACACCGGCCCGATCCGGCGGGAGCTGGGCGTGCCCACCGTGTTCAACTTCCTCGGCCCGCTGACCAACCCGGCCCGGCCCCGCGCCGGCGCCGTCGGCTGTTTCGATCCACGGATGGCTCCGGTGATGGCCGGCGTCTTCGCCGCCCGTGGCGACTCGGTGCTGGTGATGCGCGGCGAGGACGGGCTGGACGAGTTCACCACCGCCGCACCGACCCGGGTCTGGGCGGCACAGGGCGGCACCGTACGCGAGGCCGTGCTGGACGCTACGGACCTCGGGGTACCCCGGGCCACCCTCGCCGACCTGCGCGGCGGTGACGCCGCCTACAACGCCGGCGTGACCCGTCGCCTGCTGGCCGGCGAGACCGGACCGGTTCGGGACGCGGTGCTGGTCAACGCGGCGGCGGCACTGGCCACCCAGGGTCCTCTGGACGGCGATCTGACCGAAGCCCTGCGCGCCGGCATGGCCCGCGCGGCCGAGTCGATCGACTCCGGCGCGGCGGCCGCCACCCTCGACCGCTGGATCGAGACCGCCACCAGCTGACCGGGATGTGTCGGACCCGGATGGGAAACTACAGCCGAGTAGTTCTTCGCCCTCGGGGCGAGCCCAACCGGAGTGAGAGGAGACGCCCGTGTCGGACCGCGAGCTCTACTGCGACGTCTGCGAGGGCGTGACGCCGTTCGCGGCGCCGCCCTGCGTCGACGGCCACGGCACCGACTGTCCCGAGCTGATCTGCGCCCGCTGCGGGTCCGCCGTGGTGATCGCCACCTTCGCCTTCCGCGCCACCCGGCTGGCCGATCGTCGCCGCCACCGGCTCACCCCGCGCCGCGCCGCCTGAGCGCGCAACCCGCGCCGCGCCGCCCGAGCGCGCAACACGAAGGCCCGCTCCCCAGTGGGGAACGGGCCTTCGTTGTCGTGCGGGTCGGTCGCGACGGCGACCGGGTCGATCAGTGTTCGGCGGTGCGCCGGGTGCCGCTGTAGTACTCGAACAGCAGCCCGCAGGCGGCGAAGATGACCGCCAACAGACCGGCGCCGAGCAGCCAGAACTGCCAGAACACCAGGCCCAGGCCGGCCGTCGCGGCGGCCAGCGCCAGGCCGAACGGCCAGTAGCTGCCGGGGCTGAAGAAGCCGATCTCACCGGCGCCGTCGGCGATCTCGGCGTCGGCCCGGTCCTCCGGGCGCAGGTCGATACGGCGGGAGACGAACCAGAAGAAGCCGCCGCACATCGAGCAGAGCAGGAAGGACAGCAGCAGGGCCACCGTGCCCACCCACTCGACACCGCCGGACTCGCCGTTCGTCCAGGCGCCGTAGAGGATCGTGGCGCCGGCCAGGAAGGCGGCGATGATCAGGAAGATACGCCATTCGGTCTTCATGCCGTTGCCTCAGCTTCCCGCGCCGGCCGGAGCTTTGTCCGGGTTGAAGTTGTCCCGCGTCCGCCGGGTGTCGAACGGCTCGGTCGTCTGCGCGTACGGAGCCTCACCGATCGCGGTCAACGCGTCCTGGGTGGACTTGCCGCCCTGCTTGGCCGCCAGGAACTGGTCGTACTTCTCCGGCGAGACGACCCGCAGCTCGAAGTTCATGAACGCGTGGTAGCTGCCGCACAGCTCGGCGCAGCGGCCGACGTAGGCGCCCTCGGCCTCCAGGCTGGAGACCTCGAACACGTTGCGGATCTTGCCCGGCATGACGTCCCGCTTGAACAGCAGCTCCGGCACCCAGAACGAGTGGATGACGTCGCGGCTGGTCTCCTCGAACCGGATGGACCGGTTGGTCGGGAGCACCAGCACCGGGATGACCTCGCTGGTGCCGAGCGTCGAGGCGGTGGTGCGCGCCTCGGTGCCCTGACCGTCGCGGTAGTTGAACTGCCAGTTCCACTTGAAGGCGACGACCTCGACCGTCACGTCCGGGTTCTTCGACAGCTTGTTCACGTCGGTCTGCACGATCGCCGTGTAGTAGAAGAGCACGGAGACGATCAGGATCGGCGCGATGGTGTAGAGGAACTCCATCGGCAGGTTGTAGCGGGTCTGCACCGGCAGCGCGTTGCCGCGCTTGCGGTACCGCACGACGCACCAGAAGATCAGGCCCCACACGAAGACGCCGACCGCGAGCGCGGCGACGCACGAGGCGATCCACAGGTCGTACATCCGCCGGGACTCGGCCGAGATGCCGCCCTGCGGCCAGCCGAAACCGTCGAACGCCTGGCCTACGTCACAGCCCGTGAGCAGGACCAGCAGCGCCACGCCACCGAGACCGAGCCCGGCCAGCCGGCCAGCACCGCTCCGCCGGCGTCCACCGGCCCCTGGGTAAGCGCTGTGCCGTACGGCCGTCGGCCGTACCTCCGAACTCCTTGCGACCACCTGGTCCTGCCTCCCTAGCGCGCCGCGGTGCGTCCTTCTCTCAGCACCGGCGGCAAAGGCGTCACCGACGGTCGCAGATTACTCGACCATGGCGGACTCGGCCGTGGTGGGGTCACTGTCCGCCCCCAACGGGGGGAACCTTGGGCATACCGCCGATATAGCGTAGGGATCCGTGAGTGCATCCCCGGTCTACCTGGACGCGGCGACCGCCGCGCCGCTGCATCCGGTCGCCCGGCAGGCCCTGTTGGCCGCCCTCGAGGACGGCTGGGCCGATCCCGGCAAGCTCTACACCCAGGCCCGTCGGGCCCGGCAACTGCTCGACGCCGCCCGCGAGGCGGCCGCGCAGACGCTCGGCGTCCGCGCCGACGAGCTCTCCTTCACCCCCAGCGGTACGACGGCGGCGCACGGCGCGGTGCTCGGCGGCCTGACGGGTCGGCGGCGGGTCGGCTCGACGCTGGTGCACTCGGCGATCGAGCACTCCGCGGTGCTGCACGCCGCGGAGCGGCACGCCGCGGCGGGTGGCGACGTCGCCCCGGTCCCGGTCGACCGGCTGGGCCGGCTGGAGCTGCCCGCCTGGTCGGACGCGGTCCGCGCCCCCGGGGTCGCCCTGGCGGCGCTGATCACGGCCAGTCACGAGGTGGGCACGGTACAACCGGTCGCCGAGGCGGCCGCCGCGTGCGCCGACGCCGGCGTGCCGCTGTACGTCGACGCCGCGCAGTCGGTCGGTCGGGTGCCCCTGCCGGCGGGCTGGTCGGTGCTCACGGCCAGCGCACACAAGTGGGGCGGCCCGCCCGGGGTGGGACTGCTGGCGGTACGCAAGGGCACCCGCTGGGAGTCACCCTGGCCGGCCGACGAGCGGGAGGGTGGGCGTACCCCCGGGTCGGTGAACCTGCCCGCGGTGGTGGCGGCGGCGGCGAGCCTGCGCGCGGCGGGGGGCGACGCCGCGGCCGAGGCGGCCCGGCTGGCGCCGCTGGTGGACCGGATCCGGGCGCGGGTGCCGGCCGAGGTGCCCGACGTGGAGGTGGTGGGTGACCCGGTGCTCCGGCTCCCCCACCTGGTGACCTTCTCCTGTCTGTACGTCGACGGCGAGGCGCTGCTGCACGCGCTGGACCGGCGCGGCTTCGCGGTGTCGTCCGGCTCGTCCTGTACGTCGTCGACGCTGCGCCCGTCGCACGTGTTGGAGGCGATGGGAGTGCTGTCGCACGGCAACGTCCGGGTCAGCCTGCACCCCGGGACGACCGAGGCGGACGTCGAGAGGTTCCTCGCCGAACTGCCCGGGATCGTCGCCGACCTGCGCGCCGAGGCCGGAGTGGTGGGGCTGTGACGGCGTCGCACGGGAGAATGGGACGGTGACCATGCCGGACGAGGTGCTCGACTGCCGGGGCCAGCGCTGCCCGCTGCCCGTGATCGCGGCGGCCCGACGGATGCCCGAGGTGCCGGTCGGCACGGTGGTCCGGGTGCTCGCCGACGACCCCGCGGCGGCGGTCGACATCCCCGCCTGGTGCCGGATGCGTGGCCAGGAGTTCCTAGCCGCCATCACCGGCCCCGACGGGCCCGCCTACGACATCCGCCGCGCCCACTGACGTGAAAGGAGGGGTCCCCTACTAACGCCTGCGGTATAGCAGGGGTCCCCTATTAACGTCTGCGGTGCGGGGCGGCGCGGCGCGGGGCGGGGCGGTGCGGTGCGGGGCGGTGAGGATCTGCAGTGCGGCGGCATGCAGGGCGGCGCTGCGGGCGAAGAGAGCCGGGCCGGGCGCGGGCCGTTGCTGGCCGTCAAGGCCACTGAAGCGGCCGCCAGCCTCCTCGACGATCAGTGACGTCGCCGCGAAGTCCCAGACCTGCCCCCGCACCTGAACGGTGAGATCCAATTGCCCGCGAGCTACGAGTAGCGCCGCGTGGATGCCCCACGGCACGGTCGTGGCCACCGCACTCAGCGGTGCGATCAGCTCACGTTCGGACGGCGAGAGCTCCCCGTCGGTGGGAATGACGCCGAGCATGCTCCCCGCCAAGCCGCCCTGGCCGTCGCGGGAGACGAAGATCCGGCGTTCGTCACGCAGGCTCACGCCGGAGATGTCGGCCTCGAAGGCGCCGCAGCCTCGCTGCGCCCACCAGATCCGCCCCTGCGCGGGGACGACGGCCACCCCGGCAACGATCTCGCCAGCCTCCTCCAGCGCGACGAGAACAAGCCACCGGTCATCACCGTCCACGAAGAGCGCGGTGCCGTCGATCGGATCGACGATCCAGCGACGGCTGCCCCCGCCGGTCTGTCCGGCTTCCTCACCGAGAACGGCATCGTCTGGTCGGGCGTCGCACAACACCTCTCGGATGGCGGCTTCAACCGCGCGGTCGGCCTCGGTGACGACGCTGCCGTCGGACTTCAGCTCCCGGGGAAGCTCGGCGAGGGCGGCGAAGTACCGCAGGCCGACGGCGGCGCCGGCGAGCGCCGCGCGCCGAGCGACCAGAAGATCATTCACGGCAGGAGGTGCGGGCGGACCTCATCGGCGGCCGTGTCGCCGTACGACTCGGCGAGGCGCTTGACGAACAGGTCGCGGCGGACCTCGTACTCCTGGGTGCCGACGGTCTCCAGGACCAACGTCGCCAGCAGCGAGCCGACCTGGGCGGCCCGCTCCAGGCCCAGCCCCCAGGACAGCGCGGTGAAGAAGCCGGCACGGAAGCCGTCACCCACCCCGGTCGGGTCGACCGCCCGGGTCTCCCGCGCGATCGGCACGTGGATCGGGTCCATACCCCGCCCGGCGATCTCCACGCCGTGCTTGCCCAGCGTGGTGACCCGCACCTTGACCAGCTCCAACAGCTGGTCGTCGCTCAGCTGCGCCTTGCTCTGCAGCAGCGACTTCTCGTAGTCGTTGGTCATCAGGTACTCGGCGCCCTCGATCAGCGCCACCACGTCCTCGCCGCCCATCCGGGCGAGCTGCTGGGACGGGTCGGCGGCGAAGGCGTACCCCCGGGTGCGGCACTCGGCCGAGTGCCGCAGCATCGCCTCCGGGTCGTTGGCGCTGACCAGCACCAGGTCCAACCCGCCGAGCCGGTCGGCGACCGGGGCGAGCTCGATGTTGCGGGCCTCACTCATCGCGCCGGCGTAGAAGGACGCGATCTGGCACATGTCGGTGTCGGTGGTGCAGACGAACCGGGCCGTGTGCGCGACCTCGCTGATGTGTACCGAGTCGCAGTCCACGCCGTGCCGCTCCAGCCACGAGCGGTAGTCGGCGAAGTCGGCACCCACCGCGCCGAGCAGCACCGGGCGCAGCCCGAGCTGGCCCATGCCGAACGAGATGTTCGCCGCCACCCCGCCTCGGCGCAGCACCAGGTCGTCCACCAGGAAGGAGAGGGAAACCTTGTGCAACTGATCGGCGATGAGCTGGTCGGCGAACCGGCCGGGGAAGCTCATCAGGTGATCGGTGGCGATCGAGCCGGTCACGGCGATCTTCATGTCAACCCTCGGGGTCGGGAGCACGGCGCGGTCAGCCTACCGGCCCCATTTCCGCCCCGCCGGACGGATCGACACCGCTGTGGGCGGCTGGGACCGGACGTTACCCAGACGACGACGGGGCCGTCCCGTGGGACGGCCCCGTCGTGCTGGTGCGTGTGGCGCGACTCAGTTGAACGAGTCGCCGCAGGCGCAGGAGTTGCCCGCGTTGGGGTTGTCGATGGTGAAGCCCTGAGCGTCGATCCGGTCGGCGAAGTCGATGGTCGCCCCGGAAAGGTACGGAGCGCTCATCCGGTCGACGACGACCTCGACACCGCCGAAATCGGTGACGACGTCACCGTCGAGCGAACGCTCGTCGAAGAAGAGCTGGTACCGCAGGCCGGAACAGCCGCCCGGCTGCACCGCAACCCGGAGCCGCAGGTCGTCGCGGCCCTCCTGCTCGATCAGGGCCTTGACCTTCTGCGCCGCGACGTCGGTGAGGACGACGGAAGTAGGGGCCTGAGCCTCGGTCGACTCGGTCTGCGCTGGCGTGGTCACGTGGAAGTCTCCCTGCGCGGTATGGGTCCGGACGCACTGGCCAACGCCGCGCGCCGTCCAGTGATTCCCGGTGTGGTCCAAATCCGATCGTACGCCGCCCCGGCCGGACTTACCCCGGTGGCGTGACCCCCGCCGCAGGTCGTCCCGGTCCTGAGCGCTCCGGTCGCCCGACCGGGGCGCTCAGCGGCTCCACTGCCGGGCCAGCCGGGCCCCCAGCTCGCGCAGCCCGTCCGCGGGCCGGCTCAGCGCGGCGGCGAGCCCGCCGCGCTCCTCCCCGCCGAAGTGCTCGACCAGGCTGTACGCGTCGGTAACCCCCGCCGAGGAGGCCTCCCGTCGGCCGGTGCTCACCTGGCCGGCCACCACCACGCAGGGCACACCACGGTCCCGCGCCGCGCCGGCCACCCCGGCGACCACCTTCCCGCGCAGCGACTGGTGGTCGAACGACCCCTCACCGGTGATCACCAGGTCGACGGTGTCCAGTGCGTCGTCCAGCCTGGTGGCCCGGGTGACCAGGCCGATACCCGACTCGCAGCCGCCGCCCAGGGCGAGGATGGCCGCGCCGATGCCGCCGGCGGCC
Source organism: Micromonospora vulcania (assembly GCF_042658605.1). Lineage (NCBI taxonomy): Bacteria > Bacillati > Actinomycetota > Actinomycetes > Micromonosporales > Micromonosporaceae > Micromonospora > Micromonospora vulcania. The sequence goes on along the minus strand of NZ_JBHSQS010000002.1, from coordinate 267,282 downwards.
CCGCCGCCGGGCAGCGCGCCGAGCCCGGCGGGGCAGGTGGGCAGGTCCCGCTCCAGCACCGCCGCGAAGCGCTCCAGGGCGGCATCGAGCAGCAGCACGTCGGACCGGTCGGCGCCCTTCTGCGGCCCGAACACGTTGCTCGCGCCGTGCAGGCCGAGCAGCGGGTTGTCCACGTCGGTGGCGGCGACCAGCCGGGCGCCGCGCAGTCGGGGTGAGCCGTCCAGCGCGGCGATCGCGGTCAACGCCGCCCCGCCGTACGGGAGCGCGGCACCGGCATCGTCGAGCGGGGTCATCCCCAGCGCGGCGAGCATGCCGGCGCCGGCGTCGTTGGTGCCGGAGCCGCCCAGCCCGATCACCACCGTCCTGGCACCGCTCTCCACCGCGGCGGCGACCAGCAGGCCCAGCCCGTACGAGGTGGTGCTCTTGGGATCACGCTCGTCGGCGGCGAGCAGGTGCAGCCCGCACGCCTGGGCGCTCTCCAGGTAGGCGGTCGTACCGTCGACGGTGAGCAGGATCTCACCGGTCGCCGGCCGACCCAGAGGATCGACCGTCCGCACCGACACCCGCCGGCCACCCAGTGCCTCGGCGAGCACCTCCACGAAGCCCGGCCCACCGTCGGCGAGCGGTCGGATCAGCAGGTCGTCCTCGTCGGCGAAGGTGCGCCAGCCGGTGGCCACCGCGGCGGCCACCTCCGGTGCGGACAGGGTGCCGGCGAACTTGTCCGGACAAAGCAGCACGCGCATGCCGAGCAGTGTGGCAGCACACACCGACGGACGCGGTGCGGCGCTCGCGCTGTGGGACCATGGATCACGTGACTTCGACCTGGGTGGAACCCTCCAACACGGCGACGGCTCTGCTGCTGCTCGGCCGGGGCAGCGACCCCGACACCGAGCGCGGCGTCGAGTGTCCGGGCGACCTGCCGGCGCCCAGTGATCCCGATCTGGTGGCCCGTGCCGCGGCGGCCAAGGCGAAGCTGGGCAGCAAGGTCTTCGTGCTGGGGCACCACTACCAGCGCGACGAGGTGATCCAGTTCGCGGACGTGACCGGCGACTCGTTCAAGCTGGCCCGGGAGGCCGCGGCCCGCCCGGACGCGGAGTACATCGTCTTCTGCGGCGTGCACTTCATGGCCGAGAGCGCCGACATCCTCACCACCAGCGCCCAGCGGGTGATCCTGCCCGACCTGGCGGCGGGTTGCTCGATGGCGGACATGGCCGTGCTCGGCCAGGTCGAGGCCGCCTGGGACACGCTGACCGAGCTGGGTATCGCCGGCGACACCGTGCCGGTGACGTACATGAACTCCTCGGCCGACATCAAGGGTTTCGTCGGCCGCAACGGCGGCGTGGTCTGCACCTCCTCCAACGCCAAGCGGGCCCTGGACTGGGCGTTCGAGCAGGGGTCGAAGGTGCTCTTCCTGCCCGACCAGCACCTGGGCCGCAACACGGCGGTGCTGGAGATGGGTCTCTCCCTGGACGACTGCGTGCTCTACGACCCGCACAAGCCGGGCGGCGGGCTCACCCCCGAGCAGTTGCGGGACGCCAAGATGATCCTCTGGCGGGGGCACTGCTCGGTGCACGGCCGGTTCACGTTGGAGAGCGTCAACGACGTACGGGAGCGGGTGCCCGGGGTGAACGTGCTGGTGCACCCGGAGTGCCGGCACGAGGTGGTCACCGCCGCCGACTACGTCGGCTCGACGGAATACATCATCAAGACCATCGAGGCGGCCCCGGCCGGCTCGGCGTGGGCGCTCGGCACCGAGCTGAACCTGGTCCGCCGGTTGGCGCTGGCGCACCCGGACAAGCAGGTCATGTTCCTCGACAAGGCGGTCTGCTACTGCTCGACGATGAACCGGATCGACCTGCCGCACCTGGTCTGGGCTCTGGAGGAGCTGGTCGCGGGCCGGGTGGCCAACCAGATCACGGTGGACGCCGACACCGCCCACCACGCCCGGGTGGCACTGGACCAGATGCTCGCGCTGCCCGGCGCGGACACTCCGCCACCGGTCGTGGCCTGATCACCATCTGTAGCGCCCTTGGTACGCAAAAGTGCCGGATCACCGATTAATGCCACACTCGGCGATGTGACCGAGTCGTTTTTCGTCACCGAGGGCTATGCTGCCGGAGCGACGACGCACGCGAGCCGTTTCGATATGGCCGCATCCTGGGTAGCGACGTTGTTCACGCTCCCCACCATCAACATGGCAGCACCGACGCGCTGGAGGTTGCGTTGACCGACGACGTCCTGGTCGTGCACGGAGGCACTCCGCTGGAAGGGCGGATCCGCGTGCGCGGCGCGAAGAACCTGGTTTCGAAGGCGATGGTCGCCGCACTGCTGGGCGACAGCCCGAGCCGGCTGTTCGACGTGCCGAAGATCCGCGACGTCGAGGTGGTCCGAGGTCTGCTCGGGCTGCACGGCGTCAAGGTGACCGACGGCGCCGAGGACGGCGAGCTCGTCTTCGACCCGGCGAACGTGGAGAGCGCGAGCACGGACCAGATCAACGTGCACGCCGGCTCCAGCCGGATCCCGATCCTGTTCTGCGGCCCGCTGCTGCACCGGCTCGGGCACGCGTTCATCCCGGACCTGGGCGGCTGCCACATCGGGCCGCGCCCGATCGACTTCCACCTGCAGGCACTGCGGGAGTTCGGCGCCACGGTCGACAAGCGGCCCGAGGGCCTGCACCTGTCCGCGCCCAACGGGCTGCGCGGCACCAAGTTCGCCCTGCCGTACCCGAGCGTCGGCGCCACCGAGCAGGTGCTGCTGACCGCGGTGATGGCCGAGGGCGTCACCGAGCTGCGCAACGCCGCGGTGGAGCCGGAGATCATCGACCTGATCTGCATCCTGCAGAAGATGGGCGCGATCATCAAGGTGCACACCGACCGGGTGATCGAGATCCAGGGCGTGCCGAAGCTGCACGGCTACACGCACCGGCCGATCCCGGACCGGATCGAGGCGGCGAGCTGGGCCGCGGCCGCGCTGGCCACCCGTGGTCACGTCGAGGTGCTCGGCGCGCAGCAGGCCGACATGATGACCTTCCTGAACATCTTCCGCTCGGTCGGTGGCGAGTACGAGGTCACCGACGCCCGGCCGCCGAAGCTCGGCGACCCGGGTCAGGAGGGCGGCATCCGGTTCTGGCACCCGGGCGGCGAGCTGAACGCGGTGGCGCTGGAGACCGACGTGCACCCCGGCTTCATGACCGACTGGCAGCAGCCGCTGGTCGTGGCGCTGACCCAGGCCCGCGGGCTGTCGATCGTCCACGAGACGGTCTACGAGCAGCGGCTGGGCTACACCGAGGCGCTGAACTCGATGGGCGCCAACATCCAGGTCTACCGGGACTGCCTCGGCGGCACCCCGTGCCGCTTCGGCCGGCGCAACTTCAAGCACTCGGCGGTGATCGCCGGGCCGAGCAAGCTGCACGCCGCCGACCTGGTCATCCCGGACCTGCGGGCCGGCTTCAGCCACCTGATCGCGGCGCTCGCGGCCGAGGGCACCTCCCGGGTGTACGGCGTCGACCTGATCAACCGGGGCTACGAGGACTTCGAGGCGAAGCTCGCCGACTTGGGCGCGCACGCCGAGCGTCCGTAACGTCGAACACCTTCCGTTCGCTACGACGGCTCCAGCTCGGTGCGTCTTCGCCGCGCAGCGACCTGGAGCCGTCGGCCCGGTGCACCGCGATGTGCACCGGGCGCCGACCGTTGGCTACCCTTGCCGCGTGCCGTCGCTCTTTCGCCGCAAGTCCACCGACCTCGTCGACGAGGCCGTCTCCTCGGTGACCCCCGAGGAGACCGCCGAGCGTTCCCGGGGTTACACCCCGGCCAAGGGTCGGGAGACGCCGAAGCGGCCGACCGCCGGCCGCCGCCCGGCCGGCCCCACCCGCCCCCTGACCAAGGAGGAGGAGCGGGAGCGTCGCCGGCAACTGCGCGCCGAGGCCGCGTCGGAGTTCCGCCGTGAGGGTGGCCCCCGCGACCGTGGCCCGGAGCGGCTGCTGGCCCGCAACGTGGTCGACTCCCGGCGTACGGTCGGCACCTGGTTCTTCGGCGGCGCGCTGATCGTGCTGATCGGGTCGAACGGGGCGATGCCGCCGGTGGTCCGCCTGGTCTCCAACGTGCTCTGGGGTGCGCTGGCGCTGGGCGTGATCATCGACTCGGTGCTCATCTGCCGCAAGATCAGCAAGCTGGTCCGGGAGCGTTTCCCGAAGAGCGACCTGCGGATGGGTTCGCTCTACCTGTACGCGGTCATGCGCTCGATCACCTTCCGGCGGATGCGCGCCCCGGCCCCCCAGGTCAAGCTCGGCGACAAGGTCTGACCTCGGCTCAGTCCACGCCGAGCAGGCGGAGCACCGCCGTGGTGGCGGCCGCGCCCACCACCACCAGCACGAACGGCACCCGACGCCAGGCGAGCAGCACGCCCACCAGCACCCCGGCCGGACGGGCCCAGCCGGCGAACCGGCCGGCCTCGGTCACCGCCGCGGTGGCGGCCAGCGCGGCGAGCAGTGCGGCGGCGCCCACCGGTAGCAGCCGCCGCGACCAGTCGGGCAGGTCCAGCCGATCCCGCAGCAGTACGCCGGCCACCCGGAAGCCGTAGGTACCGGCGGCCAGCGCCAGGATCACCGCGATCAGCATGATCTCTCCTCGGTGTGCTCGACCACGCCAGCGGCGGTCGCGGCGACGTCGTGGGCTGGGGTCGAGTCGACGCCGTGGGCTGGGGTCGACCGGTGGCGGAAGGCGAGCACGGCCGGTCCGGCGAGCGCGAGCAGCACGGGCAGCCCGGCCGGCAGCACCGGAGTGGCGGCGACCGCCAACGCGGCCCCACCCAGCGCCGCGTGCCGGGTGTCCCGGTCCCGCATGCTCGGCAGCAGCAGCGCGATCAGCCCGGCCGGGAAGGCGGCGTCCAGGCCCAGTGCGGCCGGGTCGCCGACCGCGCCACCGGCGAGCACGCCGAGCAGGGTGCCCGCGTTCCAGAGCAGGAAGAGCAGCGGGCCGGCCAGCCAGAACGCCCGTCGCCGGGCGGGGCCGGCCGGCCGGGCCAGGGCGAACGCGGTCACCTCGTCGGTCATCAGGTGACTGCCGAGCAGCCGGTGGCGTAACCGGGGACCGAGGCTGTCGCCGAGGGCGAGGCCGAACGGCAGGTGCCGGGCGTTGAGCAGCAGCCCGGCCAGGACGGCGGCCAGTGGGCTACCGGCGGCCACCAGGCCGACCGCCATGAACTGCGCGCCGCCGGCGTAGAGGACCGCGGACATGGTCAGGACGGCCCACACGGGCAGCCCGGCACCGACCGCGACCGCCCCGAACGAGGCACCCACCGCGATCATGGCCGCACCGAGGGCAAGCACGTCGCGAAGCATCCGCGCGTCGGCTGTTCGTTGTACCGTACGCATGGTTCACCATGCTGAACAGGTTGCCGCTGTTCGTCAAACCGAACGTTGATCCAATGGAGCGAACGAATGCCTCCCGAACCGGCCGCCCCGCTGGCCACCATCGCCACCGCCCTGCGCCGGGAGCGGGAACGGGTCGGCATCTCGCTGACCGAACTCGCCCGCCGCGCCGGAGTAGCCAAGTCCACCCTCTCGCAACTGGAGTCGGGCACCGGCAACCCGAGTGTGGAGACGCTCTGGGCCCTCGGCGTCGCTCTCGGCGTGCCGTTCAGCCGGCTGGTGGAGCCGGCGGATGACGGCATCCGGGTGATCCGGGCCGGCGAGGGACCGCAGGTCCGCTCCGAGCAGGCCGACTTCACCGGCACGCTGCTCAGCGCCGGGTCGGCGCACCTGCGCCGGGACGTCTACCTGATCACGCTGGAGCCGGGTGCGGTCCGGGCCGCGGACGCGCACACCCCGCGCAGCGTCGAACACGTGGTGGTCGCCGCCGGCCGACTGCGGGTGGGCCCGGAGACCGGCCAGGTCGATCTGGGCCCGGGCGACTACGCGACGTTTCCCGGTGACGCCCCGCACCGCTACGAGGCACTGGCCCCGGGCACCTTCGCCGTCCTCGTCATGGAACACCCCTGACCGCACCCGATCCCGGCCGAGCCACCCCGCGAGCGGGTGCGGTATCGTCGGCAGACCAGTATCGGTTATCGGCCCAAATGTCCGAAACGGTGGGATAACGTTTGCGCCCGTGGGCGGCACCACAGTGGCGGTGACCGAGCCCACGCCGTTACCCTCCATCCGCAGCCACGCCCTGCCGGAACGGGCGACCTGACCGGCGCGCGAGGCCCCAGCGCGACAATGTGCAACGAGGTGACAACGCCGTGAGCGAGCGGACGCGAGCCGGCCACCGGGGTGTGGCAGGCGGCGACCGGACGCCCGACGGCGACCAGGGCGCGCCCACCGACGGCACACCTCCGGCCCAGATCGGTCGGCCCTCCGTGTGTGGCGATGGGCTCGACGGATGAACGGCCGCTACACCGACCGCTGGCGCGACCCGAACGAACCGTCCTGGGTGGACGACCCGACCATCGAGTGGCACCCCCAGTTCCCCGGCCAGCGCTATCCCGGCGACATCGGCGTACCTCACCAGCCACCCCCACCACCGCGTGGCCGAGCGGCCGTGGTCGGCCGCAGCGAGGTGCCGCCGCTCGCCCCCACCCGCCCGGACGGCACCTACCTCGGCCGGTCCTGGGCCGACGAACCGCCGGCGGAATCGGCGCCCCACCGACGGTCCTGGGCCGACGAGGACCCGGTCGAGGCCCCGGCCTACGGCGGCCGGTCCCGTGGCGACGAGCGCCCGGTCGAGTCGACCGCCTACGGCCGACCCGACGGGGGCGCGGACACCCGCCACTACGACCACGAGCCGTACCGCCGGCCGCTGCCCGAGCCGCCCCGGCGCGAGGAACGTCGCCACCCCGAGTCGGACCGGCGGACCGCCTGGTCCGACCGGCGCCCCGGCGACGATCGGGGACCGGAACGGGAGGCCGCCTGGCACCGGGACCAACCCAACCCCGAGCGGTACGACACCCGCCGGCCGCGACACGAGCCGGCCGACCGGGACCGGGGTTACCCCGCGGCGCCACCGGTCTCCCCCGCACCCCGGTCCGATGCCGGCTGGGTGCCCGAGACGGACGAGCCGCCGCGCCGACGTGCCGCGCAGGAGCGTCCGGCCGCCGGCTACGAGCGGAACCCCTCCGAGGGGTACGGAGCCCGCCCCACCCGGGCCCACGACGGCCGGCCGGCCGACGGCTGGGCCGCGACGGCCGACGGCTGGGCGGCGAACGGTGCCGGCCAGTGGGCGCCCGTCGAGGACCGCTCCCGATACCGCGCCGACGGGGTCGCCGATGACACCCGGCGTCCCGAGCGCGACGACGCCCGACGCCCCGAGCGCGGCGCTGACGACGCCCGGCCGGCGGCCCGTGCCCGCGCGGACGCCGGTACGCCCACGGACCGGCGGTACCGCCCGGACGACGGGACTGGCGCACCGCAGACACCCGACGGTGGACGCCGCCGCCGGCCCGAACCGGAGACGCCCGGTCAGCCACGTCGCGACGACGAGCGGCGTCGACCCGACACCGACCCGCGTTGGCAGACCCGCGACGCGGCGGCCCGTGCCGAGGCGTACCCGGACCGGCGCTCCCGCGAGGAGGCCCGACCGGAGGCGTACCGCGAGGAGACCTACCGCGAGGACGCGTACCGCGAGGACGCGTACCGCGAGTCGCGGTCGCAGCCCGGCCCCCGGCCCGACGGCAGCCTGCCCTGGCCTCCGCCGGGTCCGGTGCACCAGGACCGCACCCGGGAGCCGGGCCACCGCGAGGAGCCGCGCCGCACCGCCGAACCGGGTGTCCCGTCGCGTCCAGCGGCCCGGTCCGAACGTCCACCGGTCGCGCCGCCCCGGTACGACGACCGACCGCAACGTCCCGCCGCGGCGGCTCCACCGGCACCGGCCACTCCCGCCCGTGCCGCCCCGGTCCCGCCGGTCGCCCCGGAGCGACCGGTGTCACCGGCACCCGTCTCACCCGCCGCGCCGGGCCGGGACCGGCCGTTCTCGGCCGCCCCGGTGTCCCCCGGCACGGACCACGGCCGCCGACCGGCCGACCAGTTCCGGCCCGGTCACCCGGACCGGGACCGCCCGGTGTCGGCTGCCCCGGTCTCCCCCGCGACGGACACTCCGGTGTCCGGGCCGCCGGCCGCCCGGCTCCGCCTGGAGTTCCTGTCCGCCCCGGTCGACCCCCCGCTCGCCGACCCGGCGCCGTCCCCCGAGCGTCGGACGCCGGCCGAGCCGCCCACGCCCGGCTCGTCGACCACCGCACCGCCGCGTTACCCCGGCCCGGGCACCGCGGACCGCCCGGCCGACCAACGCCGTGGCGGCGAGCCACCCACGACCGAACGCCCGGCTGCCCAGCAGGACCGTCCACGGTCGACGGAGCCGCCCGCCCCGACGGCGGACGCGCGCCAACCACTCGCGCCGCCGCCCACCTGGCGGGCCGCGGAGCCCCCGACCACCTGGCCGGCGCCCACACCCGCGCCCCCGACACCCACGGCCGGGAGCGAGCCCGCGCTTCCGATCGCCCCCGGCCGGCCGCGCCGGTACGTCCCACCGCCGCCGTCGGAGCCGGTGGTGGTACCCGATCCGGAGCCGACCGAGGCGCCGGCCGCCTGGTTCAACTCCGGCCAGCAGGCAGAGTCCGACCAGGACGAGTCGGTGACCGACGGCCCGCCGTCCTCGGGTGGCGCCGGCTCCTCGCCGCCGCCCGAGCCGGAACGCGACCCGTCGATCCCCGTCGAGCCGGCCGACGCGGCACCGACCCCCACGTCGCCGGCACGGCCGGTCGTCTCCGCGCCGCCGGCCGAGCCCGTGCCGGCACCGCCCGCACAGCCGGTCTCGGCACCGCCCGCACAGCCGGTCTCGGCACCGCCGGGTCAGCCGGTCTCGGCACCGCCCGCACAGCCGGTCTCGGCACCGCCGGGTCAGCCGGTCTCGGCACCGCCCGCACGGCCGAGGTCGGCACCCCCGGCCGAGTCGGTCTCCGTCGAAGCCGACCCCTGGGCGGACGATGTCCGCACCGGTCGGGAGGCAGCGATCGGGTCGCCGGCCGACACACCGGTCTCCGCACCTCCGGGACGCCCGGTCTTCGGCGCACCCGTCTCCGCACCTCCGGCGCACCCGGTCTCCGGCGCACCGATCTCCGCGCCTCCGGCACGCCCGGTGTCCGGTGCCCCCCGGACCTGGGCCGACGACCTGCTGGACGACGACCCGCGGACGACCGACGAGCCGATGTCGGACGACGCCTACCGGCCCGTCTCCGGCCTACCGAGCAGCGGCTTGGTGCACTACCGCACCGACCCCGCACCCGACCACCCGGTGACCGGTCGGACGTCCGCACCGACCCCCGGCGCGCCCGCCGACTGGGCGGCCGACCACCTCGCCGATTCCGAGCCGCCGGACCAGCCGACGTCGCGGATCAGCGACTACGAGCCGAACCCCGCGTCGACGGACCGGCCAGTGTCCACGCCGGCCGACGGACACACCGACCCGGCCCGGAGCGACCGGACCGACGGGACCACCTCCACGCCGCACAACCCGCCCTCGGACCTGCGTACCGTCGGCGGCACGAGCGAACCGGAATCGCCGGCCCGCTCCCGGCCGGACGACCTGTCCGCAGCCGGTGCGCCGCCATCGCCTGTCTCGGCGTCCGACGACGACGCGGAGCAACCGTTCTCGGCAGTCCCCGTCTCGGCGCCGCCCGCAGCGCCCGTCTCGGCAATGCCCGTAGCCCCGATCTCGGCGGTACCCGTCTCCGCAGCGCCGGTGTCCGGGCCCCCGGCGCGGCCGGTGTCCGCGCCACCGGTGTCCGCGCCACCCGTGCCCGCGCCACCCGTGTCCGCGCCACCGGTGTCCGCGTCGTCGATCTCCGCAGCACCGGTGTCCGGGCCGCCTGCACCCCCGGTGTCCGCACCGCCAGCAACCCCGGTGTCCGGGCCGCCAGCAACCCCCGTGTCCGCGCCACCCGTGTTCGCACCGCCTGTCTCCGCACCACCTGCTTCCGGGTCGCCGACCTCCCCGCCGCCGGTCTCCGCGCCGCCGGCCGTCGTACCCGAGCCACGGGCCGGGTCACCCGAGGAGAGCGTGCCGGTGTCCGCGCCACCCGGTGCCGCGCCGGCGGCCCGGCCGTCGGTGGAGCAGGGCGACCCGGAGCAGGTCCTCGCGGCGTACCGGTGGCGGTTGGACCCGGACACCCTGCGCGAGGTGCTGACGGAGCCGGACGAGCTGCGGGCGATCCGGCGGCGGCTGACCGAGAAGTTGGGCTCGGCCATCGACAACCGGTCCAGGGCTCGACTGCTCAGTCTGCGCGCGGTGGTCTCCCGCATCCTCGGTGAACTGGACGACGCGCTGGCCGACGGCCGGCTCGCGCTCACCTACGCCGAGGCCACCGGCGAGCTGCGCCGGACCGCGCTGGCCCAGGCCCGGTTGGCCCACGTGCTGCGCTGGCGCGGCGACTTCACCGAGGCCGACCAACTCTTCGCCAAGGCCATCTCGATCGAGCTACCCGACCGGCTACGGGCCGCGCTGCACGAGCATGCCGGGCGGTGCTGCTATGACCAGGGCCGGCTGATGGAGGCCTGCCAGCACTTCGAGCGGGCGCTCGACCTCCGCGGCGCCGACGACCCCGACCTGCTGGACCGGGTCCGGGTGAGCCTCGACGCGGTCGCGGACCGGGCCGCGGGGGGCTTTGGGGCGTACCCCCGGAGTCGGGACGAGGTGCTCGACCGCGACCGACCCCCGGCGCCCGGCCAGGACGGACCGCTCTGGGGTTACACCGACACCGACGGTGAGCTGGTCATCCCGTCGCGGTACGCCGAGGCGCAGCCGTTCCACGACGGGTTGGCCTGGGTCCGCCGGCCGGACACCGACCGGTGGTCGCTGATCAACATGCTCGGTACGACGGTCATCCCGCCGTCGTTCCGTGCCGTGCGCCCGTTCAGCGACGGCCTGGCGTGGGTGGTCGGCGACGGAGGGTGGACGGCGATCGACGCGACCGGCGCGGTGCAGGTGCCGCCCAACTACGCCGAGGTACGCCCGTTCCGTCGTGGGGTGGCCGCGGTACGGCGCGAGGGATGGGGCGCGGTCGACCGGAACGGACGGATCGTGGTGCCGACCCGCTACCACGGCTTTGTCACCGAGTTGGCCGACGGCCGGCAGATCGACGGCTTCACCGACGAGGGCCTCGCCGTGGTCGACGTGGGTGGCCGGCGCGGCGTGGTCGACCGCAACGGCGCCATGGTCGTCGCGCCGACGCATCCGATGCTGGTCATCCACCCGGTGGCGTTCCTGGTGGGTAACAGCGGCGGGCGGTGGGGTGCGCTGGACCGACGCGGCGAGCCGCTGATCGATCCGGTACACCGCGACCGGGACGCCGTGGTGGCGGAGATCGACCGGCTGATGATCGACGCCCACCCGGTGCTCTGACCGGCCGTTCGCGACCATGATCCGGCAGAGCTAGGGTCGGAGTATGGAATTCCGACACCTGGGCCGTTCCGGCCTGATGGTCAGCGAGATCTCGTACGGCAACTGGATCACCCACGGTTCACAGGTCGAGGAGGACGCCGCGTTCGCGTGCGTCCGGGCCGCCCTCGACGCGGGGATCACCACCTTCGACACCGCCGACGTGTACGCCGGCACCCGGGCCGAGGACGTGCTCGGCCGGGCGCTGGAGAACGAGCGTCGCGAGGGTCTGGAGATCTTCACCAAGGTGTACTGGCCGACCGGGCCGGGCCGCAACGACCGCGGCCTGTCCCGCAAGCACATCATGGAGTCGATCAACGGCTCGCTGCGCCGGCTGCGCACCGACTACGTGGACCTCTACCAGGCCCACCGGTACGACCACAGCACGCCGCTGGAGGAGACGATGGAGGCTTTCGCCGACGTCGTACACGCCGGCAAGGCGCACTACATCGGCGTCTCCGAGTGGTCCGCCGAGCAGCTGCGCGCCGCCCACCCGCTCGCCCGCGAGCTGCACGTCCCGCTGGTCTCCAACCAGCCGCAGTACTCGATGCTGTGGCGGGTCATCGAGACCGAGGTCGTGCCGGCCAGTGAGGAGCTGGGCATCGGCCAGATCGTCTGGTCGCCGATGGCGCAGGGCGTGCTCTCCGGCAAGTACCTGCCGGGGCAGCCGCCGCCGGCCGGCTCCCGGGCCACCGACGAGAAGTCCGGCGCGGGCTTCATCTCCCGATTCCTGACCGACGACGTGCTGACCCGCGTGCAGCAGCTCAAGCCGCTGGCCGACCAGGCCGGGCTCAGCATGGCCCAGCTCGCGGTGGCGTGGGTGCTGCAGAACCCGAACGTCTCCTCGGCGATCATCGGCGCGTCCCGCCCGGAGCAGGTACACGACAACGTCAAGGCCGCCGGTGTGAAGCTCGACGCCGCGCTGCTCAAGGCAATCGACGAGATCGTCGAGCCGGTCACCGAGCGCGACCCGGCAAAGACCCAGTCCCCCGCCCAGCGCCCGTAACCTAACCCCGCGCCCGCCCCGCCCTGCCCCGTCGCGCCCCGCCCGCCCTGCCCCGCCCTGCCCCGTCGCGCCCCGCCCGCCCTGCCCCGTCGCGCCCCGCCCGCCCTGCCCCGTCGCGCCCCGCCCGCCCTGCCCCGCCGATCTAGGGCATATCACTGCTGATGAAGATCAACACACAGCAATATGCCCTAGATCGACGGGGCGGGACGGCGGGGCGGGCGCGCGAGGCGGGCGCGGAGGGTGGGCGAGCGGGGCGCGCGGCGGGGCGCGGAGGGTGGGCGAGGGGTTAGCTTTGCCAGAAGCGGATGAGGTCGAGGCCTGTGGCGTAGAGCCAGGACGGTAGGCCGAGCAGATCGCCGACGGCGAAGACCGCGTCGAAGAACCAGCCGCCGATGCGCGGGTTCCAGAGCAGCGCGAAGAGCAGCAGGAAGCCGTACGGGGCGAACATGTCGTACATCTTGCGCCACTGCGGGTTGAGCCACGGCTGGATCATGTTGCCGCCGTCCAGGCCGGGGACCGGAAGCAGGTTCAGCACGCTCGCGGTGAGCTGCAGGAAGGCCAGCAGCGCCACGCCGGCCCAGAACTCCACCGGACCACCCGCCTGGGTGCCGAGGCGTACCGCTGCCACCAGCACCAGCGTGAACAGCACGTTGGTGGCCGGGCCGGCGAGGCTGACCAGGGTGTGCCGCAGCCGGCCGGGGATCGCGTGCCGGTCCACCCACACCGCGCCGCCGGGCAGGCCGATGCCTCCGAGCAGCACCACCACCACCGGCAGCACGATCGACAGCAGCGGGTGGGTGTACTTGAACGGGTTGAGCGTCAGGTAGCCGCGGTGGGCGATGTCCCGGTCGCCGGCCCGGTACGCCACCACCGCGTGGGCGTACTCGTGCAGGCAGAGCGAGACCAGCCAGCCGGAGACCACGAAGAGGAACACGTCGAACCGGACGCTGCCGTACTGGTTCCAGGCCAGCACCCCGCTGACCGCGAAGAGGGCGACCAGACCGAGGAAGACCGGGCTCGGCCGGAACGCCGCCTTGGGTACGCCGAGGACCAGCCCCTCGCCGCCCGGCCGGTCGATGCCCATCACTCGGCCGTGGGTAGCAGGCTCATCCGGTACTCCACCCGGTCGTCCTCAACGAGCGCGACCGAGGTGACGCCGGACGCCGCGAGCTCCCGCCAGGTCTGACCGATCCAGGATTCGGCGTCGGCCTGGCTGCCGAACGACTCCGCCGGTCCGTCGACCGTCTTGCCGTCCGTGCCCTCGTACCGCCAGCTCCACGCCATGCCGCGTCTCCCCTCGCCGCTGAAGTCCCCGTGGGACGAACCCTCGCCAGCGTAGTCGGCCCGGCGCGGAACGGCCGCGCGCTCGCCCCGCGGCGCCCCACGGGTGGATCAACACATCGGCGTCGACCGGTACGGTGGCTCGGTGCTGACACGGGGAGTGCTGCTCGGCGACCGTTACCGACTCGGCGAGCGGGTGGCGACGGGTGGGATGGGCGCGGTCTGGCGCGGCACCGACGTGCTGCTGGAACGCGAGGTGGCGGTGAAGGTGCTGCTGCCGTCGCTGGTCGCCGACCAGGAGTTCACCGCCCGGTTCCGGGCCGAGGCGCGGATGCTGGCGGCGCTGCGGCATCCCGGCGTGGTCGCCGTGCACGACGTCGGGCAGGCCGTGCTCGCCGACGGGAGCCGGGTCGACTACCTGGTGATGGAGTACGTCGAGGGCGAGCCGCTCTCCGCCCGGGTACGCGGGGCCGGTCGACTGGACCCGGCCACCACCATGTCGGTGCTGGCGCAGGCCGCCGACGCGCTGCACACCGCCCACCTCGCCGGCATCGTGCACCGGGACGTGAAGCCGGGCAACCTGCTGGTCAAGCCGGACGGCCGGGTGGTGCTGGTGGACTTCGGCATCGCCCGGTCCCGGACCATGGCCGGGCTGACCGCCGCGAACATGGTGCTCGGCACCGCGTCGTACATGTCTCCCGAGCAGGCCACCGGGCAGCCGGTCTCGGCCGCCACCGACGTCTACGCGCTCGGCGCGGTGGCGTACTTCTGCCTCGCCGGCCAGCCGCCGTTCGACGGTGACAATCCTCTCGCGGTGGCGCTGCGGCACGCCCAGGACGAACCCGCGCCGCTGCCGTCGGGCACCCCGCCGGCGGTCGCGGCGGTGGTCGAACGGGCGTTGGCCAAGCGCCCGACGGACCGGTACGCCAGCGCCGCCGAGTTGGCCGCTGCCGCCGCGGACGCCCGCGACGCGACCCTGGCCAGCATCCCGCCCTCCGCGCGCCCACCGTGGGCGGTGGCCGCCCCCGGCCCGGCCACGCCCCCGGCCGCCCAGGCCGCCGCGCCGCCCGTCCCGGCCCCCGCGCCACCCGCCGCGCCGGCAGGGCCGGCAGGGCCGGCAGGGCCGGCAGCAACCGGACTCGCCCCGCTGGGCGCGGCGCCGATCGGGGCGGCGGCCGTGCGTTCACCGGCGGGCTTCGCGGCCGAGCCGGTCACCGGGCCGGGGCCGACCCGGGAGGACGTGTTCCGGGCCGGGCCGTCCCGCCGTCAACGGCTACTGCTGGTCGGGGCCGGCGCGGTCGTCGTCGTGGCGCTGATCGCCGTGGCCGTGGTGGCGCTCCGGCCGGGCGGTGAGCCGGGCACGCCGGACCGGCCGCCCGCGCTGGCCGGCGACTCGACGTCCGTTCCGGACGACGCCTCGCTGGATCCCGGGGGTGCGACCACCCCGGGACGCCCGTCCAGCGGTACGCCGGGACCCAGCCGCACCGCGTCCGCCGAGCCGACCGGCTCCGGCGGCCGGACCGACGCGCCGACCGGTGCGCCGGGCGGGAGTACCCCGACGCCGGGCAGCAAGCCGACCGGTACGGCCAGCGGCAGACCGACGTCCAGTGGCAGCCCGGCCGGCAAGCCCAACCCGTACACGGCGGCGCAGGCGTGCGGCAGTGGCTACCAGGTGATCGACTCGGCGACGCTGACCGACGGGGGCGGGCGTCGTGCCGGCCGGGTCTTCCTGCTGTACCACTCGGGCACCGGAAACAACTGCGTGGTCACCCTCAAGGACATCGCGGTCGGTACGAAGTCGGCGGCCTCGGCGTACCTGGAGGTGCAGGGTCGGGCCCGGAGCACCGACAGCGGGTCGTTCGACTACTACGCCGGGCCCGTGCGGGCTGGCGCCGCCGGGGCGTGCGTGAAGTGGGGCGGCTCCACCGGCGGGGTCAGCTACGGCAGCGGCTTCGAGCACTGCGACTGACCGCCGGGCCGGCAGGCACCGGCACCCCGGGCGGCCTTAAGGTACGGGCATGTCCGTTGACGGGTGGAACACGGTCCTGGTGCTCGGCGGCACCCGGTCCGGCAAGTCCGAGTTCGCTGAGTCCCTGGTCACCGACGCGCCGGTGGTCCGCTACCTCGCCACCGCGGCGGAGGGGGACCCGGAGGACACCGAGTGGGCGACCCGGCTGGCGGCGCATCGCGCCCGACGGCCGGGCAGCTGGACCACCGAGGAGACCGCGGGCGAGCCGCGGCGGCTCGCCGACGTGCTCTCGACCGCCCAGCCCAACGAGACGCTGCTCGTCGACGACCTGGGCGGCTGGGTGACGGTGCTGCTCGACCCGGAGCACCAGCCGGCCGACGACGTGGCGACCATCGCCGAGCTGGCCGAGGCGGTCCGCACCTGTGCGGCGCGGGTGGTGCTGGTCAGCCCGGAGGTGGGGCTGTCGCTGGTGCCGACCACGCCGCTGGGCCGGGCGTTCACCGACGCGCTGGGCGCGGCCAACCGCGCGGTCGCCGACGCCTGCGACGCGGTGGTGCTGGTGGTCGCCGGTCAACCGGCCTGGCTGAAGCCGACCGTCACGCCCACGGCCACGGCCACGCCCACGGCCACGGCCACCACCGTTCCCGCCCCGGCGGTCACCGCGACCGCCACCGCGCCGAGCGGCATGAGCGATGCCGACGTCGAGCCCACCCCCGAGGTGCAGCTGCCCGACGTGCTGACCCACGCCCCGCCGGCCGCTCCGAACCAGGAGCCCGGGAACCCGTGGGCGGCGCCGACCATGGCCCTGCCGATGGTGGCCACCGGGCTGGTCATCCAGCCCGGCATGGAACTGCCGATGCCCGACGAGTACGCCGGCCCACAGGCGGTGGACCGCCTGGCCACCCTGGACGTGCCCGGTGCCGGGCTGGGCGTGCTGGAGCGGGCGGTCGGCTTCGCCGCCGCCACCCAGGGCACCTCGACCCCGGTCTCCTGGGGCTCGGTACGGGTGCTGCTGCTGCACGGCGACCACTCCGGCGGTGCGTCGGCCGGCACCGTGGCCGGCGAGTCCGCGCGTCGGGCCGCGCAGGCCCGCGCGGGCCGGGGCGTGCTGGCCCGGCTGGCCGCCGAGAGCGGCGCGAGCCTCCAGGTGGTGGACGCCCCGACCGCCGCACCGATCGAGGACCAGCCGGCGCTCACTCCCGAGCAGGTGGAGTCCGCGCTGCGCTACGGCTGGCGGCTGGCGGAGCAGGCCGCCGACGCGGGCGTACAGCTGCTGGTGTTGGGGGCGTGCGGCGCCGGCACCGAGGCCGCCGCGGCGGCGGTGTTGGCGGCCACCGCGGGCGCGGAGCCGCCGGCGGTGCTCGGTCGGGTGATCACCGACTCCGGCGAGATCGACGACGCGGCCTGGATGATCCGCTGCGCGGCCGTACGCGATGCGCTGCACCGCACCCGCCGTTCGCCGCGCAGCGCCAAGGACGTGCTGGCCGAGCTGGGCGGCGGCGACGTGGCGGTGGCCACCGGCGTGCTGCTCGGCGCCACCGCCCGCCGGGTGCCGGTGCTGCTGGACGGCCCGGTGGGCCTGGCCGCCGGCATGGTCAGCCGCGACCTGGCCGGGCAGGCGCGGCACTGGTGCCTGCTCCCCGACCACGGCGGGCACCCGGCGGTGCGGCTGGCCGCCGACGTGCTCGGCCTCACCCCGCTGCTCGACCTGCGACTGGACCTCGGCGAGGGGGCGAACGCGCTGGCCGCGCTGCCGCTGCTGCGCTCGGTGCTGTCGCTGGCCGCCGCGCTGCCGGTCCACCCGTCGCTGTCCGGCGGCGAGTCGACCGGGGACACCGACGAGCCGGGGTACGTCGACCCGGACGACAGTGAGCCGGACTACACCGAGCCGGACTACACCCAGCCGGATTACCGCGAGACGGAGTACCGCGAGCCCGACTACGCCGAGCCGGAGCCGGACGGGCCGGGCCCGGCCACCACCGGGGCCGACGAGCAGCCGGCGTCGGGCTGGCGTGCCGTCTGAGTCGCGGCTCGCCGCGGGGGCCCGGCTGGCCCTCACCACGTTCAGCACGGCGCCGGTCCGGGCCGGACGGATCGACCGTCCGGTGGCCGGCGTCGCGATGGCGCTCGCCCCGGCGGTCGGCGTGCTGCTCGGCGCGCTCCTGGCCGGCGTACTGCTGCTGGCCGGCGCGTTCGCGCCCCCGCTGGTGGCCGCCGGCGTGACGGTGGGCGCCGCCGCCCTGCTCACCCGGGGACTGCACCTGGACGGGCTGGCCGACACGGTCGACGCGCTCGGCTCCTACCGCCGGGGAGCGGCCGCGCTGGAGATCATGAAGAAGCCGGACGTCGGCCCGTTCGGAGTCGTCGCCCTGGTGGTCGTCCTGCTGGTGCAGGCGGCGGTGCTCGCCGAGCTGGTCGGCCGGTCCGGGCCGGCGTGCCTCGCGGCGGTGGTCACGGCGACCGCCGCCGGGCGGCTGGGCGTCGCGGTGGCCTGCCGGCGGGGCGTGCCGGCGGCCCGCCCGGACGGGTTGGGAGCGCTGGTCGCGGGCACCGTCGGCCCGGTGGCGTTGGCCGTCGGCGCGGTCGCCGTCGTGCTGCTCGCGGTGCCCGCGGTGCCGGGCCGTCCGTGGCAGGGGCCGCTGGCCGTCGTCGCCGCACTCGCCGTCGCGGTGCCGCTGCTGACCCACGTGGTACGCCGGCTCGGCGGGATCACCGGCGACGTGCTCGGTGCGACCGTCGAGGTGGTCACCACGCTGGTCTACCTCGGTGTGGTCCTGTCCGCCTGAGGCGGGTACGGCGGGCCGGGTAGCGTTCGGCTCGACAGCGCCGACCAGGCCACCCCGGGGGACGACAATGCTCATCACGGACGATTTCCTGCCCGTACCGGTCCCGGAGTCGCTCAGCGCGACCTACCTGGTGCCGATGGCGGGGCTGCCGAAGGTCAGCGCGAAGACCGCGGTGGCGGCGCTGACCGGCCGGCTGGCCGAGCCGGTGCACGGGTTGGCCCGGCAGATGTTGGACAGCCCGTTGATGAGCGTGGACACTCGCCCGATCGCGGAGTTCCCCGCGCTGCCGCCGGATTTGCTCACCGCGTTCGGCGCCACCGAGGAGCAGCTCGGCCGGCTGGCCGCGGCGAGTCACCTGGTCGTCGTGCAGGCCGAGTACCGGCCCGGCTGGCCGCCGGCGCACGAGTGGGCCGCCCGGGCGGTGGCGGCGGCGGTGGCCGAGTCCGTCGACGGTGACGTGGTGGACGTCTTCGGCCTGCAGTTCCTCGACCCGGCGACCGCGCTGCGCTCGCTGCCCGACGAGCAGGGCCGGATCCGGCTGGTGGACTGGGTGCTGGTGCCGTACTCCTCGGACACCGAGGGGTTGTGGTTCACCACCAAGGGGTTGCGCCGGTTCGGGCTGCTGGAGTTGCAGACGCAGGGGGTGCCCGACCATCTCACCCGGGCCTGGGGTGCGGTGATGACCGGGGCAGCCCGGCGGCTGCTGCGGGACTGGACCGACGGGCTCTCCGGCGAGGAGGTGCCGGCGTTCGTACAGTTGCCGGTCCTGGCAACGGTGACCGGGCACGACATCGCGGTGGCGTACGGCAATCCGGAGCAGCACGGCGCGACCGCGCCGGTGCTGCTGCGCCTGGAGCTGGACCCGGCGACCGACCCGGAGGCCGACTCGTTCCTCAGCCTGCGCCCGCCGGCCGGGCATCCCGGCCCGGACGGGCGGTACTACGCCGCCGCCTGCGCGACGCTGTTCTCCGGGATCCAGCCGGACGTGCGCTACGCCCGCTCCGGCGACGCGATGAGCCGGGCGGTCGCCACCGCCCGGGCCGCGCTGGACGGTGTCCGGGCCCGGTTCGTCGCCGGCAACCTGCCGGCGGAGTCGCAGCTGGTGGTCAAGTACGGCCTGCCCGGCGACGACGGCCCGGAGTACGTGTGGGCCGGCGTCACCTCCTGGGACACCGAGGAGCGGATCGTGGGCGTCAGCGCCAGCGACGCCGCCACCGATCCGGCGGTCCGCATCGGTGCTCCGGTGGTGGTCGAAGCGACCGATGTCGTCGACTGGGCGGTGCTGGACGCCACCGGCGTGATCGAAGGCGGCTGGACCCAGGCTGTCCTGGATTCCGGCGAACCCCCAACCCCCAACCCCCCAACCCCCTCCTGACCCGCACGCGGTGTTGACCCCCCCCCCACCGGTGATGCCGGGGTGTTAGCGCACTGAGGGGGTTACGAAGGGCGGGCGGGTCAGGCGCATGGGGGCTCGGCGGCCGCGGATGTCGATCTCCACCACGTCGTCGTCCTTCAGCTCCGCCTCGGTGTCCACCAGGGCCAGGGCGATGCCCTGCTTGCGGGTGGGTGAGAAGGTGCCGCTGGTCACCGTGCCGACCTGGACGTCACCGACGTAGAGGGCCATGCCGGGTCGCGGGATGGCCCGGTCGACGGCCACCAGGCCGCGCAGCGTACGCCGGGGGCCGGCGGCCTTCTCGGCGCGCAGCGCGTCCCGGCCCCAGAAGGCCGGCTTGTCCCAGCCCACCGCCCAGCCGGAGCGGGCCTGCACCGGGCTGATCTCCAGGGACAGGTCCTGCCCGTGCAGCGGGTAGCCCATCTCGGTGCGCAGCGTGTCCCGGGCGGCCAGCCCGCAGGCGCGCAGCCCGAAGCCCTCGCCGGCGGCGAAGAGCGCGTCCCAGACCGCGACGGCGTGCTCCGCCGGCACCACCAGCTCGTAGCCCAGCTCGCCGGTGTAGCCGGTCCGGCAGACGGTCAGCTCCACCTCGGTCAGCCCGGCGGTGGAGAAGCTCATGTAGCCGTGCTCGGTGGGCAGGCCGAGGGCGCCCAGCAGCTCCGCCGAGCGCGGGCCCTGCACGGCCAGCACCGCGTACGCCTCGTGCTCGTCGGTGACGGTGATCTGCTCCGGCGCGGCGGCGCGCAGCCGGCGTACCACCTCGGCGGTGTTCGCCGCGTTCGGGATGAGGAAGACGTGGTCGTCGGCGTGCAGGTAGGCGATGATGTCGTCCACCACACCGCCGGTGGCGTCGTCGCAGCAGAGCGTGTACTGCGCCCGGCCGGGGCCGATCCGGCCCAGGTCGTTGCTGAGGCAGGCGTTGACGAAGTCGGCCGCGCCGGGGCCGGTCACCCGGGCCTTGCCCAGGTGCGACACGTCGAAGACCCCCACCGCGGTACGCACGGCGGTGTGCTCCTTGAGCACCCCGCCACCGGCGTACTCCAGCGGCATCTCCCAGCCCCCGAAGGGGGCGAACTTGGCACCGGCGGCGGTGTGCCGCTCATGCAGCGGGGAACGGCGCAGCCGGGTCGCGGCGGCGTCGAAGGTCACGTCGGTCATGGGTGGCAACTTACCGGTGGCAACGTCCCTGGTTAGCATCGGCGGGACCCCGCAGGCGCCATCGGCGGGACAACCCTCACGTCCGGCAGGTAGGTTCCGCCGGAGACCTTCACCGCCGGTACGCGACGCCGCGGCCGGCCCGGCCCGCCCGGAGTAGCTTCAGTGACTTCACCCCGCACCACCACCCTGAGCCTGGTCGACACCGACCCGGCGGAGCTCGCCGTCGACGCGATCGTGATCGGCGTGCACAGCCAGACCGGAGAGCAGGACGCCACCAGCGGCCTCGCCGGCACCCTGCTGCTCGCCAGCGGCGCGGAGAGCATCGCCGCCGCGTTCGACGGCAAGCTGACCGAGACACTGGCGCTGCTCGGCGCGACCGGTGGCGCGGGCGAGGTGATCAAGCTGGCCACGCTCGGCACGGTCACCGCGCCGCTGGTCACCGCCGTCGGGCTCGGCCCGGAGCCGTCGGGCGCCGCCCCGGCACCGGAGACGCTGCGCCGGGCCGCCGGCGCGGCGATCCGCGCCCTGGCGGGCGCGCCGAAGGTGGCGCTCGCCATGCCGCTGCCGGACGACGCCGACGCGCTGGCCGCGCTGCGGGCGGTCGCCGAGGGCGCGCTGCTCGGCGGGTACCGGTTCGCCGGTTACAAGACCCGGCCGCAGCCGGCCCGGCGCGAGCCGGTGGCCGAGGTGCTGGTGGCCGTGCCGGACGCCGGTGACGCGGGCGCCCAGGCGGAGATCACCCGGGCGCAGGCGGTGGCCGGCGCGGTCCGGCTCAGCCGGGACTGGGTGAACACCGCGCCGAACGAGCTGCGTCCGCCGTCGTTCGCGGACGCGGTGGCCGACGCGGCCCGCGCCGCGGGCCTCGGCGTCGAGGTGCTCGACGAGGCGGCGCTGGCCTCCGGCGGGTACGGCGGCATCGTCGCGGTCGGGCAGGGCTCGGAGGCCCCGCCGCGTCTGGTGAAGCTGACCTACACCCCGCAGGGCGGCGGCAGCGGCAAGCGGGTCGCGCTGGTCGGCAAGGGGATCACCTTCGACACCGGCGGCATCTCGATCAAGCCGGCGCAGGGCATGTGGGAGATGAAGTCCGACATGGCGGGCGCCGCCGCGGTGGGTGCCGCCATGCTGGCGATCGCCGCGCTCAAGCCGGCGGTGGCGGTCAGCGCGTACCTGCCGATGGCGGAGAACATGCCGTCGGGCACCAGCTACCGGCCGGGCGACGTGATCACCATGTACAACGGCAAGCGGGTGGAGGTGCTCAACACCGACGCCGAGGGCCGGATGATCCTGGCCGACGCGATCGCCCGCGCCTGCGAGGACGGCACCGACTACCTGTTCGAGACCTCCACGCTGACCGGCGGCCAGGTGATCGCGCTGGGCAAGCGGGTGGCCGGCGTGATGGGCACCCCGGAGCTGTGCGAGCGGGTCCGGACGGTCGGCGACACGGTCGGCGAGCCGGCCTGGCCGATGCCGCTGCCGGACGACGTGCGCAAGGGCATGGACTCCGACGTGGCGGACATCTCCCAGGTCAACGCCGGGATGGACCGGGCCGGGCACATGCTGCAGGGCGGGGCGTTCCTGCGCGAGTTCGTGACCGACGACGTGGCGTGGGCGCACATCGACATCGCCGGGCCGGGCTACTACTCGGGTGAGCCGACCGGCTACTGGACCAAGGGCGGCACCGGCGTGCCGGTCCGCACCCTGGTGCAGCTGGTCGAGGACGTCGCCGCAAACGGCTGACGCGCAAGGAAGGGCCCCCTGTTAACGCTTGGTGCATAACAGGGGGCCCTTCCTAACAAGCGGGTCGGCGCAGAACAAGCGCGCCAGCGCAGAGCAAGCGGGTCAGTGCAGAGCAAGCGGATCAGTGCCGGTCGGGGCGACGCTTGCGGCGCTCGTTGAAGTCGCGCATCCGCTGCGGGTAGCCCATCAGCCGGACGTCGTACACCGGGATGCCCATCCGGTACGCGAAGCGCCGGGCGCCGTCCGGGCCTTCGACACGTCGGCGGGTCCACTCCCCGTCGTCGGCGATCAGGATGACCGTGGTCTCGGTGACGGTGGTCCTCGGCTCGATGAACGCCTCGACGCCGCGCCGGCTCTTGACGAAGTTTTCGAGATGGTCGAGGTCGCCGCGATCCGCCGCGCGGTCACGGCTCACCACACGCGCCTGTTTGCGGCGCCGGAACAACCCCACCGGACCTCTCCCCCATCGCCCGCCATCGAAGACGGTGCCAAGCGTACGTGTCGATGACGTGTCGTTGGGCACCTCAGTACGCACCCTGTGCCCAGTGGTGACAAGATGACCGAGGTGGGGTGTGTCCGTGTTACCCCTCCGTGACCCCCCGAAGCAGTGACGCGACCTGGGAGTTGGACGTGAGCGAGCCGAACGACGCAACCTTCGACATCGTCATCCTCGGAGGTGGCAGCGGCGGCTACGCGGCGGCGCTGCGTGCCGCCCAGCTGGACCTCTCGGTCGCGTTGATCGAGAAGGGCAAGCTCGGCGGGACCTGCCTGCACAACGGCTGCATCCCGACGAAGGCCCTCCTGCACGCGGCGGAGATCGCCGACCAGACCCGCGAGTCCGAGCAGTTCGGCATCAAGGCCGAGCTGGTCGGGATCGACATGGCCGGGGTCAACTCGTACAAGGACGGGGTGATCTCCCGCCTCTACAAGGGCCTGCAGGGCCTGGTGGGCGGCTCGAAGAACATCACCGTCGTGTCCGGTGCCGGCAAGCTGGTCGGCCCGAACGTGGTCGAGGTGGACGGCAAGCGCTACACCGGCCGCAACGTCATCCTGGCCTCCGGCTCGTACGCCAAGAGCCTGCCCGGCCTGGAGGTCGACGGCGAGCGGATCATCACCAGTGACCACGCGCTCACCCTGGACCGGGTGCCGTCGTCGGTGATCGTGCTCGGCGGCGGCGTGATCGGCGTCGAGTTCGCCAGCGTGTGGAAGTCCTTCGGCGTGGACGTGACGATCGTCGAGGCGCTGCCCCGGCTGGTCGCCGCCGAGGACGAGGAGTCGTCCAAGGCGCTGGAGCGGGCGTTCCGCAAGCGGAAGATCAACTTCAAGGTCGGCAAGCCGTTCGAGAAGGTCGAGAAGACCGAGAGCGGCGTCAAGCTGACCATCCAGGGCGGCGAGACCGTCGAGGCCGAGCTACTGCTGGTCGCCGTCGGCCGCGGTCCGACCACCGCCAACCTCGGGTACGAGGAGCAGGGCGTCAAGATGGACCGCGGCTACGTGCTGACCGACGAGCGGCTGCGTACCAGCGTGCCGAACGTCTACGCGGTCGGCGACATCGTGCCCGGCCTCCAGCTCGCGCACCGTGGCTTCCAGCAGGGCATCTTCGTCGCCGAGGAGATCGCCGGGCAGAACCCGGCCGTGATCGACGAGGTCGGCATCCCGCGCGTCACCTACTCCGACCCGGAGCTGGCGTCGGTCGGTCTGACCGAGGCGAAGGCCAAGGAGCAGTACGGGGCCGACAAGGTCAAGACGTACAACTACAACCTCGGTGGCAACGGCAAGAGCCAGATCCTCAAGACCACCGGCTTCGTGAAGCTGGTCCGGGTGGACGACGGCCCGGTGGTCGGCGTGCACATGGTCGGCGCCCGGGTGGGTGAGCTGGTCGGTGAGGCGCAGCTCATCTACAACTGGGAGGCCTACCCGGCCGAGGTCGCCCAGCTCGTGCACGCTCACCCGACCCAGAACGAGGCCCTGGGCGAGGCGCACCTGGCCCTCGCCGGCAAGCCGCTGCACGCGCACGCCTGATCACACCAACCGCGGCGTCCGGCGACGGGCGAAGATCCCCCAAGGGGAATGAAGGAGTCTGGAGAAAATGCCGGTATCGGTCACCATGCCCCGGCTCGGCGAGAGCGTCACCGAGGGCACCGTCACGCGCTGGCTCAAGCAGGAGGGCGACACGGTCGAGGTCGACGAGCCCCTGCTCGAGGTCTCGACCGACAAGGTCGACACCGAGATCCCGTCGCCCGCGGCGGGCGTGCTGAGCCGGATCGTGGTCGGCGAGGACGAGACCGCCGAGGTCGGCAGCGAGCTGGCCGTCATCGCCGGTGAGGGCGAGTCGACCGGTGGCGGCGAGGCCGCCCCGCAGGAGCAGCAGCAGGCCCCGGCCGCGGCCGAGCCGGTCACTGAGCCGACGGCCGCCGCCGAGGGCACCGCCGACGAGGTGGCGCAGGACGAGGCACCGGCCGAGGCGCCGGCTCCGGCCGCCGCGTCGTCGGGCGAGGGCACCGCGGTGAAGATGCCGGCCCTGGGTGAGAGCGTCACCGAGGGTACGGTCACCCGCTGGCTCAAGCAGGTCGGCGAGACCATCGAGGTGGACGAGCCGCTGCTGGAGGTGTCCACCGACAAGGTCGACACGGAGATCCCGTCGCCGGTCGCCGGCACCGTGCTGGAGATCAAGGTCGCCGAGGACGAGACCGCCGCCGTCGGCGCCGACCTGGCGATCATCGGTACCGCCGGCGCCGCTCCGGCTGCCGCGAAGCCCGAGCCGACGCCCGCGCCGAAGGCGGCGGCCCCGGCCGCCCCGAAGGCCGCGCCGAAGCCGGAGCCGAAGGTCGAGGAGCCGACCCCGGGCGTCTCGTACAACGAGCCGGCCGCGGAGACCGAGTCCTCGGCGCAGCCGGCGAAGACCGAGCAGGCCGCGCAGCCCGCCACGTCGACCC
This sequence comes from Micromonospora vulcania, assembly GCF_042658605.1. NCBI lineage: Bacteria > Bacillati > Actinomycetota > Actinomycetes > Micromonosporales > Micromonosporaceae > Micromonospora > Micromonospora vulcania. The sequence continues at coordinate 241,590 of NZ_JBHSQS010000002.1, read as the reverse complement.
CGGCACCGCAGCGCCCGACCGCCCCGGCTCAGGCCGGTGGCGAGGAGGCCGCCGGTTACGTCACCCCGCTGGTCCGCAAGCTGGCCAGCGAGCACGGCGTCAACCTGTCCTCGCTCAACGGCACCGGTGTGGGTGGCCGGATCCGCAAGCAGGACGTGCTGGAGGCGGCCGAGAAGGCGAAGGCGGCCAAGGCTGCCCCCGCCGCGCCGCAGCCGACCGCCGCCGCGGCCCCGGCGGCCAAGCCGGCCGCGAAGCCGCAGCCGAGCGGCAAGCGGGGCACCACCGAGAAGCTGCCGCGCATCCGCAAGGCCATCGCCACCCGGATGCAGGAGTCGCTGCACGAGATGGCGCAGCTCACCACGGTGGTCGAGGTGGACGTCACCCGGATCGCCAAGCTGCGGGCGCAGGCGAAGGACTCCTTCGTGCAGCGGCACGGCGTCAAGCTGTCCTTCCTGCCGTTCTTCGCCCTCGCGGCCGTCGAGGCGCTGCAGACGTACCCGATCGTCAACGCCCGGTTGGACCTCGAGGGTGGGACGATCACCTACCCGGAGGCGGAGCACCTCGGCATCGCCGTGGACACCGAGCGGGGCCTGCTGGTGCCGGTCATCCACAGCGCTGGTGACCTCAACCTCGGGGGCATCGCCAAGCGGGTCGCCGACCTGGCCGAGCGGACCAGGACCAACAAGGTCAGCCCGGACGAGCTGGCCGGTGCGACGTTCACGCTGACCAACACGGGCAGCCGGGGCGCGCTCTTCGACACCCCGATCGTGCCGTCGCCGCAGTCGGCGATGCTCGGCACGGGTGCCGTGGTGAAGCGGCCGGTCGTGGTGAACGACCCGGAGCTGGGCGAGGTCGTCGCGATCCGGTCGATGGTCTACCTGGCCATGTCCTACGACCACCGGCTGATCGACGGCGCCGACGCGGCCCGCTTCCTGTCCGCGGTCAAGGAGCGGCTGGAGGCCGGCAACTTCGAGTCGGAGCTGGGTCTGGCCTGATCCCGCGCCAAGCGCGAAGGGGCGCCCCGGTCGTCGACCGGGGCGCCCCTTGGCGTTCGACGGGTCTCAGCCCTTCAGCAGGGCGGTCGAGACCTGCCAGAGCCGCTCGGCGGCCTCCGGGTCCAGCGCGTACGGCGCGACGCCGCGTCGGTCACCGGGCTTGGCCAGGCCAGCCTCCTGACTGTCCTCGAAGTAGCGCCCCCCGACACCGTCGAGCAGTGGTGACGCGGCGACCAGCACCGAGGTGGCGGCGCCCTGCTCGACGGTCTTCCAGGCTGCCGCGTTGCCCGCGCGCATCCGGTCGAGTTCCTCGTCGGAGACGTAGCGCTGGAGGTTGGTCCGGATCGCGCCGGGCATCAGCGCGTTGGCCAGGATGCCGTCGTCGGCCCAGCGGCGGCTCGCCTCCACGGCGAAGAGCGCGTTGGCCGTCTTGGACTGCCCGTACGCCTGCCACGGGTCGTACTCCCGGCGCTCGAACTGGATGTCGTCGAACTGCACCGACGAGCGCAGGTGGGCGGCGGAGCTGACCGAGACGATCCGGGCCCCGTCGGCGGCGGCGAGTGCCGGTCGCAGGCCGGTGGCGAGGGCGAAGTGCCCCAGGTGGTTGGTCGCGAACTGCATCTCCCAGCCCTGCGGGGTCCGCATCTCCGGCGAGGCCATGACGCCGGCGTTGTCGACCAGGATGTGCAGCGGCCCGTCCCAGTTGGCCACGAAGTCGGCGACCGAGCCCTGGTCGGCGAGGTCCAGCGGTGCGACCAGGATCCGGTCGTTGCCGGTGGTGGCGGTGATGTCGTCGGCGGCGCGCTGCCCGGCGGCGGTGTCACGTACGGCAAGTTGGGCAAGCTCTGCGACGCCGCGGCCGAGCTGCTCGACCGGTTGCCGCCGGATCAGGCGTTAAGGCGCCGGATGTCCCGTTTCATCGACTACCTCGCCACCAAGCGGGGCATGGCCGACGCGTTGCGCCTGGTGATCGCCTCCGGCGCCAACCCGTTCGCGCAGAGCCGCGACCGGATGCTGGCGGCGCTCGGCCAACTGCTGGCGGCGGGCGACACGGCCGGCACCGTCCGGGCCGACGTCGAGGCCGGCGACGTTCTGGCCAGCCTGAGCGGGATCTCCCTGGCCGCCAGCGAGCGTGCGCAGGCCGACCGGCTGCTCGACCTGCTGATGGACGGCCTGCGGCAGCACGCCACAGGCTGACCCGTTCCGCCCTCCGGCCAGGCCGGACGCTGCCAGAGTGGGACCGTGGGCGGCTACCGGCGGCGTGGACAACTGGGTCCGGCCGTTCCGATCGCCCCCGGTGCCCGGGTGGACAAGTTCGAGGTCTTCTTCGACCTCGTCTTCGTCTTCTCGTTCTTCATCATCACCCGCGCGACCGCCGCGAACATCTCCGGCCGGCAACTGCTGCACGCCGGCCTGGTGCTCGCCGTGCTCTGGTGGTGCTGGGTGGTGCACAGCCTCGTCGCCACCCGGATCCGGCTCGGCGAGGGCTATGTCCCGGTGCTCATGGTGATCGCGATGGCCGCCCTGTTCGCGTTCGCCCTGGCGCTGCCGCAGGCGTTCAGCGACCCGCAGGCCGGCGCCGCGGGCCCGATGCTGGTGGCCACCAGCTACGTCGTGGTCCGTGGCGTCCACGCGGTCCTCTATCAACACGTGGTACGGGACAGCCCTCAGGAGCGCCGGCAGCTGCGCCGGTTCGCCCCCGAACTGCTGGCCAGCATCGTGCTGCTGCTGGCCGCCGCGCTGGTCCCGCCGATGATCGACAACCCGGGCCGGGCGGCACTGGTCCGCGACTGCCTGTGGATCGCCGTGGTGCTGGTCCAGTACGCCACCGGCTTCATCGTCGGCACCTGGGGCTGGGGGGTCACCAGCGCCGAGCACTGGACCGAGCGCTACGACCTGATCCTGATCATCGCGCTGGGTGAGTCGGTGATCTCCGTGGGCGTGGGCGGCAACCTGCTCGGCAAGCCGGTCACCTGGCCGGCGGTGGCCGCCGCGACCCTCGGCATCGTGTTCACGGCCGCCCTGTGGTGGGCGCACTTCGACTTCATCGGGCCGGCCGCCCGGATCGCCCTGCACTCGGCCGAGGGCGGCCCCCGGGTGGCGATGGCCCGCGACGCGTACGCGTACCTCTATCTGCCGATGATCGCCGGGGTGATCCTCTTCGCCATCGGCAGTGAGGAGATCGTGCACCAGATCACCGACCCGGCCGGCGGAGCTGCCCAGCGGGTCGAGGGACCGGCCGTGCCGATGTTCTTCGGCGGGGTGATCTGCTATTTCGCCGTCAACCTGCTGTTTCAGCTCCGCACCCTGCACACCGTCAGTTGGACCCGGATCGGCGTGCTGGTGGTGCTGGCGGTGGCCCTGCCGGTCGGGCAGCAGTTGCCGGCGCTGGGCGCGCTCGCCCTGGTGACCGCGATCTGCGTCGGGCTGGTGGCCGTCGAGGTGCTGGTGATGTCGGGTTCCCGGCACGCGCTGCGGGCAGCGGTCTTCGAGGAGCGGACCGAGCACGAGGCCCACGAGGCCGCCTGGCGGGCCCGGTGGCACGACCTCCGGGAACCCGACGAGCCGACCACACCCTGACCCGCCCGGGTAGGCTGCGGGCCAGCGTCGCGGTGCACCCGGCACGAAGGCCGCCGTGGGCATGGAGGCGCGGGGACAGCATGGGATCAACGTGCACCCAACCGATCCACCGGCCGACCGGCTCGCCGCCGTCGGCAATCAGATGATCGAGATCCACCTCTGGCTCAGCGCGGAGTTGGCCCGCCTGCGGGCGAGCCTGGACGGCGTCACCCCCGGCGACGCCCGTCCGACCCGGGACCTGCGGGCCCACTGCCTGACCTTCTGCACCGCGCTCGGCCGCCACCACACCGGTGAGGACGACGGCGCGTTCCGGCTACTGGCCGAGCAGGTCCCCGAGCTGCGCCCGGTCCTGGCCAACCTGATCACCGACCACGAGGTGGTGGCGGGAATCCTGGCCCGGATCGAGGAACTGCTCGGTGGTGCCACACCGGCGCCGACGGCCCAGCTGCGCGGCGAGCTGGACGGGCTGGCCGCGCTGCTCGAGTCGCACTTCCGGTACGAGGAGAAGCGGCTGGTCACCGCGCTGAACGCGCTCGCCGGCCGATCCGGTACGGCCGAGGAACTACTCGGCCTGACCGCACCGCCCCGGCCCGCCCGCTGACGGTTTTCTCCCCTTGGCAGAACCGGCCGGCCCGCACTGGCCGGTCGGTTCTTCCCGAGGCAGGGTGGACGCGTGATCACCTTCTCGATCCAGGCAAGCCCCTCCGACGCGGCCAGCTGGCGCGAACTGGCCCAGCGGGCCGAGTCCGCCGGCTACGACGCGCTGCTGGTCGGCGACCACCCGGGGGCGCGGCCCACGCCGTTCGTCGCGCTGGCCGCCGCCGCGTCGGTCACCTCGACCCTCGGCCTGGGCTCGTACGTCTCCAACGCCGGCGTCCGCGAGCCCGCGCTGCTCGCCGCCGACGTGGCCACCCTCGACCTGATCTCCGACGGACGCGCCCGGTTCGGCATCGGGGCTGGTCACACGCCGGCCGAGTGGCGGGCGGTGGGGCGCGAACGCCCGGACGTCGCCGGCCGGGTACGCCGCTGCATCGCGGTGGCCGAGGCCGTCCGAGCGCTGCTGGACGGCGAGGAGGTCACCGTCGACTCGGCCGATCTGACGGTGCACGGCGCTCGACTGGACCGGCCCCGTCCGGTGCGGCCCCGGATCCCGTTGACCGTGGGTACGGCGAACACCGAGCTGCTGCGCTGGGCCGGGGCGTACGCCGACGTGGTGGGGCTCACCGGCTTCGGCCGTACCCTCGCTGACGGCCATGACCACGACGTGCGCTGGCGGGCGACGGAGATCGAGCGGCAGCTGGCCGAGGTCGCGGCCGGCGCGGCCGGGCGGGACGATCAGCCGGCGCTGGAGGCGCTGGTGCAGCAGGTCGTGGTGACCGACGACGCCGAGGCCGTCGCCGCGCGGACCGCCCAGCAGACCGGCCTGACCGTCGACGAGGTGCTGGCCACCCCGTTCGTGCTGATCGGCACCGAGGACGAGATCGTCACCTCGGTCGCCGCACACCGGCGCCGCTGGGGCGTCACCCGCTACGTGGTCCGGGCCGACGCGCTGGACCCGCTCGCCCCGTTGCTTCCCCGGCTGGCCGCCATCTCCTGAACGTCCCGCGACCGCTGGCCGGGCAGCCGCTCGTAGAAGCGGATCTTCTCCCGGAGGTGGTCGTACTGGCGTTGGAGCAGGCGCATCTGCTCCTCGACCTGCGTCGCGTGCCGTTGCAGCAACGCCCGGCGTTCGCGGTCCGCAGCCTGGAGGACTCGCTGCGCCGCCTCGGCACCGACCACGTCGACCTCTACCAACTGCACATCAACGAACTGCCGGTGCCCGCCGCGCTCGACCTGGTCGGCACCCTGGAGGACCTGGTCGGCCAGAGCAAGATCCGCGCGTACGGCTGGAGCACCGACGACCCGGCCTCGGCGGAGGCGTTCGCGGCGGCCGGGGCGTACGCCGAGGTGGAGCGCTTGCTGACCGATCTACGGCCGACCCACGCGGCTTGACCGAACCCGTCCGGCGCATCCAACGGCGGCGCTCTGGACGAAGATGGGGGTATGCGCATCCTTTTGGCCGGCGCGTCCGGCTTCCTCGGCACCCGGCTGGTCGAGCGGCTCGCTGCCGACGGGCACCAGGTCACCCGTTTGGTCCGTCGGCCGCCGCGCGACCAGCGGGAGCGGCAGTGGGATCCGGCCGCCGGGCAGCTCGACCCGGCCGCGATCGCCGGGTCGGACGCGGTGGTCAACCTGGCCGGCGCGGGCGTCGGCGACAGGCGGTGGAACGAGGGCTACCGGCGGCTGATCCGCACCAGCCGGGTGGACAGCACCGGCACGCTGGCGACGGCCATCGCCGGGCTACCGGAGGCCGACCGGCCCCGGGCGCTGCTGAACTCCTCGGCCGTCGGCTGGTACGGCAACACCGGCGACCGGACGGTGGAGGAGGACGCGCCGGCCGGCGAGGGCTTCCTGGCCGACGTCTGCCGGGTGTGGGAGGCCGCCACCCGGCCGGCCGAGGACGCCGGGGTACGCGTGGTACGGCTGCGCATCGGCCTTCCGCTGCACCGCGACGGCGGGATGCTCAAGCCGCAACTGCTGCCGATGCGGCTGGGCATCTCCGGCCCGCTGGGCGGCGGCCGGCAGTGGTGGCCTTGGATCTCGATGGCCGACTGGCTGCGCGCCGTGCTCTTCCTCCTCGACCGGGACGACATCGCCGGACCGGTCAACGTGGTGGGTCCCGAATCGTCGACCAACGCGGAGTTCACCCGGGAACTCGCCCGGCAGATGCACCGCCCGGCGATCATGCCGATCCCGGCGCTGGCCCTCAAGGTGGCCCTCGGCGGCTTCGCCCACGAGGCCCTGACGAGCACCAGAGTCCTGCCCACAGCCCTGACCCGGGCCGGCTTCACCCACCACCACCCAACCCTCCCCGCAGCCCTCCAAGCCGCCCTCGCTGCCTGACCTGCCCCCACCCGCCCTCGTTGATCAAGAGGTTCGCGTCATCCGGGAGCCGGAATCTGACGCAAACCTCTTGATCAACAGCGCGAGCAGCGAGGCGAGGGGGTGGCAGGGCGCAGGGTCAGCAGCCGATCACCCAGTAGTTGGGGGCGGTTTGCTTCAGGGCCGTGGTGTAGAAGGTGTTGTAGAGGCCCATGCGCTGGTTGGAGCCGTTCGCGTAGGCGTACCCACCGGACTGGTAGGCCCGGCCGGCCGCGACGTGCGCGTAGTTGCTGGCGGTCACGCAGGTCGGCGGCGTGGTGGGGGTCGGCGTGGGGGTGGGGGTCGCCGTCGGGGTCGGGGTCGGGTTGGTCCCGCCGCCGCCCAGGCCGAAGAAGACCGCGTCACGGTACGTCGAGCAGATGGTGTCCAGGAAGTACGCGGCGACGTTGCCGCACTGCTCGGCGCCGGAGCCCGGGTCGACCGGGGTGCCGTGGCCCATTCCGGAGACCCGGTAGAGCCGTACCGCGTCGTTGCCGTACACCTCCAGGCTGGTGCCGGCGGGCAGCGACGAGGTGCTGGTCGGGGTCTGCGAGACACCGAGCACGTTGGTCCACTGGTCGCGGGACTCGACGGCGTTGATCGGGGCGACCGTCGTGTCCGAGGTGCCGTGCCAGATGGCCACCCGGGGCCGCGGGCCGGTGTAGCCGGAGTACGCGCCGCGGACCAGGTCGCCCCAGGCCGCCGGGGTCTTGTCCGAGCCAGGGTTCATGCAGCTGAACGCGTTGACCATGCTGGTGGCGCAGCGGTACGGGATGCCCGCGATGATCGACCCGGCGGCGAAGACGTCCGGGTAGGTGGCGAGCATGACCGAACTCATCGCCCCGCCTCCGGAGAGGCCGCTGACGAAGACCCGGGAGCCGTTCACCCCGAAGTTCGCTTTGGCGTGGTCGACCATCTGCTTGATCGACAGCGCCTCGCCCTGCCCCCGGGCGGTGTCCCCGGTCTCGAACCAGTTGAAGCAGGCGTTGGCGTTGTTGCCGGAGGACTGCTGCGGAACGATCAGGGCGAACTTCCACTGGTCGGCGTACTTCTGCCAGCCGGAGTTGGCGAAGTAGCCGGAGGCGTTCTGGGTGCACCCGTGCAGCAGCACCACCGCGGGGGCGTTGGCGGGCAGGCCGTCCGGGCGGTAGGCGTACATGGCGAGGTTGCCCGGGTTGGAGCCGAACCCGGTGACCTGGGTCAGGGTGGCGGCCTGGGCGGGTGCGGCGACGAGGGTGACCGCGCCGACGACGGCGAGGGCGAGCCCGGCGACCGCACCGATCAGTCGGGTGAGAGTGGATGAGGAGCGGCGCACGGCGGCCTCCTGACGGGCGAACTGTGAACTGAGTCACGGTCGAATTGCCGCGACGTTACGTCGATGTGTCGCCGCTATGACATGGGGCACACTCACACATTCGTGATGCTCGTTGTGTAAGCGACGTTAGGAAGGGCCCCTTGCTCTACCTCAGGCGATAGCAGGGGTCCCCTCCTTGCAGGTCTGACCGGTCCGTCCAGGTCCGGTTGGTAACGTCCGCTGCGTGCCGTCCTCCCCGTCGCTGGCCACCGGGCCCGCACCCGCGTCACCGCCGCGCGCCGCCCGGGCCCGCCGGGCCGACCTGATCGTCGTTCTGGTGGCGCTCGCGCTGGCCGTCTGGGTGACCAGCGGGCTGTGGCGGGACCCGAACGTACGCACGATCACGGTCAACTCCAGCGACCAGGCGCTCTTCGAGTGGCTGCTGGCCTTCGGGGGGCACGCGGTCACGCACGGGGAGAACCCGTTCTTCACGTACCTGATCAACGTCCCGGACGGCGTCAACCTCGCCGTCAACACCTCGATCACGGTGTACGCGGTGGTCTTCGCCCCGCTCACGTACCTGATCGGTCCGCCGGCCACATTCCTGGTGATCCTCACCCTGAACCTGCTCGCCACCGCACTGGCCTGGTACTGGCTGCTCTCCCGGCACCTGGTCCGCAGCCGGCTGGCCGCCGGGGTCGGTGGCCTGTTCATCGCCTACTCCCCCGGCATGGTCTCGCACGCCAACGCCCACCTGAACTGGTCCGCCGGCTGGCTGGTGCCGCTGCTGGTGTGGCGGCTGTTCGCGCTGCGCCGGCCCGGGCACTGGCTCCGCGACGGGGTGATCCTCGGCGTCCTGGTCGCGGTGGCCTTCTCGATCGCCGCCGAGGGGCTGTTCTTCACCGCGCTCGCGCTCGGCGTGTTCCTGGCCGTCTGGGCGCTGCACCCGGCCCGCCGGGCCGAGGCCCGCGCCGTGCTGCCCACCTTCCTGCGCGGGCTCGGGGTGACCGCGGTGGTGGCCGGGGTGCTGCTGGCGTACCCGCTGTGGCTGCACTTCGCCGGGCCGCAGCGCTACCACGGCACCGGCTTCGACCCGGTGATCCATTCCGAGGACATCGCCGCGTTCGCCGCGTACCCGCGCCGTTCGCTGGCCGGCGAGGCCGGTCTCGGCACCTCCCTGGCACCGAACCCGACCGAGGAGAACTCGTTCTTCGGCGTCGGACTGCTGCTGCTCACCGTGGCCTGCTTCGTCGCGCTCTGGCGGTGGGCCGACGCAGGTCGGCGGGCCACTCTCTGGGCGCTGGGCGCCACTACGGTGATCTTCGCGGTGCTCTCGTTCGGCCCGGTGGCGAAGGTCGACGGGCGGCGTACCGACCTGCCGATGCCGTTCGACCTGCTCGGGCAGCTGCCGGTGGTGAACGCCGCGCTGCCGGCCCGGCTGGCCCTGGTGGTCGCACCGATCATCGGGCTGCTGCTGGCGTACACCGTTGACCACCTGCGTGCCGTCCCACCCCGGCACCGCTCCACGGAGCTGGCCTGGTCGCTCGGGTTCGCGGTGGCCCTGCTGCCGCTGCTGCCCACCCCGCTGCTGACCGACGAGCGGGAGCCGATCCCGCGGTTCATCACGGCGGGCACCTGGAAGCAGTACGTCTCCCCGGGCGGGGTGCTCACCCCGGTGCCACTGACCGTGGACATCTACCCGGACGGCCAGCGCTGGCAGGCGTACGCGCTGTCGCACCGGCAGGGCGAGTTCGCCATCCCGGGCGGCTTCTTCCTCGGCCCCGGCGGCCCGGACGGGCGCGGCCGGATCGGGCCGGTGCCGCGCACCCTGAGCGCGCTGATGGACCAGGCCGGCCGCACCGGGCTGGTGCCGATCATCACCGACGGCACCGTCCGTGAGGTTCAGTCCGACCTGCGGCACTGGCGAATCGAGACGGTGGTGCTCGCCGACGCGGTGCACGGCGCGAAGTTCGAGGTCGACGAGGAGGCGGTCCGGCGTACCGCCACCGCCCTGTTCGGCGAACCGCAGCGGGTCGACGACGTCTGGATCTGGCGCGTCCCGCCAGCCTGACCACCACCGCGTCGGGGCCCTGGTGAGGCGGCTCACCAGGGAACTTCGCCGGTCACGGGACTAGGCTGGACGCCGTGACGACGACGACCTCCGGCCTGACGGCCGCCCGTGCCGGCCTGCTCGACTACCAGGCCGCCTGGGACGAGCAGCGCCGGCTGCACGAGTCGGTGGTGGCCGGCGAACGCGGCGACACCGTGCTGCTGCTGGAGCACCCGAGCGTCTACACCGCGGGTAAGCGCACCGAGCCCTGGGACCGGCCGACCGACGGCACCCCGGTCGTCGACGTGGACCGCGGCGGCAAGATCACCTGGCACGGGCCGGGGCAGCTCGTCGGCTACCCGATCCTGCGACTGCCCGACCCGGTGGACGTGGTCGCCTACGTCCGCCGGACGGAGGAGCTGCTGATCGACGTGTGCGCCGAGTTCGGGTTGGCCGCCGGCCGGGTCGAGGGGCGCAGCGGCGTCTGGGTGCCCGAGGACGACCGGGGCCCGGCCCGCAAGGTGGCGGCCATCGGCATCCGGGTGGCCCGGGGCGTCACCCTGCACGGCTTCTCGATCAACTGCGACTGCGACCTGACGTACTTCGACCGGATCGTGCCTTGCGGCATCCGCGACGCCGGCGTCACCTCGCTCACCGCCGAGCTGGGCCGCCCGATCAGCGTCGCCGACGTGCTGCCGGTGGTCGAGCGCCGGCTGTCCACTCTGACCGAGGTCTGAGCGCACAGCCGGCGGCTCGCTGCTACGGCGTGAGGCGGTGCAGGTCCCGCGGGAACGCGGTGACCTCCCGGACGTTGGCCGCACCGACCAGCCGGGCCACGAACCGTTCCAGGCCGATGGCGAAGCCACCGTGCGGTGGCATCCCGTGCCGGAACGCGTCCAGGTACCCGGCGTACGGCTCGACCGGCTCACCCCGGGCGGCCAGCGCCGCCAGGTAGTCGTCGTACCGGTGCAGGCGCTGCCCACCGGTGACCAGCTCCAGGCCACGGAAGAGCAGGTCAAAACCGTTGGAGTACGCCGGGCGGGCCGGGTCCGGGTGGGTGTAGAACGGCCGCTTCGCCATCGGGTACCCGGTGACGTAGAGGAAGTCCGACCCGTGTTCGCGGCGGGCCCACTCGCCCAGTGCCCGCTCGTGCGCCGGGGCGAGGTCCGGCTCGTCGGCGGGCGCACCGGCGATCTTCAGCGCGTCGGTGAAGTGCACCGCCGGTATCTCGGCCGGCACCTGCGGCGCGGTCACGCCGAGGGTGGCCAGTGCCGCGCCGCCGCGGTCCGTGACGGTCGCCAGCATCCCGGCCACGACGTCGCGCAGCACACGCATCACGTCGGAGTGGTCGGCGACGAAACCCAGCTCCGCGTCGAGCGAGGTGTACTGCGCGAGGTGCCGTACGGTGTCGTGCGGCTCGGCCCGGAACACCGGCCCCACCTCGTAGACCCGTTCGAAGACACCGACCATCAGCTGCTTGTAGAACTGCGGTGACTGGGCCAGGTACGCGGGCCGACCGAACCAGTCCAGCGCGAACACGTTCGCCCCGCTCTCGGTGGACGAACCGACCACCTTCGGCGTGTGGATCTCCACGAAGTCACGGGCGTCGAGGGCGGTACGGAACCCGGCCACCGCCGCCGCCGAGATCCGCAGCGCCGCCGAGCGGGTCGGGTGCCGCAGCGCGGTCGGCGCGTTGTCGAGCTGGGTGGGCAGGCTCGCGGTGAGCGCCGGCCGGTACAGGTCGAACGGTGGCGGAACGGCGGGTGGGCCGAGTGGTCGTACCGTCGGGTCGGTCAGCTCGACCCCGGCGGCCGCCGTCTCGTTCTCGACCACCGTGGCGGTGACCTCGACGACGGTCTCCTCGGGAAGTTTCTCCAGCTGGGCGCGGGCGGCCGGGTCGGTGAGGACGACCTGGGTCAGGCCGGCGGCGTCACGCACGATCAGAAAGGCCACCGACTTGAGCAGTCGGCGGCGGTGCACCCAGCCGGCGACCCGAACGGTCTCGCCGACATGGCGGTGCAGGTGGTGGGAAAGGATGCGTTGCACGGTGGTACCTCCTTGATCATCGCAACGCGATCCCCAGGGAGGTGTGGGCGAGCGGGAACCTCGCGGTGCCACCACACCTTCGCCCCCGCCGAAGCGGGAGCCTCGTTCGTCGCCTGATGACCGGGGCCAGCCGGGCGGGCTCTACTGGGCGTTAGCAGGGGACCCTTCCTATACCGGAAGCGTTAAGAAGGTGCCCTTCCTTGCATCACGCCGTTCTTCCCGCAGCTCGGGAGTGTCTTCGCGCCCCGGCGCCAGACCGCCTCTCAGCACCGGCGGCTCTCTGCACTGGCGGGTCGGTGCGCTACTTGGCTCCGTCGTCGCTGTTGGCGGTGACCGTAGCACCAGATCCCCGCCGGTGTGACGCCCATTTTCGACAGTTCGGTGTCCGGCGTCACAACAGTTGGGGCGTGACGCCGGTCGCCTGACGCGCATAGACGGTGGCCGTCGGGCGTAGGCTCGTTTTCGTGACGATCGAGCACTCCGCGCCGACGACCGGCCAGGCAGCGCGCACCGCGACGGCAGCCCCTGAAGGGCGCCGCCTGCTGCGAATCGAGGCGCGCAACGCCGAGACGCCGATCGAGCGCAAACCGCCGTGGATCAAGGTCAAGGCCAAGATGGGCCCGGAGTACACCGAGCTGCGCGGGCTCGTCTCGCGCGAGGGGCTGCACACCGTCTGCCAGGAGGCCGGCTGCCCCAACATCTACGAGTGCTGGGAAGACCGCGAGGCCACCTTCCTCATCGGTGGCGACCAGTGCACCCGGCGCTGCGACTTCTGCCAGATCGACACCGGCAAGCCGGCCGAGTTCGACGCCGACGAGCCGCGCCGGGTCGCCGAGTCGGTGGTCTCGATGGGCCTGCGGTACGCCACCATCACCGGCGTCGCCCGTGACGACCTGCCCGACGGCGGCGCCTGGCTGTACGCCGAGACCGTCCGGCAGATCCACGCCCTGCAGCCCGGCTGCGGAGTCGAACTGCTGATCCCGGACTTCAACGCAGTCCCCGAGCAACTGGCCGAGGTCTTCGGCTCCCGCCCGGAGGTGCTGGCGCACAACGTGGAGACCGTGCCGCGGATCTTCAAGCGGATCCGGCCGGCGTTCCGTTACGACCGCTCGCTGGACGTGATCCGGCAGGCACGCGCCGACGGTCTGGTCACCAAGAGCAACCTCATCCTGGGCATGGGCGAGGAGCGGGCCGAGGTGTCGCAGGCGCTGCGTGACCTGCACGAGGCCGGCTGCGAGCTGATCACCATCACGCAGTACCTGCGGCCCACCCCCCGGCACCACCCGGTGACCCGCTGGGTCAAGCCGGAGGAGTTCGTGGAGCTGCGCGAGGAGGCCGAGGAGATCGGCTTCGCCGGGGTGATGAGCGGGCCGCTGGTGCGCTCGTCGTACCGCGCCGGCCGGCTCTACCGGCAGGCCCTGGACGCCCGCGCCGCCACGCCGGTGGCTACCGCCGGCTGACCCACCGCCCGCCGGTGCACGCCGGCACCGGCCCGGGCGGCAGGCGACGTGATCGGCCGCCCATGCTGGACACCCGTCGGCGACAACGCGACGAATATCGCGGTACGTCCGTTATGCACGGGTGTCGGGATCTACGCCGCGTGCGCTGCCACCCGCCCGGCGGTCCTGGCTGCCCGGGGTCCTCACCGTGCTCGCCGTCGTGGCGGGCGTCGGCTACCGGCTGGGCCTGCTGCTCTCGGACGCGCCGCCGACGAACAGCGACGAGGCCACCATGGGTCTGGCCGCGCTGCACATCGCCCGGGGCCAGGACTTCCCGATCTGGTTCTACGGCCAGCAGTACATGGGCACGCTGGAGGCGTACCTGGCCGCACCGGTCTTCGCCCTGACCGGCGGGCCGTCACTGCTCGGCCTGCGACTGCCGGTGCTGGCGCTGTACGCGCTGTTCCTGCTGCTGACCTGGCGGCTGACGCTGCGGTTGACCGGGGACCGCTGGTTCGGGCTGCTGGTGGTGGCGCTGCTCGCCCTCGGCTCGGACCGGGTGGTCAAGAACCAACTGATCGCCGGCGGCGGCTATCCCGAGATGAACGCGGCCGGGGTGGCGCTGGCCCTGCTCGCCGTGGACCTGGCCGCCGGCCGGCCGGGTCGGCGGCTGGCCCGCTGGGCGGCGTGGGGATTCCTGGCGGGCCTGCTGGTCTGGGTCGACCCGCTGGTGCTGCCGTACGTCGCGGCGATCGGGGCGGTGCTGCTCGGTTTTCGCTGGCGGGAGCTGCGCGGAGCGGCCGGCGGGCTGCTCGGCGTCACCGTCCTGGTGGGCGCGGCGCCGATGCTGGTGCACAGCCTGGTGGCCGGTCAGGCTCCGCTGGACGCGATGCTCAGCGCCGGTGGGGCGGACGCCTCCGCCGGCTGGGCGGATCGGCTGCACGGCGGGTTGGTGCTCGGCCCGCCGCTGGGTCTGGGCTTCTGCGGGCCGGGGCGGTGCGCCACCTGGCAACTGTGGTGGGCGCTCGCCCTGCCGGTGCTGCTGGCGGTGGCCGCCGTCACCGCCTGGCGCTCCCTCCGCGCACCGACGAGGGCCGCTCCACCGGCGGATACGCGGGTCGCGGGGGCCGTGCGGCTGGCTCTCGTGCTGGCGGCGGCGGCCACCCTCGCCGCGTACACCGTGAGCAGCGCCGCCGGGCTCACCCCGGTGGAGAGTTCCCGCTACCTGTCCTGCCTGCTCATCTCGCTGCCGGCGCTGCTCTGGCCGGTGTGGACGGTGGCCCGGCGCGGTTTGTTCCGTCCGGCGACCGATCGACGTGGGCCGAGGCGGACGGTGCTCGGGTCGGTCGCGCTGGTGCTGCTCGTCGCCACCTTGGGCAGCACGGCGCACGCCACCTGGCGGGCGGCGCAGACCGCCCCGGCGACCCGGGCCGAAGAGGCCCGGCACGCCGACCTGGTGGCCACCCTGCGGCAGCTCGGCGTACGGCACGTCCGCGCCGGCTACTGGACCTGCAACCGCCTCACCTTCGCCAGCGCCGAGGACGTGGTCTGTGCGGTCGTCGACGACGAACTGCTCCCCGGCCTGGACCGCTACCCCGCGTACCGGCTGGCGGTGCAACGCTCGGCGGCGCCGCCGGCGTGGGTCGCTCCGGCCGGCTCGCCGCTGGCGGCCCGGCTCGACGAACGGATGCGCGCCGCACCGGGCGGCATGGACCTGGTCACCCTCGACGGCTGGCGGATCTACCGGCCGCGTGCCTGACCGGCCGAGGCGCGCCCGTCAACGGGGTACGGCCGGCTCGGTGAGCAGGCCGAGGCGGTGGGCCAGCGCCGCAGCCTCGACACGGTTGGTCACGTTCAGCTTGGCGATAATCCGGGACACGTGCACGCTGGCCGTCTTCGGGGAGATGAACAGCCGCTCGGCGATCTGACTGTTGCTGTGCCCCTCCGCGACCAGCAGCAGGACCTCCCGTTCCCGCGCGGTGAGCAGATCCGCGCCCGGCCGGCCCTGGGTCGCCCCGCGCAGGCCGACCCGCCGCGCCAGGGTGGCGGCCGCCTCGGCCAGCGTTGCGGCACCCAGTCGGGCGGCGATCTCGGCGGCCTCGGCCACCGCCGCGGACACCTCGTCCCGCTCGCCGACGGCGGCCGCCGCCTCGGCCAACGCCAGCAGACTCCGGCCCAGCGGGTACGGCTGCCCGTCGGCCCGCCACGCCCGCGCCGCGGCCCGCCACGCCGGCAGAGCCTGGTCGCCGGCCGCGAGCAGGGCGGTGACCTGGGCGGCGTGCGCCCGCGCGCCCGGATGCCGGGCGGGCAGGTCTGCGGCGAGCGCCGCGACGGCGGCGGCCAGCTCCCGGTCGCCCACCCGGGCGGCGGTACGCGCGGCGGCGCTGAGCACCGGCCAGCCCTCGCGGGGCAGCTGCGGCAGGCGGTCGTCGGCGAGCGCGACGCGGGCCGCCCGGACCGCCTCGATCTTGTCGTCGGTGGCCAACGCCGCCTCGATCGCCAGCTCGTGCAGGGGCAGCCGGTGGTTCGGCCACAGGTAGGGCCGGTTCAGGAAGGCCAGCGCACGGTCGACCAGCTCGTCGGCGGCCGGGTGCGCGCGGGCCAGCCGCAGCCCGGCGCCCAACTGGAGCCAGTGCAGCCCGGTCACGCCGGACAGGTCGATCCGGGCGGCCTCCGCGCACACCGCCTCGGCCTCGTCCCACCGGCCCAACGCGAGCAGCGCCTCGGCCCGGTTCGACAGCAGGTACGCGCCGGTGGAGCGGCTGATCCCGACCCGCCGCGCCTCGGCGACACCGGACTCGGCGGCTTCGGCGGACTCGGCGTACCGGCCCAGCTCGAAGAGCACGTCGGACCGGTACACCAGCGCGAGCACCAGGGCCGGCACGTCCCCCGCCGCGCGGGCCCGGGACTCGGTCCGCTGCAACTCGGCCACGCCCTGCTCGAGGTCCCGCTCGATACAGAGCAGGGCGATCTGGGCGGGCACCAACGCCAGCTCCGCGCCGAGCGCGGCGGCGTCGGTGCTCGCCTCGGCGGCGACCCGTGCCGCCTGCTGGGGGTCGATCTTGACCAGGTGGGCGGCGATGTCGGCGAGCAGCCGTACCCGCCGTATTCCGGCCGGCCCACCGGCCGCCAGTCGGTAGGCCCGATCCAGTTCGGCGGCACCGTCACTCTTGCCGAGCAGCGCCAGCAGCCGACCCCGCTGGTCGAGCAGGTGGGCGGCGCGCAGCGGCGCGGCGTCGGCGTCCACCTCGGCCAGGCCGGCCCGGGTCAGGGTCAGTGCCCGGCTGAAGTCGCCGGCCGTGATCGCCGCGTCGAGGGTCTGCTCCAGCAGCGCCAGGTGATCCATGCCGAGCCGGTCGGCGGCGTCCGGCACCAGCTCCCACAACTCCAGCACCCGCTCCAACAACCGACGCTGCTCGGCGTACGCGTACCGGTCGGCGGCGGCGCAGGCCGCGGTGCGGGCGGTGACCAGGGCCCGGGGATGGTCGTGCGCGGCGTACCAGTGGTGCGCGATCTCGGCCGGCGCCCGGCCGGCGGCGACCAGGTGCGGCTGGGCCTCGACGGCGGCGGCGAACCGGGCGTGCAGCCGGGCGTGTTCGCCGGGCAGCAGCTCGTCGTGTACGGCCTCGCGGACCAGCGCGTGCCGAAACTCGTAGTCGCCGTCCGGGTCGGCCACCACCAGCTGGGCGGTGATGGCGGCGCGCAGCGCGTCCTCCAGCTCCGCCTCGGGCAGCCCGGCCACCTCGGCGAGCAGGTGGTGGGCGATGCGGGTGCCACCGGCCGCGGCGATCCGCAGCACCCGCTGCGTCGGGTCGGGCAGCCGGTCCACCCGGGCGAGCAGCAGGTCCCGCAGCGTCTCGGGCAGGCTCGCGCAGCCGATCGGGTCACCGGCGGCGGCCAGCTCCTCGATGAAGAACGGATTTCCCTGGGTACGGTCGTGCACGTCGTCGACGGCGCGGGCGGCCGGCTCGGCGCCGAGCAGGTCGGCGAGGATCGCCGCGGTGCCGTCGCGGTCCAGCCGGCCCAGCTCGACCCGCTCCACGCCCCGGGCCCGGTCCAGCTCGGCGAGGAACGGACGCAGTGGGTGCCCGCGCTGCAACTCGTCGGTGCGGTAGGTGCTGACCAGCAGCAGCCGGCCCGGCCGTGCGGCCCGGACCAGGAACCCGATGAGGTCGCGGGTGGACCGGTCGGCCCAGTGCAGATCCTCGATCACCAGCACCAACGGCTGAACGTCGGCGAGCCGCTGGAACAGCTCGGCGACCAGGTCGAACAGGTATCCGCGCGGGGCCTCGGTGAGCGGCGCGGCGGTGGGGACGGCCAGCGCCGCCGGCATCCGGCCCAGCTCCGGCAGCAGGCGGGCGAACTCCGCCTCGTACCCGGCGAAGACCTCGGCGCCGTCGGCCCGCAGCACCGCGCGCAGGGCGGCGGCGAACGGGGCGAACGGCAGGCCGGCCTCGCCGAGCTCCAGGCACTGCCCGACGAGCACCCGCGCGCCGGCCTCGGTGGCGTGCCCGGCGAACTCCTCCAGCAGCCGGGTCTTGCCGACCCCGGCCTCGCCGCCGACCAGCACGGTGCTGGGCTCCCCGGTCCGGGCCCGGGTCAGCGCGCTCCGCAGCCCCGCGATCTCGCGCTGGCGGCCGATGAGGACGGAGCTGGCACCACGTACGGTCACGGGACCGAGCATGCCACGGCCGACCCCGCCGCCGGTCCCGCCGATCGGGCGGTGACCGGGCGACGGGGTGGTCGCGGCGGGGCCGGGCACGCCGGCCGGGCGGGCGGTCGGTGCGGCGGGCAGGGCGGTCGCGGTCACCGGCGGGCTTCGCCGCTGCGCGCGACCTGCTGGCGCCGACCCAGCCAACTGCGGCTGACGCGGCTGGTCAGCGACCGGGCGAGCCGGTCCGCCGCCGCCTCGGCGCGCAGCTCGGCGGCGTGGCTACGGTGCAGGGAGAGCAGGAAGTCTGCGTCGTTGCCGAACATGTCGGTCTCCTTCGTGCGTGGTCGTCATCTGCTGACGTTGACTCTTCGCGCGAAGGCACCAACCGGGCATGGGCACAGTGCCTGATCTTCCCGGGCCCCGCCCTCCTTACCCGGCCGTCGTGGGCGCGTACGGCGACGTAAGGTACTCAGCCGGCCGGGACCCGGACGCGGATCATCGGAGCGGGCGACGCCCACTAGACTCTGCGACATGGCAAAGCCCCAGGAGAAGGTCTCGTTCGGCCAGCGGCTGAAGCAGATCGGGATGGTGTTCCAGTTCACCGCCAAGCAGGACCGGTGGTTCGCGCCGCTGGTCGCCGCGGCGGTGCTCATCCCGCTCGCCCTCGCCGTGGTCGCGGTCATCCTCTGGAGCTGGATCTGGCTGCCGCTGGGCATCCTGTTCGCCCTGCTCGCGGTGCTGATCGTGCTCAACCTGCGCTCGAACAAGGCGATGATGAACGCCGCCGAGGGGCAGCCCGGCGCGGCGGCGCAGATCATGGAGAACATGCGCGGCGACTGGCGGGTGACCCCGGCGGTCAGCTCGACCACCCAGATGGACATGGTCCACCTGGTGATCGGTCGGCCGGGCGTGATCCTGCTGGCCGAGGGCAACCCGCAGCGGGTGCGCGGTCTGCTCGGCCAGGAGAAGCGGCGGCTGGCCAAGGTGATCGGCTCGGCTCCGCTGCACGACTACGTGATCGGGCAGGCCGAGGGCGAGCTGCCGATCCGCAAGCTGCGTACCACGCTGCTGCGGCTGCCCCGCACACTCAGCGGTAAGGACGTCAACTCGCTGGACAAGCGGCTCAAGGCGCTCACCGCCCGGCCGCAGATGCCCAAGGGCGCGATCCCGAAGAACATGCGGCCTCAGGGCGGCGCGTTCCGCCAGCAGCGGGGCCGCTGAGCACTGCGTCGCGTACGACGAAAAGAGCCGGCCCCCCCCGCGGGGCCGGCTCTTTCGTGTTGGGGGGTCAGCGGCGCGGCGCGTCGACGATGACGGCGTCGGTGAGCCGGTCGTGGTAGCCGCGACGGTGCTCGTCCATGATCAGCGCGGGCACGACGAGGGCCAGCAGCAGCCCGCGCAGCAGCCCTCGGAGCAGCCCGATCCGTCCGCCGTCGTGCCAGTTCAGGCAGCGGATCCGGGTGATGTACATGCCGGGCGTCTGCGCGAAGAGGCCGAGGAAGATGCCGTACTCCAGGATCAGCACGAGCACCGGCGCCCAGCCGTCGCTGACCGGGTCGGCGAAGATGTTGGCCACGAGCAGGGAGAGCACCCAGTCGATGATCAGCGCACCGAACCGCCGACCGAGGCTCGGCGGGGTGAAGGTCGGGTCGGTGGCCGGCGCTGCCGGGGCGTGCGGGTTGGTCACAGCGGTCAAGGGTATCCGCGCCGGGTTGGAGGGCTTCCGGTACCGCCCGACGCAGCGCGCCGAAACGGGCTAACCACATCAAGTGTCATTAGACTGGCACAGTCGGTACGGCGATCGTGGCGGACCGACAGCGTGGACAGGAGCGTCGCTGACGCTCCGCGAGGGACGTAACACGGCAGAAACAACGGAGACATGGCCGGGCAACCGCCTGGCCATAGCGTCGCCAGAAGCCTAGCCACC
Organism: Micromonospora vulcania; assembly: GCF_042658605.1. Classification (NCBI taxonomy): domain Bacteria; kingdom Bacillati; phylum Actinomycetota; class Actinomycetes; order Micromonosporales; family Micromonosporaceae; genus Micromonospora; species Micromonospora vulcania. Next base: position 221,644 of record NZ_JBHSQS010000002.1, on the reverse strand, counting down.
CCGTGGACGTGCCAGGAGGATGTGTGTTCGCCAATCCCGAGGAACTGCTGCGATACCTCAAGAACGAGGACGTGAAGTTCGTCGACGTACGTTTCTGTGACCTGCCCGGCGTGATGCAGCACTTCAACCTGCCGGTCGAGTCCGTCAACGACGACCTCTTCACCGACGGCCTCGCGTTCGACGGTTCGTCGATCCGCGGTTTCCAGGCGATCCACGAGTCGGACATGCTCCTGCTCCCGGACGTCGCCTCCGCGTTCGTCGACCCGTTCCGGGCGCAGAAGACCGTCGCGCTCAACTTCTTCATCCACGACCCGTTCACCCGCGAGGCGTACACCCGCGACCCGCGCAACGTGGCGAAGAAGGCCGAGGCGTACCTGGCGGCGAGCGGCATCGCCGACACCGCGTACTTCGGTGCCGAGGCTGAGTTCTACATCTTCGACTCGATCCGCCACGAGACCTCGGCGAACCAGTCGTTCTACTACATCGACTCCATCGAGGGCGCCTGGAACAGCGGCCGCGAGGAGCCGGGCGGCAACCGCGGCTACAAGACCGCCTACAAGGGTGGCTACTTCCCGGTGCCCCCGGTCGACCACTACGCCGACCTGCGCGACTCGATCGTGCGCCGGCTCGTCGACACCGGCTTCACCGTGGAGCGCTCGCACCACGAGGTGGGCACCGCCGGCCAGTCCGAGATCAACTACCGGTTCTCCACCCTGCTGCACGCCGCCGACCAGCTCCAGCTCTTCAAGTACATCGTGAAGAACGAGGCCTGGGCCAACGGCAAGACCGCCACCTTCATGCCCAAGCCGCTGTTCGGCGACAACGGCTCCGGCATGCACACCCACCAGAGCCTCTGGCTCAACGGTGAGCCGCTGTTCTACGACGAGACCGGCTACGCCGGCCTGTCCGACACCGCCCGCTGGTACATCGGCGGTCTGCTGCACCACGCGCCGTCGCTGCTGGCCTTCACCAACCCGACGGTCAACTCGTACCGCCGCCTGGTGCCGGGCTTCGAGGCGCCGGTCAACCTGGTCTACTCGCAGCGCAACCGCTCCGCCTGCACCCGCATCCCGGTGACCGGCAGCAACCCGAAGGCCAAGCGCGTCGAGTTCCGGGTTCCGGACCCGTCGGCCAACGTCTACCTGGCGTTCTCGGCGATGATGATGGCCGGCCTGGACGGCATCAAGAGCAAGATCGAGCCGCCGACGCCGATCGACAAGGACCTCTACGACCTCCCGCCGGAGGAGTGGGGCGACGTCAAGCAGGTGCCGGGCTCGCTGCCGGCGGTGCTCGACTCGCTCGAGGCCGACCACGACTACCTGCTCGACGGCGGCGTCTTCACCCCCGACCTGATCTCCACCTGGGTGGACTGGAAGCGGGCCAACGAGGTCGACCCGGTGCGCCTGCGCCCGACCCCGCACGAGTTCGCCATGTACTACGACTGCTGAGCAGTCACCCGTTCCACCGGCTGGGCCGGGCACGCTCACCTACCACCCTCCGATATACCTTCGCGTCCGTTATATTGGGGCCCATGGACACACCCCTGCGGGAACCAACGTTCCTGATCCTCACCGCACTCGCCGTCGAGCCGATGCATGGCTACGGGCTGATCAGCGAGGTCGCCACCCTCTCCGACAACCGTGTGTCACTGCGCCCCGGGACGCTCTACGGGGCGCTCGACCGGCTGGTCGACGCCGGCCTGGTCGACGTCGACCGGGAGGAGGTGGTGGACGGCAGGTTGCGCCGCTACTACCGGCTCTCCCCCGCCGGCGATGCCACGCTCAGCGCCGAAACCGAGCGGCTACGCCGCAACGTCGAGGCGGCCAGCGCCCGGCTGGCCCAGCGGGCTCGCGTCACCCGGCCGGTCACCCCGCGCGTGGCTGGAGGGCTGGCATGAGCGATCTGGAGCGCCGCTACCTGCGCCTGCTGCGCGCGTACCCCACCGACTACCGGAGGGTCCGGGGCGCCGAGATCGTCGGCACGTACCTGGACCTGGCCCAGCCGGGCCGCCACTGGCCGCTACCCGCGGACGTCGCGGACCTCCTGCGCGGCGGGCTCCGCCAGCGGGTACGCGCCGCCGGGGTGATCCACCTGGTCCCGGGCGTACGCCTCGCGGCCGCGGTGGCCCTGCTCACCGCCATCACGCTCGCTGGCATGTGGACGGTGCTCGAACTGCGCCCCGCACCGCCGGGCTCCGGTGAGCCGTCGGTCGGGCCGTTCGTCTCGCTCGGCATCGTGACGTGGGTCGGCTGGCTGCTCGCCGCGGCGGCGCACGCGCTGGCGCCCGGCCGGTGGCACCGACGCGCGGTCGCGCTCGCGGTGCTCCTCACGGTCGCGCTCGTCCCCGCCGCCGCGCTCACCGACCTGCCCCGCCCGCCGCTGTTCGTGCTGGTTCCTCAGTTCGGATTGGGGCTGGTGGCGCTCGGCGCGTCCCGCGAGCGGCCGGTGTCGCTGCGGGTGACACCGCTGGTCGCCGCCGCCGCCGGCCTTGCGTTGGCGGCGAGCTTGTCGCCGAGCAGTTTCGCCTGGACCTACCGCGCGGTGAGGGCGGATCTGATGTTGCAGAACACCGCCGTGGCGGTGCTCGCGGTGGCCATGCTGCTCGCCATGGGACTGGCGCTGCGCGGCGACCAGAGGGGCGGCTGGGCGGCCCTGATCCTGCTCACCCCGGTGGGCCTGCTGGCCCTGCAACCCCTGGCCGGGGCGGCGGACGGCAATCCGGCCGCATTCTCCCCGAACTGGACGGCGCTGGCCGCGACGGCTGGCCTGGTCGCACTGGTCGGCCCTGCCCTGCTACCGGTGGCCCTTGCCGTACGCGCCCGACTGGCCCGACCCTCCAGCCCCGGCCCGACGTGGAACGCCCACCGCTGACCGCCCACGCCCACACGGCCCCGGCCCCGGCCCCGGCCCCGGCCCCGGCCCCGGCCCCGGCCCCATGGTTGTAATCACACGCTGGCGCGGCGATTCTTCCGATTTGTTAGCCGCCGGCCTCGTGATCGTCCAAACGGGCCCCGGAGGTGGGCTGGGTGCGGGCCGCGCGCGACGCTCGTCCGTGGCGGGACGCGTACAGGAGAAACAGGAGCAGGGCGGTCATCGCCAGGGCGCCGGGGGCCTTGGTGACGCGTGCCAGGTTGGTGCCGTCGGGCAGGGCGAGGAACGCCGCCGCGGCGGCCGGCAGCACGAACCACGTCGTTCGGGTGGTGGTGAGGGCGAGCAACGCCAGCGGCCAGGTCGCGTACCAGGGGTGGAAGACCGGGGACAACACGACCGTGGCGGCCAGCGCCAGCCCGGCACCGTACAGCGCGGCCCGGGGGCGCAGTGCCTCGATCCGCGTCACCCGGTGCCGGACCTCGTTCAGTCCCCGCAACGCCCGCCAGGCCCGCCACCAGAGCACCACCAGCACCCCCGCGAGCAGCAGCAACGCCGCCGCGCGGGTCACCGGGACCGCGTCGGGCTTGCGGCCGAGCAGAGCGCCGGCGTAATCCACCACGAAGCCGACCGCGGTCGGCGGTGACGTCCACTGCTCGGAGTCCCCGCTGCGGGTCAGCCCGGCCACCCAGCCGAACCCGAGACCGGACAACGCCGAGGTGCCCAGCAGGGCGGCGAGCAGCCCGCGCGCCACCCAGCCACCGTCGCGCAGCAGCGCCCGTACGGTGTACCGGCCGTGCACCGCGGCCAGCGCGGCGAACGGCACCACCACCACGGCGCTCGCCTTCACCGTCACCGCCAACCCGAGCAGCACCCCGCCGAGTAGCAGCGCCACCGGCCGACCCGGTCGGCGGAGCACCACCAGCAGCCCACACAGCAGCAGACCCAGCATCACCGCGTCGTTGTGCGCCCCGGCCACCAGGTGTACGCCGACCAGCGGAGCGGCCAGCGCCAGCCAGGCGGCCCGGCGAGTCGGCACCCCGGCTGCCCGGGCCAGTCCGGGCAGGCAGAGCGCGGCCAGCAGCAACCCCGCCACGGCGATCACCCGCAGCAGCACGATCGTGCCGGTGAGCCCGCCGCCGAGGCTCACCGCGAGCGCCGCGAGCAGCACGAAGACCGGCCCGTACGGTGCCGGGGTGTCCCGCCAGATCGGCGCCACCGAATCCAGCCACGGGCAGCCAGCCGCCGCCACACCTACCGCGTACGGGTCGACGCCGTGCGCGTACGTCCAGCCCTGGCAGGCGTACGAGTAGACGTCCCTGCTGCCCAGTGGCGGCGCGACCAGCAGCGGCAGCGTCCAGAGCCCCGCGGTGGCGTACGCCCAGCGGCCCGACGGCGCACCCGCGCGCAGTGACCACCAGGCCCCGACCAGCAGCGCCGTGCCGACCAGCCAGCAGGTCAACGTCGCCGGGCCGTCCGGGGAACGCCAGATCGACGCCGGTGTCGCGCCCAGCGGGGCGTCGGGCAGCGCCCCGCCGGCCCGGCCGGCGATGGTGAGCAGGACCGCGCCGGCCAGACCGGCGTAACGGGCGACGCGCGGGCCGGCTGAGGCAGCGGCGGACGGGGTCGGCGCGGCGCCGGGAGCGGTCACCGGCGCACCTTCCCTCAGTTCGTGGCGACCGGCGTCCGGGCCGCCCGAGCCGACCGTACCAACCGGATGACCAGCACGATCACCAACAGCGTCATCAGTGGCGCACCCACCGACTTGGTGTAGCGGGGCAGCCCGGTGCCGTCCGGCAGCACCAGGAACGAGGCGACCAGGGCCAGCACGGTGAACCAGCCGGTGCGTCGGGCGGTCGCCGCCAGTACGGCCAGCGGCCAGATCCAGTACCAGGGGTGGAACAGCGGCGCGAGGACGACCGTGGCGGCCAGCGCGAGGCCGGCGTACCAGAGCGGCTCCCGGTTACGGGCCCGCCACCAGAGCCAGACCAGCACCACCGCCAGCACGGCCATGCCGATCCCCCGGGTGACCGGCAACGCGTCGATGTGTCCACCGAACGGCACCGCCAGGTAGCCGACGGTCTGCCCGATCGCGGTGGACGGCGAGGTCCAGGCGATCACGTCGCCGCCCCGGGCCAGCCCGCCGACCCAGCCGAAGTCCAGCCCAGCGGCGAAGGTCACCCCGACCACGACGGCGACCGCGCCGCCGACCACCCACCCGCCGTGCCGGATCAGCGCCCGGATCGAGTACCCGCCGACGATCGCGACCAGCGCGGCGAACGGCACCACGACCAGCGCGGTCACCTTGATCGCGGCGGCCAGTCCGAGTAACGCGCCACCGGCGAGCAGCGGCCCGGGGCGACCCGGACGGGAGGCCACCACCGCCAGCCCGGCGACCAGGAGGCCGACCATCAGGGCGTCGTTGTGCGCGCCGGAGACCAGGTGCACGGCGACCAGCGGGCAGGCCAGCGCCAGCCAGATGGCCCGGCTCGCCGGTACGCCGGCCCTGCGGGCCAGCACCGGCAGGCCGAGCGCGGTCAGCGCCACCCCGGCCACCGCGATCAACCGGAACACCACGATCGCGGCGGTGAGCGAGCCGGTGGCCTTGACCACCGCGCCGGCGAGCACCACGAACAGCGGCCCGTACGGCGCCGGGGTGTCCCGCCAGATGTACGAGATGGTGTCCAGCCAGGGGCAGGGCAGCGCGGAGACACCCTGCTCGTACGGGTTGATCCCGGCGGCGTAGCTGGCGCCCTGGCAGGCGTACGCGTAGACGTCCCGGCTCTCCAGCGGCGGCGCGATCAGCACCGGCAGCAGCCAGAGCCCGATGGTGACCAGCGCCCAGCGGGTCGACGGCACCTGCTCGCGCAGCGACCACCAGGCGCCGGCCAGCAGCGCGGTGCCGACCAGCCAGGCGGCGATGACCAGCGGCCCGTTCGATCCCTGCCAGATGCTGACCGGGGTGGGGCGCAGGGGTGAGCCGGGCAGGGCGCCGCCGAGGAAGGCGGCGACGGCCAGGAGAGCCGATCCCGCCACTCCGGTCCAACGCGCGAGGTGGTGAGGCACGCCGGACATGCTGCCAGTACGGTTGTCGCGGTACGGAGGTGGGCATGCGGCGCAGTCGGGTGGTGGCGGTGGCCACCGGTGCCGCCGTCGTGCTCGGCGTACTCTGGCTGGCTCTGCCGGTGACCGGGTCGGACCTCGCCGCGCAGGTGGCCCGGGCGGACTTCTTCGCCGCACACGGCGGCACACCGATCGACCTGCGTTGGTACGGCGGCGTGCAGCAGTTCGGCTACAGCCTCATCTCGCAACCGGTGATGGCGCTGCTCGGCGTACGGGTGACCGGTGCGCTGGCCCTGGTGGCGTCGTCGGCCGCGCTCGCCGCGCTGCTGGTCCGCAGCGGGGTGCGCCGGCCGCTGCTGGGCAGCCTGGTCGGGGTGGTCACCCTCACCGGCAACCTGGTCTCCGGCCGGGTCACCTACGCCCTCGGCGTCGCGTTCGGGCTGGCCGCGCTGCTCGCGCTCACCCGAGGCGTACCGTCGGGCCGGAGGTTGTCGGGGTGGCGCCTCGCGCTCGCCGCGGCCGGCGCGCTGCTGGCCTCGGCGACCAGCCCGGTGGCCGGTCTCTTCGTCGGCCTCGTCGGCGTCGCGCTGCTGCTCGCCCGCCGGTACGCCGACGGTCTGACGCTCGGGATCGCGGCGGCCGTGCCGCTGGCCGGGACCGCGTTGCTGTTCGGCGACGGCGGGTGGATGAACATCAGCCGCACCGACGCGCTGCGCGCGGTGCTGACCAGCCTGGTGGTGGCCGCGTTGGTGGCGTACCGGCCGGTTCGGGTCGGCGCGCTGCTCTCCGCCGCCGGGGTGCTCGCGGCCGCGCTGGTGCACACGCCGGTGGGGTTGAACGCGACCCGGCTGGTGACGATGTTCGCGCTGCCGGTGCTGGCCGCCACCGCCCGCCCGCCGGCCTGGCTCTCCGCCCGGCTGGCCCGCCGGTCGGCCACGGCGGCCAGCGCCCCGACGCCCCGGCGGGCTCGGCTGCTGGGCGGTGTCGGTCTGGCCGCGCTGCTGGCGGCGGTCTGCTTCTGGCAGCCGCCGGTGGTCGCCGCCGACCTGCGCAGCATCGGTGACCCGACCAGCGAGCCCGCCTACCACGCGCCGCTGCGCGCGTTCCTGGCCGGCCAGCGGCTCACCGGCCGGGTGGAGGTGCCGCCGACCCGCAACTACTGGGAGGCGGCCCGGCTGGGCGAGGTGCCGTTGGCCCGGGGCTGGCTGCGCCAGGCCGACATCGACCGCAACCCGCTGTTCTTCACCACGGTGCCCGGCGCGCCCGGCACCGGCGTACCGCTGACGCCGACCAGCTACCGGGAGTGGCTGACCGAGAACGCCGTGCAGTATGTGGCGGTGCCGGACGCCCCGCTGTCCTGGGTCGGGCGGGCCGAAGCGGAGCTGGTCGAGGGCGGGTTGCCGTACCTGACGCCGGTCTGGTCCGGCCCGCACTGGCGGGTCTGGGCGGTGGCCGACCCGACGCCGCTGGTCGCCGCCCCGGCCGAGCTGGTCCGCGCCGATGGCGCAGCGGTGACGTTCCGCGCCACGACCGCCGGCCCGGTGACGGTCCGGGTCCGGCACAGCCGCTGGCTGAGCGCGTCGGGTGGTGCCACGGTCGCCGCCGCCGGGCCGTGGACGACGGTCACGGTCCCCCGCTCCGGCGAGTACACCCTCGGTAGCTGAACACCTGTTAGGAAGGGACCCTTCCTCTACACCAGGCGTTAATAAGGTGCCCTTCCTTACGATTCCAGCACGCGCTGGGCGGCGGCGCGGGAGCGGCGGCCGGTGCGCAGGTACTCGTCGAGGAACTCCCCCGGGTCGTCCCGGCCGAGCAGCCGGACCACCCCGGCCAGCTCCACCCCGTGCCGGGGCATCTGGTCGCCGGCCCGGCCCCGGACCAGCATCAGCGCGTTGCGGACCTGCGCGGCCAGGGACCAGCCGGCGGCCATCTCCGCGGCGTCCGCCGGGTCGACCAGGCCGGCCTCGGCGGCGGCCGCGAGAGCGTCGAGGGTACGCGTACCGCGCAGCGCCGGGACCGCGCCGGCGTGCCGGAGCTGGACGAGCTGCACCGCCCACTCCACGTCGGCCAGCCCACCGCGACCCAGTTTCGTGTGGGTGGCCGGGTCGGCGCCCCGGGGCAGCCGCTCGGTCTCCACCCGGGCCTTGATCCGGCGGATCTCGACGATCTGCTCGCGGGTGAGCCCGTCGGCCGGGTAGCGCACCGGGTCGACCATCGCCTCGAACTCGGCGCCCAGGTCGGCATCGCCGCAGACGAACCGAGCGCGCAGCAGCGCCTGCGCCTCCCACACCCGCGACCAGCGGGCGTAGTACTGGGCGTACGCGGCGAGGCTGCGTACCAGCGGGCCCTGTCGGCCCTCCGGGCGCAGGTCGGCGTCCACACCGAGCGGCGGGTCGGTGGCGGGCATGCCGAGCAGTCGACGCAGTTCCTCGGCGATCGCGTGCGCGGCGGCGCTGGCCGCGCTCTCGCTGCTGCCGGGCGGCGGGTCGTACACGAAGAGCACGTCGGCGTCGGAGAGGTAGTTCGACTCGTACCCGCCGAGCCGGCCCATCCCGATCACCGCGAACCGCAGCCCGGGCGGCGGCGGCTGGCTGACCTGGGCGGCCCGCAGCGCGGCGGCCAGGGTGGCGTCGGTGACGTCGGCGAGAGCCGTACCTACCGCGGTGACGTCGGCCAGCCCGGGAGCCCGCCGGCTCGCACCCTCCGGCCGGGTGGGCGTGGGTGCCAGCGAACCGGCCCGACAGAGCAGGTCGGCGCAGGCCACCCGGACCAGTTCCCGGCGCCGCAGCGCGCGGACCGCCCGGGTGGCCTCGACCGGGTCGGTGTGGCGGGCCGCCGCCGCGAGGAAGCCCTCCCGCAGCACCTCGCGCGGGCGCGGCACCAGCTCGTTCTCCTCGGCGAGCAGGCGCAGCGCCTCCGGGTCCCGGGCCAGCAGGTCGGAGACGTACCGGGAGAGAGCGAGCACCCGGGCCAGCCGCCGGGCGATCGGGCCGCCGTCGCGCAGCAGCCGCAGGTACCAGGGGGTGCTGCCCAGCTTGTCGGAGACCTTCCGGTAGTTGAGCAGCCCCCGGTCCGGCTCCGGCGCGTCGGCGAACTCGCTGAGCAGCACCGGCAGCAGGGTCCGCTGGATCGCCGCCGTACGGCTCACCCCGCCGGTGAGGGCCTGGAGGTGACGCAGCGCCCCGGCCGGGTCGGCGAAGCCGAGGATCTCCAGCCGGTGCCGGGCCGCCTCCGGGGTGAGCCGCAGCCCGTCGGCCGGTACGCGGGCCACCGACTCCAGCAGCGGCCGGTAGAGCAGCTTGGCGTGCAGTCGGCGTACCTCGGCGGCGTGGGTGACCCACTCGGCCCGGAAGCTCTCCACGGCGCTGCGGCCCGGCGTGGCCGTGTAGCCCAGCGCGGCGGCGAGCCAGCGCAGCGCGGTCGGCTCGGTGGGCACGGTGTGCGTGCGGCGCAGGCCCTGCATCTGCAGGCGGTGCTCGATGCCGCGCAGGAAGCGGTAGCCGCGCAGCAGCGCCTCCCCGTCGGCGCGGCCCACGTAGCCGCCGGCGACCAACGCGCGCAGTGCCGGGATGGTGCCCGGCACCCGCAGCGTCTCGTCGCCGCGCCCGTGCACGAGTTGCAGAAGCTGGACGGCGAACTCGATGTCGCGGAGACCGCCGGGGCCGCGCTTGATCTCGCGCTCCAGCTCCTTCGGAGGCACGTTGTCGATGATCCGGCGGCGCATCGCGCGGACGTCCTCGACCGCCTCGGGCCGTTCGGCGGCACGCCAGACCAGCGGCGCGAGCTGGTCGATCCACTCCTGCGCCAGCGGCAGGTCACCGGCGGCCGGACGGGCCTTGAGCAGCGCCTGGAACTCCCAGGTGCGCGCCCACCGCCGGTAGTAGGCCAGGTGGCTGGCGAGGGTACGCACCAACGGGCCGCGGTTGCCCTCCGGGCGCAGCGCCGCGTCCACCGGCCAGGCGACCAGCCCACAGATATGGATCAGCCGGGTCGCCACCAGGGTGGACGTGGCCAGGTCGGTGTCCTCGGCCGCAACGAAGATGACGTCCACGTCGGACACGTAGTTCAGCTCGCCGCCGCCGGACTTGCCCATCGCCACCACGGCCAGCCGGGGCCGCGCGGTGCCGTCCGGCAACTCCGCGACGGCGATCTCGTACGCCGCGGTCAGCGTCGCGTCGGCCAGCGCGGAGAGCGCGGCCATGGTCTGCTCCAGGCCACGCCCGCCGGTCAGGTCGGCCGCCGCGATCCGCAGCAACGCCAGGCGGTACGCGGTCCGCAGCACCGCCACCGGGTTGCCGTCGCCGACGATCTCCAGCCGCCCCTCGGCGGCCGGCGCGAGCCCGTCCGGGGCGGTACGCAGCGACGTGCACTGCTCGGGGTTGGCCACCAGGTGATCACCGAGCGCCGCCGAGGCGCCGAGCACGGCGATCAGCCGTCGCCGGAGACCGGGGTCGGCGTGCAGCTCGGCCAGCAGCGGCGATCCGCCGATCGTGGTGCCACTCGCGCGCGGCGGGGTGTTGCCGATCGTCCGGCGTTCGGCTTCGACGATGCGGTGCAGCTGACGCAGCGCCAGATCCGGGTCGGCGGCCCGGGACAGCGCGGCGAGCAGTTCTCCCGCCAGGTCGTCGACCGGCTCCTGCTCGACCGGCTGCCACAGCCGCAGCCCGTCCGGGCCGAGCAGGTCGGCGGCGCGTGCCCCACCGTCGCCCTCGGCGGTGCCGAAGCCGTACCGGGCGAGCCGGCCCGGTGCCCTGGTCGGCCGAGTCATCAGTGCCCGAGCAGCGGCAGGCCCCGCCGCGTCGTGCTGTCGTCCAGCTCGCCCAGGGCCAGCAGGGCGAACCGGGCGGCGAACGGCTGCCAGACCTCCTCGACGTCGACCATCACCGAGTCACACGCCGCGACCACCAGCTCCGGGTCGTAGCCCAGCTCGGCGAGGAGGGTCGAGTCGGCGGCCCAGTCGGCGATCATCGCGGTGTCGCACTCGATGTGGAACTGCAGACCCCAGGCCCGGTCGCCGAGCCGGAACGCCTGGTTCGGGTAGCGGGTGGACGCGGCCAGCAACGTCGCGCCCCGGGGCAGCTCGGTGATCTCGTCGGAGTGCCACTGCAGCACGTCCGGGATCAGCGGCACGTACCGGAACAGCGGGTCGTTCTCGGCGGCGTCCCGCCGACCCACCACGCCGGGGCCGACCTCCGGCCCGGAGGTGCTCCGCTCGACCAGCCCGGCGTGCGCGGTGGCGAGCAGTTGGGCGCCGAGGCACACCGCCAGGGTGGGCACCCGGTACCGGACCGCCTTGCGCAGCAGCCCCTCCACCTGGGGGAACCAGGGTGCGCCGGGCGAGCCGTCCGGCAGGGGGTACGCCTGCTGTTCGCCGCCGAGCACCACCAGCGCGGCGTACCCCTCAAGGTCGGCGGGGAGCTCGTCGCCGGCGTGCGGGCGGACCACCCACAGCTCCAGCCCTGCCTCGGTCAGCCACTCACCCAGCCGGCGTAGGTCGTCCGTGGGGTCGTTCTCGATCACCAACGCGGTTGCCACCCGTCGAGGCTAGCCGGTGCATCGCGCGACGCCGCGCTCCGGCACGGCCCGCGTCGGCGTCCTGCCACGCGGCTGGGACGAGGTGGATAGGCTCTGCCGCTGTGATCACCGAAGACGCCGCCATTCGCCCGCCCGTGCTGAGGCCGGGTGACACGGTGCTGCTGGTGTCACCGTCCGGGCCGACCTCGCCGGAGCGGGTGGCCCGCGGAATGGAGCTGCTCACCGGCTGGGGGCTGCGGCCGGTGCCGGCGCCGAACGCGTACGCCCGGCGGGGTTACCTCGCCGGCACGGACGAGCAGAGGGCGGCGGACCTGAACGCGGCGTTCGCCGACCCGCAGGTGCGCGGGGTGATCTGCACCCGTGGCGGGTACGGCGCCCAGCGGGTGGTGGACGCCATCGACATGGCCGCCGTTCGTCGGGACCCGAAGGTGGTGGCCGGCTTCTCCGACATCACCGCGTTGCAGTTCGCGCTCTGGCGGGGGGCGCGGCTGGCGAGCGTGCACGGGCCCGGGGCCGCCTGGCGGGACGAGCGCACCCCGCTGAGCTCGGCCGAGTCGCTGCACCGGGCGTTGATGACCACCGAACCGGTGACGGTCCCGGCGGTGGCCGACGAGGACACCTTCGGAGTACGCGTCCCCGGACGGGCCACCGGCACCCTGCTCGGCGGCAACCTGTGCATGATCGCCGCCTCGATCGGCACCCCGGACCTGCCCGACCTGACCGGGGCCGTACTGCTGATCGAGGACGTGCAGGAGCCCCCGTACAAGGTCGACCGGATGCTCACCCAACTCCGCCGGACCGGCGCATTTGACGGCCTGGCCGGGGTGGCGGTCGGCCAGTTCACCGACTGCGGCGACGGCTGGGACACCACGGTCGCCGACGTGCTCACCGAACGCCTCGGCGACCTCGGCGTACCAGTGCTCGGCGGACTACCCATCGGCCACGGCGCGGGCCAGTTGACCGTCCCCATCGGCACCGAAGCCACCCTCAACACCGAAACCCAAACCCTCACAATCCAACCCGCAGTAACCTAACCCCCACCCCACCCCACCCCTTCCTCCGGTGATCAAGAGGTTTGCGTCATCGTCGGGCGGGATCCTGACGCGAACCTCTTGATCAACCGGGTGAGGTGACGGTGAGGTGGGCGATGGCTCCGATTTCCAGGGCGGCCCAGAGGGCGCCCTCGGGAGTGACCGTGAGGCCGTGTGGTTCGGCGTTCGGGGTGGGTAGGTCGTGGGTGTGGAATTGGCCGGACTGGTCTCGGTGGCCGATTCGGTTGGCCCCCCACTCGGTGAACCAGACGCCACCGGCCGCGTCGGCCACGATGGCGTGCGGACGGGCCGCCCGGTCCGGCAGCGGAAACTCGTCGATCCGCCCATCCGGGGTGATCCGTCCCAGTTGGCCGGCGGTGATCTCCACGAACCAGAGCGCACCGTCGCCGCCGAGGGTGATGCCGACCGGGCCGGCGTTCGCGGTGGGTAACGGGTGCAGGGTCACCGCGCCGGTGAGGTCGATCCGGCCGATCGCGTTCGCCTGGTTGAGGGTGAACCAGAGCGCCTGGTCCGGCCCCGCGGTGATCATCGAGGCGAACCCGCCGGTCACCGGCAGCGGAAACGAGGCGAGGGAGCCGTCGACGTCCACCCGGCCGATCGTGTCGGAGGTCATCCCCGCGTACCAGAGCGCGCCGTCCGGACCGACCGCGATGCCGCCGGGCCCGGTGCCGGCCGGCAGGGCGACGGTGTCCTGCTCGCCGTCGACGGTGATCCGGCCGATCCGGTCGTCGCCGGAGCGGGTGAACCAGAGCGCGCCGTCCGGGCCAGCGGTGATGATCAGTGGCCGGCCACCGGCCGGATCGAGCGGGTAGGTCTGGACCGCGCCATCGGGCCCCAACCGGGCGACCGCGCCGGCGTGGACCAACGTCAGCCAGAGCGCGCCGTCGGGGCCGACGGTGATGCCGTACGGGCCGGCGCCCGGCTCCGCCAGTGGAATCTCCCGGATGTCAGCGATCATCACGAGCTGTGGTCCTTCCGTGGGTGGCCGAACCACCCTGACCGGACGAACAGCGACGAGGCAACCCATTTGTCCGGCCGCCGGGCTTGAATTGCCAGCGCGCTGACAGGTTCGCCATGGGTCCCGCCCAGGCTCGACGGTCACTGTCGGTGACGTCAGCGCAACCACTACGGACGACCTGGAGGACTGATGTCCCGCACGATGTCGAAGAAGCACCTGCTGGCCGGCCTCGCCACCGCCGGCGTGCTCGGCGTGGGGATCGCGGCCCCGACGATCGCGTTCGCCGCGGACGCCGGTACGCCGGCACCGAGCGCCAGCAGCACCGCCGAGACCCCGGCCACGCCGAAGGCCGACCGTCAGGGCGAGTTCGCCGCCGCGCTGGCCAAGGAGTTGGGTGTCCCCACCGACAAGGTGACCGCCGCCCTGGAGAAGGTGCGCGAGGAGCACCGTCCGGCCGGTCGACCGGAGCGTCCGTCCGCCGAGGACCGGCAGGCCGCCCTCAAGGAGCGGCTGGCCCAGGCCGTCAAGGACGGCAAGCTCACCCAGGAGCAGGCCGACGCCATCACCAAGGCCGTCGAGGCGGGCGTCTTCCCCGGCCCGGGTGGCCACGGCGGCCACGGCTGGCGTGGCGGCGCCCCCACGGGTACGCCCGGCAAGTGACCCCCAGCGGGTCCGCCCCCGGCAGGTCCCGCTAGAACCACCCCGCTTCGGCGATGTGGCGGTGTCCCGATCGCTCGGACACCGCCACATCGGCGAGCTGGGTCTTCAACCCCTGCGCGCTCAGGCGATGCAGGCGCAGACGATCAGTGCCGCCCCGAAGTGGGTGGCGGCGCTGACCCGGGCTGCCGGGTGCGGCTCGTCCGAGCAGATGATCTCGCCGAGCTTGCCCGGGGTGAGCAGGTCGAGCACGAAGAAGGCCAGCGCCATGATGGCCAACCCGACCAGCCCGAACACCACGGTCGAGGCGAGCCCCCTGCCGAAGTCGCTGTAGCTGGTGAGGATCGCGGTGAAGACGATCCCGGCGATGCCGAGCTGGTTGGCGGCGAGCAGCAGCCCCGCGTTGGTGTTGCGTTGCACCCAGATCAGGTCCCGCAACCGCCCCGGGGTGAGCAGGTCGACCAGGCCGAAGCCGGCCGCCATCAGCCCCACACCGACGATCCCGAACACGACGCTCTGCCAGGCACCGCTGAGCAGATCCTCCAGCACCGACTGCCTCCCGACCGGTCCCGCTCGGCCGGGTGCCGGCGCGGTGATCGAGACGATAGCGGCAGCGCGCAAGCGCGTCAGCCCCGTGCGGCTACAGCGACATGTAACGCTGCCGCTCGTACGGGGTGACCTCGCGGCGGTACTGCTCCCATTCGGCCCGCTTGTTGCGCAGGAAGAAGTCGAAGACGTGCTCGCCGAGCACCTCGGCGACCAGTTCGGACTCGGCCATCACGTCGATCGCCTCGGCGAGGTTCTCCGGCAGCGCCTCGTACCCCATCGCCCGCCGCTCGGCGCTGGTCAGCGACCACACGTCGTCCTCGGCGCCCGGCGGCAGTTCGTAGCCCTCCTCGATGCCCTTCATGCCGGCGCCGAGCAGCACCGCGAAGGCGAGGTACGGGTTGGTCGCCGAGTCCAACGAGCGGACCTCGACCCGGGCCGAGTTGGGCTTGCCGTACGCCGGCACCCGGACCAGGGCGGACCGGTTCAGGTGACCCCAGCAGACGTACGCCGGGCTCTCGGTGATCCGGTCCGGCAGTGCCTGCGGGAAGAGCCGCTTGTACGAGTTGACCCACTGGTTGGTGACCGCGGTGTATTCGCGGGCGTGCACCAGCAGGCCGGCGATGAACGACTTCGCCACCTTGGAGAGCTTCATCGGGTCACCGCCGTCGTGGAACGCGTTGCGCTCCCCCTCGAACAGCGACAGGTGGGTGTGCATGCCACTGCCCGGCTGGTCGGTGTACGGCTTCGGCATGAAGCTGGCCTGCACTCCGGTGGAGAGCGCCACCTCCTTGACCACGTGCCGGAAGGTCATGATGTTGTCGGCCGTGGTCAGCGCGTCGGCGTAGCGCAGGTCGATCTCCTGCTGGCCGGGGGCGACCTCGTGGTGGCTGAACTCCACCGAGATGCCGATCCGCTCCAGCGCCAGCACCGCCTGGCGGCGGAAGTCCCGCGCCACCGAGTGGGTGGTGTGCTCGAAGTAGCCGCCGGTGTCCACCGGAACGGGCACCGAGCCGTCCATCGGGCCGTTCTCCAGCAGGAAGAACTCGATCTCGGGGTGGGTGTAGAAGGTGAAGCCCTTCTCGGCGGCCCGGGACAGCGCCCGGCGCAGCACGTGCCGTGGGTCGGCCCAGGAGGGACCGCCGTCGGGCAGCAGGACGTCGCAGAACATCCGCGCGCTCTCGCCGCTGACCCCACCCTCGAACGGGAAGACCTGGAAGGTGGTCGGGTCGGGCATGGCCACCATGTCCGATTCGAAGACCCGGGCGAAGCCCTCGATCGCCGAGCCGTCGAAGCCGATGCCCTCCTCGAAGGCCGCCTCCAGCTCGGCGGGCGCCACCGAGACGCTCTTGAGCGTGCCCAGCACGTCGGTGAACCACAGCCGGACGAACCGGATGTCCCGCTCTTCCAGCGTACGGAGGACGAACTCCTGCTGACGGTCCACTTCCCCAACCCCTCGCGACACTCTTTTGTCCGCCTTCGACCGGGCTGCACCCGACCTGACCGCCCAGTGTTCCCGGGCCTGGTTACGCAGACGTTACGCGAACCGCCGTCGCCCGTCCCCTCGCGTCGCCGCACCCGACGCGGCATCAGCGAATCAGGACCGCCCTCGGCGGCGGCGGTGCCGCAGCGTGGCCGCCGTCTCGTCCGAGGCTACGGACCACCCCCGCCGCGCTGGGGCAAGATGAGGACATGCCCACCCTGCGTCTCGCCCTGTCCCAGGTCAATCCGAGCGTCGGCGACCTCGCCGGCAACGCGGACCTGGTCCGCAGCTGGACACGCCAGGCCGCCGACGCCGGCGCCCAGCTCGTACTCTTTCCGGAGCTGATGCTGACCGGCTACCCGGTCGAGGATCTGGTCTTCCGGCGCTCCTTCGTCGCGGCGTCCCGCGCGGCCCTGGAGCGACTCGCCGCGGACCTCGCCGCGGACGGCCTCGGCGACCTGCCGGTGGTGGTCGGCTACCTGGACGCCGACGGCCCACCGCAGGTCAGCGGGGACGCCGAGCCGGGCCGGGGCGCCCGCAACGCCGCCGCGCTGCTGCACCGGGGCGCGGTGGTCGCCCGCTACTTCAAGCACCACCTGCCCAACTACGGCGTCTTCGACGAGGACCGCTACTTCGTCTCCGGCGACACCCTGACCGTGGTGCGGATCGGCGGCGTGGACGTCGCGCTGACCATCTGCGAGGACCTGTGGCAGGCCGGCGGCCCGTTCGCCGCCGCCCGGCAGGCCGGGGTCGGCCTCGTGGTCAACATCAACGGCTCGCCGTACGAGCTGAACAAGGACGACATCCGGCTGCCGCTGGTACGCCGCCGGGCCGCCGAGGCGCAGGCAGCCATCGCGTACGTCAACATGATCGGCGGTCAGGACGAGCTGGTCTTCGAGGGTGACTCGATGATCGTCACCGCCGACGGTGAGCTGCTCGCCCGCGCCCCGCAGTTCGTCGAGCACCTGCTCGTACACGACGTGGAGTTGCCGGCCGCGGCCACGCCGCCGGCCACGGAGATCGTCGCGGACGGCATGCGGGTGGCGCACAGCACGGTGGACGGCATCCCGCCCACGCCGTCCGGGCCGGCCGCCGTCGGCGGGCTGATCGAACCGGTGGCCGACGAGGCCGAGGTGTGGCAGGCGCTGGTGCTCGGCCTGCGCGACTATGTCAACAAGAACCGGTTCCCGTCGGTGGTGCTCGGCCTCTCCGGCGGCATCGACTCCGCGGTGGTGGCCGCGTTGGCCGTCGACGCACTCGGGCCGGATCGGGTGGCCGGAGTGTCGCTGCCCAGCCAGCACTCCTCCGAGCACTCCCGGGAGGACGCCGCCGACCTGGCCAAGCGCACCGGGCTGGATTACCGGATCGAGCCGATCCAGCCGATGGTGGACGGTTTCCTGGCCAACCTGTCGCTCTCCGGGCTCGCGGTGGAGAACCTGCAGGCTCGGGTACGCGGGGTGATCCTGATGGCGCTGTCGAACCAGGAGGGCCACCTGGTGCTGACCACCGGCAACAAGAGCGAGCTGGCGGTCGGCTACTCCACGCTGTACGGCGACTCGGTCGGCGGCTTCAACCCGGTCAAGGACGTCTGGAAGACGCTGATCTGGCGGCTGGCCAAGTGGCGCAACGCGGACGCGGCCCGGCGGGGCGAGACCGCGCCGATCCCGAAGAACTCGATCGGCAAGCCGCCGAGCGCCGAACTGAGCCCGGGCCAGCTCGACAGCGACACCCTGCCCGACTACGACGTGCTGGATCCGATCCTGATCGGCTACGTCGACGGTGACCTCGGCCGGGACGGACTGATCGAGTCGGGCCACGACCCGGCGGTCGTGGACAAGGTGCTCCGGCTGGTGGATACCGCCGAGTACAAGCGACGGCAGTCGGCACCGGGCACGAAGATCTCCATGAAGGCGTTCGGTCGGGACCGCCGGCTCCCGATCACCAACCGGTGGCGCGAGGACGGCTGAGCGGGCCTGCGTAAGCGGTCCTCGGTCGGCGGTCGGCGGTCGGCGGTCCTCGGTCGGCGGTCCTCGGTCCTCGGTCCTCGGTCGGCGGTCCTCGGTCCTCGGTCGGCGGTCCGGGTTGGGCGTCGGGCCGGTTGCCCGGTCCGGCGTCTCGCCCCGGTGGAGTGACATCTCGCACTGCTCCCTGCCGTCACCCCGCCCCGCGGTGCGACGATCGCGACAGAACCCGGGGACCGCGCAGGCGGCCTCGAGGAAGGAGACAGTGATGGTGCAGTCCACTCCGAGCGAGGTGACCGCCCTCTACGGCGGCCCGGCCACTCGACGGGTCCGTACCCGCGACCTGATCGCCGCCAAGGAACGCGGCGAACGGTGGCCGATGCTCACCTCGTACGACCAGTACACGGCGTCCATCTTCGACCAGGCCGGCGTACCGGTGCTGCTGGTCGGCGACTCCGCCGCGAACAACGTGTTCGGCTACGAGACCACCCTGCCGATCACCGCCGACGAACTGCTGCCGCTGGTACGGGCCGTGGTGCGGGCGACCCGGCAGGCGCTGATCGTCGGCGACCTGCCGTTCGGCTCGTACGAGGAGGGCCCGACCCAGGCCCTGCGGACCGCCGTACGGTTCATGAAAGAGGGTGGCTGCCACGCGGTGAAGCTGGAGGGTGGCCGCCGCTGTGCGGCGCAGATCGCCGCGATCGTCGGTGCCGGCATACCCGTGATGGCGCACATCGGCTTCACGCCGCAGAGCGAGCACACGCTGGGCGGCTACCGGGTACAGGGCCGGGGCGACACCGCCGACGAGGTGTTGGCCGACGCCCGGGCAGTGGCCGAGGCCGGCGCGTTCGCGGTCGTACTGGAGATGGTGCCGGGCGAGGTCGCCAAGCGGATCACCCACGAGCTGGCGATCCCCACCGTGGGCATCGGGGCCGGCCCGGAGACCGACGCGCAGGTGTTGGTCTGGCAGGACATGGCCGGCCTACGTACCGGCAAGGCGCCGCGCTTCGTCAAGCGGTACGCCGACCTGGCCGGCGCCCTCACCGACGCGACCCGCCAGTTCGCCGACGAGGTCCGCGGCGGCCAGTTCCCAACGGCCGAACACACCTTCTAAACGGGCCGCCCTCAGAACGGGCCGCCCTCAGAACGGGCCGCCACCCTTGAGAACGGTCCACGCGGCGGCGGGATCGGCTGGCACGGAGCTTCCGTTCGTCTGCCGGCCCCGCCGCCCCATCGCCGCGCCACCGCCGCGCCACCGCCATCCGGCTCGGCGGGTAGTCCCGGTGCCAGGGCCGAGGCGCCCGGCGACCGGCGACCGGCGACCGGCGACCGGCGACCGGCGACCCGGTGGCTCGCTGCACGCGGCTGCACCGGATCGCCGACCCGGCGGCGCTGGCCCACGTACAGCATGCGGCTACACCGGGTCAGCGACCCGGAAGTGCAGGCCCACGGCACACCGCTGCGCCGCTGCACAGCCCACGACCCACGACCCACGACCCACGGCCCACAGCCCACAGCCCACGGCCCACGGCCCACGGCCCACGGCCCACGGCCCACGGCTCGACGATTGCGGTCACGTCCGTCGGTGGTAGTGGTTGCGGCGGGGTAGTTGGTCGGGGTCGAGCCAAGCTGGTGGAACGAACTCGGGCTGGCCGTCGCCGGCCAATCGGACGGTCCACTCGCCGCAATGGATGTGCCGGTGGTGGTGGCCGCAGAGCAGGACGGCGTTGTCGAGGCTGGTGGCCCCACCGTTGGTCCAGTGGTGGATGTGGTGGGCGTCGCACCAGCGGGGTGGGCGGTCGCAGCCGGGGAAGGCGCAGCCGCGGTCGCGCAGGACCAGGGCGCGGCGTAGTGGGCCGGTGATGAGGCGGCGTTGTCGGCCGACGTCGAGGACCTGACCGGTGCTGCCGAGGACGGCGGGCAGAATCACGGCGTCGCAGGCGAGGCGGCGGACCGTCTCGGGGGTGAGGTGCAGGCCGGTGTCCAGGGTGCCGGTGGTGAGGTGCCGGGTCAGCGTGTCGTAGCTGGTGGTGATGACGACCTGTGCGGGCTCGCCGCCGTGTGCGGGTAGCTCACCTGTGCGCAGAGCCAGTCGGCACAGCTCGGCGAGGGCGTCGTGGCGGCGTTGCCCGGCGGTTCGTGCATCGTCGGGACCAAATGGTGCGGTCAACGGGTCGATCGCCGCGCGCAGCAGGCCGGCTGCTTCGGCGTCGAGGTTGCCGGTCAGGCGCAGGCGACCATCCTGCATCTCGGACAGCGTGACGTGGCGGTCTCGGCAGGCCCGCTGGGCCTCGGCGTCCAGCGCGGCTCGGGCGGCGGCGTCGGCGATCTCCGGGGCGACGTGCTCGAGGATGCGAGTGCCCAGCTTGCGCAGCAGGGTCGGCTCGAACTGGCCAGCCCAGTCGACCAGCACACCGACGGCCTTCTCAGCGGCCTCAGCGCCAGCGGTGGTGTGCACGGTCTCGACCGTGTCGGCGATGACCCGAGCCTGCTCCACGCTGATGTCCCCGGCGGCCAGAGCGGCCCGCACCCCGGGCGATCCGGCATCCAGCGTGCCGGCGAGGTCGACGAGCCGACGTGCGGCCGGGACGGTGAGCCGTAGCCGCTCACGCAGCCACACCGCCGTCGACGACGCGCCCTGCGCCACCGCCGTGCCACGACCGTGCACCTCCCGCACCAGGGCCAGCTTCACCGCCGCCAGCCGCTGCTCCAAGCGATGCGCCGCATCCAGCGCCGCGACAAGATCCGACTCGGCCAGCGCCCACGCCGGCGCATCGACGCACGCGGCCACCGCCGCCTCCGCCTGCGCCAACTCCTCAATCACAACCCGAGACTAGAACAGGTGTACGACAATCTCAGCGACCATGATCGATTGGACTGCAGCTGCCCCCGAGGTCGCGGCGGCAGAGGTGGCAGACAGGCTGGCAGGCCGGCAAGCAAGGCGGCTGGCAGGCCGGCAAGCAAGGCGGCTGGCAGGCCGGCAAGCAAGGCGACAGGCAGGCCGCCGGCTGGCAAGCGGGGCGCAACCAGCCGGTCGATCAGCACCACTTGGCCACGGTCGGTCATTGCGTCGGCCGATCAGCCGACGCGAAGGCTCAGATGTCGGTGACCCGGATGCCCGCGTGTGCCTTGTAGCGCTTGTTGATGGCGATCAGGTTGGCGGTGAACGCCTCGATCTGGTGGGCGTTGCGCAGCCGGCCGGCGTACACGCCGCGCATGCCCGGAATTCGGGCGGCGAGCGCGCCGACCACGTCGACGAGTTCCCGGTCCTCGGTGCAGATCAGTACGTCCAGGTCGATCCGGTCGACCTCGGGGTCGGCCAGCAGCGGTGCACTGACGTGGTTGAACGCCGCGCAGACGCGGGAGTCGGGCAGCAGCGCGGCGGCCTGCTGGACGGCGCTGCCCTCGGCGACGGTGAGCGCGTACGGGCCCTGCTTGTCGAAGCCCAGCGGGTTGACGCAGTCGACGACGATCCGGCCGGCGAGCGGCTCGGCGAGGGCGGCGACGGTCGCGGCGTGCCCGTCCCACGGCACCGCGATGATCACCACGTCGCTGCCTCGGGCCACCTCGTCGTTGGCCGCGCCGGTGACGCTGGCCTCGGCCGGCACCCCGGGCAGCGCGGCGATCTCGGCGGCGGACTCGGCGGCCCGCTCCGCGGACCGGGAGCCGATCAGCACCGTCTGCCCGGCGCGGGCGAACCGGTAGGCGAGGCCCCGCCCCTGGTCGCCGGTGCCGCCGATGATGCCGACCGTCAGCCCGGACACGTCGGGCAGCGTGCTCGCGTCGTATGCCATGGGCTCATCCTCGCAAACCGCCCCGTGCGGCAGCAGCGCCAGCCGCTGTAACAATCCCCGCTGCGCAGCGACCAGCAGCGGGCGGGCAGCCTCAGGCCAGCTCGAACAGGATCGTGCGGGCTGCCGGGTCGGCGGTGACCAGCCGGACCCGGACCCGTTCGCCGAGCGGGAGTTGGCCGACGCAGCGGGCGCGTACCGGCGGGGCATCCAGCGCGACCGTGCCGCCGGGCGGGCGGGTGCGGGACTTGCCGTTGGGCGGGGCGTCGACGTCCAGCACCGCCGCGTCGAAGGTCTCCCCCACCCGGTCTGCCAGCAGCACCGCCTCGGCCAGCTCGACCGCACCCCGGCTGGCCGTCGAGGCGATCCGGTCGGTGGCGGCCATCACCTCGGGCAGCCGGGGCAGCGCGGCGCGGGCCCAGTCGGGCACCGGCCGGCCGGCGTGCAGAGCCAGGCAGACCTCCGTGGCGTACCGGTCGGCCAGGCGCCGCAGCGGCGCCGTGACATGGGCGTACGCGGCGGCCACCCCGCCGTGTTCCGGCTGCTCGGGCAGCGCACCGTCGAATGCGGTGTACGCCGCGCCGCGCATCAACTCGGCGGCCTGGTCGATGAACGCGGCGGCGCGCGGCTGAGCGGCGTCCAGCCCAGCGATCACCTCGCCGGGACCCATCCCGTCCGGCCAGTGCACGCCCAGCGGCGCGGCGGCGGCCCGCAGCCGCTGCACCGCCTCCGGCTTCGGTGCCGGCATGGTCCGCAGCAGGCCGACCCGGCCGGCCAGCATGATGTCGGCGGCGGCCATCCCGGTCAGCAGGGAGATCTGCGCGTTGTGCTCCTCCATGGGCAGCGGCCCGCGCAGCACCAGCCGCCAGCCGTCGCCGTCGGGCTCCACGTCCTGCTCGGGCAGCGGCAGGTTGATCGCGCCACGACGCAGGCCGCGGGCGGTCAACCGGTCGCCGATCTCGGGCAGTAACGCGATCGGCTCGGGCAGCCGCCCGGCGTCGGCCGCCGCCTGTACCCCGGCGTAGTCGAGCTTGGCCCGGCTGCGGACCAGTGCGCGTTCCAGCTCGACGGCCACGGTGCCGCCGTCGGCGTCGAGGTCGATCGTCCAGACGACCGCGGCCCGGTCGTCGTCGGGCAGCAGACTGGCCGCGCCCTCGCTGAGCGTCACCGGGTGCAGCGGCACGTTGCCGTCGGGCAGATAGACGGTCTGCCCCCGCCGCCAGGTCTCCGCCTCCAACGCGCCGCCGGGACGCACGTGCGCGGCGACGTCGGCGATCGCGTACCGCACGCGGTAACCGCCGCCCGGGCGGCGGGCGAGGTGCATCGCCTGGTCCAGGTCCCGCGAGGTGGCCGGGTCGACGGTGACGAACGGTATGTCGGTGCGGTCGACGAGCGGCCGCGGCGGTGCGGCGGCCGCCTCGTCGGCCTCCCGCTGGGCGTCGGCCGGGAAGCTGTCGGGCAGGCCGAGTTCGCGGCGCAGCGTGCCGAAGTCGATGCGGGGCGCGAGTACGCGTCGGATGACCACGGGTCAATCCTGACAGCGCCGCCGGTGATCCGCTTCCGGTGACCGGCCGGAGATCTCCGGCCGGCGCGCCAGACGAACCGGTGCGGGGCCGAGGCGACGTACGCTCAGCCGGTCGCCTTTCGCGCGGTGGCCCGGGTACCGCGGGCGGTGCTGGCCCGCGCGGCGACCGGACGTGCCGGCGACTTGCGGGCGGTCACCTTACGGGCTGGTGCCTTGGCCGCCACGGTCTTCTTCGCCGGGGCCTTCTTCGCCGCCGCCTTGCGGGTGGCGGTCGACGAAGTGCTGGTCGCCTTCTTCGCCGGGGCCTTCTTGGCGGGTGCCTTGCGGGCGCCGCCGCTCGGTCGGGTGGACGCGGTCTTCTTCGCCGTCGTCTTCTTCGCCGGAGCCTTCTTGGCGGTCGTCTTCTTCGCGCTCGACGCCTTCGCGGCGACCGTACGCGCCGGAGCCTTCGCCGCGACCGTACGAGCCGGAGCCTTCGTGGCGGCCTTGCGCGCGGGAGCCTTCGCCGCGACCGTACGAGCCGGAGCCTTCGCCGCGACCTTGCGCGCCGGAGCCTTCGCCGCGACCTTGCGCGCCGGGGCCTTCGCCGCGGCGGTGGTCTTCTTCGCCGCCGAGGCGGTGGTCTTCTTCACGGCGCTGGTGGTCTTCTTCGCCGTACCCGTGGTCTTCTTCGCGGCGACGCTGGTCTTCTTCGCCGCGGACGTCGGGGTCCGCTTCGCGGCGGTGGTCGTCTTGCGGGTGGTGGTCTTCTTCGCCGGCGCCTTCTTGGCCGCGGTGGTGGTCTTGGTGGTGGCCTTCTTCGCGGGGGCCTTCTTCGCGGCCGTGGTGGTCTTCTTGGCCGGGGCGCGCCCCGCCCCACCGGCCGCCTTGCGGGCCGGCGCCTTCGCCGCAGCCGTGGTGGACTTGCGGACGGGGGTGGTCCGGCTCGCCGCCGTGTTCCGCTCCGCCGCGGCGGTCTTCTTCGCGGTGGTACGTCGGGCGGCCGGGCGGGTGGTGGCCTGCTGTGTAACGGCCATCTTGGTTCCCTCCTTGGGGAAGTGCTCTCGCGTGCCTCCTCGCGGAGCACGGCATACCTCGGCACGGGCCGTCCCGCGCCGTCTATTTGTCCTCCCCGGCCCACCGGGCGTCCTCGGCGTCCCACGCCTCGTTACGCTCCTGCACTCGTTGCAGGGCGTTCTCCGCGTCGGCCGCCGAGTTGTACGGACCGAGTACGTGCTTCGCCGGGCACACGTCGGCGTCCGTCTCAACCCGGTGGTGTCGGGTGCACCAGTAGAACTGCCCACCACGTCCGCTGTCGCTCATGGGAATCACTGTGCACCGCGAGCCGGCCAGCCGCCACCGGATCACGCAAGTCGCCGACCTTCTCCACAGTAGATATGCATTCGGTGTCCCGGGCGGAAACGGCGAAAGAGGTGCAGGTCAGAATGCTTCGCCACCGGCGGCCGTCCGCCGAAAGGCCAGTTCCGACGTACGCCAGGTCTGGGGCAGGATCGGTCCCCGTGATCAACACGGTGACCGGCATGGGGGCGTGTCCAGAGTGTGGGGCGACGACGGCGTCGATTCGAGACGCCGAGCCCTGGTGCCCCGGCTGCGAATGGAATCTGGACGCGTACGACCCGGCGCGACGTCGACGCGAGTTCGGCTGGAGCTGGGTCGACCGCTGGACCTACCGGTTGGCGTTCCGGGAGACCGGGCGGCAGTTCGCCAGACTCGTTGGGCGGCCGGTCGACGGCAGCGGCGCGGGTGCGGCCGCGGTGCTGGTCACGGTGGCGTCGCTGCTGCTGCTGGCCGCGGTGCTCGCGCTCGCGGTCACCGGCGTCTGGCTGATCGTGGCGTTCCCGTTCCCCAACCTGGCGATCCTGCCGGGCATCGCGATGGTCGGCCTGGCGATCGCGCTGCGGCCCCGCTTCGGTCGGCTCGACCCGGATCTGGAGGTGCTCTCCCGGGATCGGGCACCGGAGCTGTTCGCGCTGATCGACGAGGTGGCCGTCGCGATCGGGGCGCCGGCACCGGACGTGGTCGGCGTCGACGGCGACGGCGACATCAACGCGTACGCGGGCGCGGTCGGGTTGCGGCGGCGCAAGGTGCTCGGCCTCGGCCTACCGCTCTGGGGCTCGCTCACGGCCGGCGAGCGGGTGGCCTTGCTCGGGCACGAACTCGGCCACTTCGTCAACGGCGACCCGCGTCGGGGTCTGCTCACCCAGCCCGCGTTCACGATGCTCGGCTCGGCCGCGGACCTGTTCCGGCCGGTCTCGACGGTCGTCGGCGGCGGCCTGGTGGAGATGATCGGTGACGCGCTCGGTCGGGCGTTCCAGTGGGTGGCGTCCCGGCTGCTGTTCGTGGCCCACCTGCTGCTGGTGAGTGTGGCGCTGCGCGATGGCCAGCGCGCCGAGTACCTGGCCGACGAGTTGTCCGCACGGGTGGCCGGCACGAAGGCTGCGACCGATCTGCTCGACGCCCTGCTCGACTCCGACTCGATGGAGTTGGTGGTACGCCGGGAGTCACGCGCCGGGCATGGCCCGGACCGGTGGCGCTCGGCGCTGTCCCAGTCCCGCTCGGCATCCGCCGACCGGCTGCCACTGCTGCGTCAACTGTCGGTCCGCGACGCGACGTCCCTGTTCGCCAGCCACCCGCCGGCCGGGCTACGTGACCGAATGCTCACCGGGCGCGGTTGGCTGGACCCGACGGTGGTGCTGACTCCGGCTCGGATGGAGCGGATCGACGACGAGCTGACCAGGGAGTACGCGCGCTTTCGTCGTACCGTCGAATGGTCTGGCTGACGCCGGACGCGGCGTCCGGGGATCGGCGGCGGCCGCGGGGTCGCGGCCTATGATCGCCGGATGGCGGTACCGGACTACATCCTGCGGATGCGCAAGCATGTCGGCCACGATCTGCTCTGGCTGCCCAGCGTCAGCGCGGTGGTCCGCAACGACGCCGGTGAGCTGCTGCTCGGTCAGCGCGCCGACGACGGGCGCTGGTCGGTGATCAGTGGTTTCGTCGAGCCGGGCGAGCAGCCGGCCGCCGCGCTGGTCCGCGAGGTGCAGGAGGAGACCGGCCTGGACGTGGCGCCGGTGCGGCTGTCCAGCGCCGTCTCGCACCCGCACACCTACCCCAACGGGGACCGCTGCGAATATCTCAACCTGGGCTTTCTCTGCCGGTTGGTGGCCGGCACCGCCCGGGTCAACGACGACGAGTCGCTCGCGGTGCGCTGGTTCCCGCTGGACCGGCTGCCCGAGTTGGATGCGCACGCCCTGCTGGTCATCGCCTACGCGCTGCGCGAGAACCCGGCGGCCGGGTATCTGCCGCCGGGCACGACCTGGGAGGACGTGCCCAGCTGAGCCCGCGCCGGTGGGCCACCGGCGCGCACCTCAGGAGCAGTCGAATCGATGATCGAACGGCCGGTTGGGGCAGGTCGTGCAGACGAACAGGTAAATGCCGCCAGCGTCACCCAGCATCAGACCAGCGGGGTTCTGCAGCGTTCGCCAGGGGTGATCGTCGCTGCTGTCGTACCCCCAACCAACCATCGCCGGGCGGTCCTCCAGAGCGACCCACCGCTTCTCGTCACCACCGCTGAACTCCCAACTGGCGATCGTCAACAGGTGCCGCATCGACGTGCCACACCCGCACACCGGCCACTGCGGCGACTGCGTCCAACCGGGATAGCCACCGACCTTGATGCCCGAGGCGACCGCCAGATCGGCTTCGTACGACCAACCGGTGTCCTGCTCGACCTGCCCAACCGCAGCGTCGATCTGCGACCACACGGCCTGCGGCAGGTCGTGGGTCGGGTACTCGATCACCCGCTCCGGGTCGAGCACGCACGGGTCCGGGACGTACCGCGGATCCGACTCCTCGTCCGGCACCGGCATCGCCAGCCGCCGAGCGCCGATGCCGGCGCGTGAGCGCCAGCGCAGCTCCGGGCGGGGCGCACTGGACGGATCATGGTCGAACGGGCACCACAACACCTGCAGGACGTCCGCACCCTCGGGGAATGGCACCTCGGGTACGTCCTCGGCCAGTAACTGCACCACCGGCACCAGCGGTGCCGCCGCCTCGCCCGGGGAACTGTCCAGATGGTCGTAGGGCTCTGGCCCGTCGCAGGTGGGCCAGGGCTCGTCGAGCGGCCACAGCAGGGGGCCGCCGACCGAACTCTGCTCGACCGTGGGCGAACCCGGCCGGGGATGCAGCCGGACCGTCGTCAACGCGTAGGGGGCGACCGCCGGAAAGACCAGCGGCACGTCGATCAGAGCGGGAGAGGTGGTGAGCACGCCGCGGATCCTATGGCCAGCCTGCGACGGATTCGCCAGCCCCGGCTTTGGGTGCCCGGACCGGTCAGTCGACGACCGGGCTGCGGCGTTCGATGAGGGTGACATCGCGCCAGGTGCCGTGGTGTCGGCCGACGCGCTGCCGGGTGCCGACGACGCGGAACCCGCAGGCGGCGTGCAGGGCGAGGCTGGCGGCGTTCTCGGGGAAGACCCCGGACTGGATGGTCCAGATCCCGGCCTGCTCGGTGGACGCGATCAGGGCGCGCAGCAGGGCTCTCCCGACGCCCCGGCCGACGGCCTCGGGACGCACGTAGACGGAGTGCTCGACGACCCCGGCATAGACGCACCGGTCCGAGACCGCCGTGCAGGCGATCCAACCCAGGACACGGCCGGCCGAGTCGACGGCGACCCAGCGGTGGCCGGGTAGCCGGCTGGCGACGAAGGCCGGCCAGGCCGGTGGGTCGGTCTCGAAGGTGGCGTTGCCGGTGGCGATGCCGAGCCGGTAGATGTCGAGGACCGCCTCGGCGTGCGCGTCACCCATCGCGGCGATCGTGACGCCGCCGACCGGCGGGACCGGGGCACTCACGCAGTGGCCCGCGCGGACCCGGCGGGCAGCTCCAGCAGCGCGCCGAGCTGGCGGAACGCCTCCGGCCGGGCCGTGTACCAGACCCAGGTGCCGCGACGCTCGGAGTCGACCAGGCCGGCGTCGCGCAGCACCTTGAGGTGGTGGGAGATCGTCGGCCCGGACAGGTCGAACGCCGGGGTCAGGTCGCACACGCAGATCTCGGCGACCGAGGCGATCATCGACATCAGCCGGAGCCGGACCGGGTCGCCGAGGGCCTTGAACATCGGCGCGACCAGCGCGGCCTGGTCGACGTCCAGCGGACGCACCGCCAGCGGAGAGCAGCAGGCGACGGCTTGCTGGTCCACCACCGGGAGGGCTCGTTGTGCCATGCCGGCTATCTTGACAGTCTTCGAAACAGGGTGCAACAGTGAGGCTGCTTCGAAACCCATCTAGACAAGGATGGGGTCGCGCCACACAGCCGGAGGTCACCCGTGTCCCGAGTCCAGCTCGCCCTGCGCGTATCCGACCTGGAAAGCTCCGTCGCCTTCTACCGCAAGCTGTTCGGCGTCGAGCCCGCCAAGCGCCGCCCCGACTACGCCAACTTCGCCGTCGAGAACCCGCCGCTGAAGCTCGTCCTGCTCGAAGGCGAGCCCGCACAGCCCACCGTGCTCGACCACCTGGGCGTCGAGGTGCCCAGCACCGACGAGGTCGACGCCGCCACCCGACGGCTCACCGACGCCGGCCTGATCACCCTGGAGGAGAACGACACCGAGTGCTGCTACGCCCTACAGGACAAGGTCTGGGTGCACGGCCCCGGCAACGAGCCCTGGGAGGTCTACACGGTCAAGGCCGACTCCGGGCAGCGGCAGAAGGCGGCGGCGTGCTGCACGCCGGCCGCCGCAGCGGCCGTCGTCGGCGAGAAGGACCCCGCCACCACGGGCGCCGCGGCAAGCTGCTGCTGACCAAGAGGTACGCGCGCCGGCGGCAATCGGGCCGCCGGCGCGTACAGCGGTCGAGGTCCAGCTCTAGTCAACGAGCTCCGGCCGGCGCTGATCGGCCGGGGGCGCGGTCGATCCGTCCGCTGTGCCCGGCCCGCTCGTCTGCTGCATGATCCACGTCGGCAGGGGCTCCGACACGAAGCTCAGCACCTCCCAGCCGGCGCGGCGGTACAGCTCGACGTTGCCGGGCTTGCTGGTCTCCAGGATCGCCGGCAGGCCGTCCTCGGCGGCGCGACGCAGCCCGGCCCGCATGACAGCGCGACCCCAGCCACGACCAGCGCTGTCCGGGTGCGTGCCCAGCACACCGAGGTACCAGAACGGGGTGGTCGGCAGCGCCGCGTGCACGGCCTCGTCGTACGCCGCGACGCGATCCCGTACGTCGGCGGAGAACTGGGCGGCGAGACCGCCGTCGGACGACTCGTGCTCGACCACCGGCGGCTCCCAGACCGCGACCGAGGCACCATGCCCGATCGTCCAGACCGACTGCTTGGGCACCCGCCTGTCAAAGAGATGCCCGAAGAAGGCGGCAGCGTGCCGCGGGTAGGTCGCGTCGTCGGGGAACAGGTACCGCAGCACGGGATCGCTGGCGAACGCGGCGACCAGGGTACGGATCACCCCGTCACGGTCCGCCGGGGTAGCGATGGTGATCTCGGGTGCTGTCACAGCAGCCGACGCTATCGCAGGGCACGCGATCTTTGGGGGCGGTACGGCAGGCACCGAAGGGTACGGTCGATGGCGGCGGCCGACAGCAATGGCGTGTCGCCACCCAGACCTCTACCTGGGAGCGACGCAATGGCGGCATCCGTCGACCCACGTTTCGGCGCTATCCTGCGCGAGTTCCGCGAACGTCGTGGCCTGTCGCTCCGAGCACTCGGCCAGCGCGCCCACCGCAGCAAGAGCCACCTCCACGAGTTGGAGGCTGGGCTCAAGGCTCCCACCACCGACACCGCCCGCCACCTGGACCAGGTTCTCGACGCCGAGGGCGCGCTCGCCCGCCTGGTCGGAGCACCGGTGGACCACGCCGCCGAGGCTGCGGAGCTACGTCTCCGGGTCGCCGCCAGCGACGTCAGCAACGATGTGCTGGTCCGAATCGAGCAGGGTGTCGATGACCTGGCCAGTGCCTATCCGACCATGGCACCAATGGACCTGCTGCCGTTGGTGCGGCGGCACCTGGCCTACGTGGGGCGACTCCTCGACGGACGCGTCACGCTTGCCCAGCAACGCCGACTCCTGGTCGCGGGCGGCTGGCTGGCGGTGCTGCGGGCAACCGTTCACATCGACCTGCAGCAGGGAGCGGCGGCGGCAGCGCATCTCAGGACCGCGATCGACCTGGCCAGTCACGCCGAACATCCCGAGATCCGAGGATGGTGTCTGGAGACTCGCGCCTGGGAGGTCCTCACCCAGGGCGACTACCGCCTGGCGCTCGACCTGTCCCGACGGGCCCAACGGGTCGCGCCGACCGGCAGTTCCGCCCACATTCAGGCGACCGCGCAGGAAGCCCGCGCATGGGCGCGGATGGGTGACATTCGAGAGACCCGGCGAGCCCTGGACCGAGTCGAACGGCTGACGGCGAATTTGCCTCTCCCGGAACGAGCCGAGCACCACTACCGCTACGACCCGGCCAAGGCTGCCGCGTACGCGGCTACCACCCTGAGCTGGGCAGGCGACCCGGGCGCCGAGCACGTCGCCCGCGCGGTCCTCGCCGAACTGGACCCGGACAGCGACGGCGGCGCGCGACCACGCCGATCCGCGTCCGCCCGCCTGGACCTCGGCCTCGCTCTGGTCGCCGCCGGCCAACCTGAAGAGGCGACCGCCGTTGCCGCGCAGGCGGTGACATCCGGACGCGTCGTGCCGTCGAACTGGTGGCGGGCGACCGAACTGCTGACGAGGGTAGAACAGACCGGCGTACCCGAGGCCGCGATGCTGCGCGAGCTGTGCGAGGACCACGCCCCACGCGGCCGGCAAACAGCGGACGGGGCTGGGAGTTAGCGGACAGTCGCGTACTGGATCGCCAGCACGCACCAGGTGACGCTCTCCTCCTGAACCCAGGGGCGCGGGACAGAACTCGTTCGTCAATCTCCGGACCGCGCCCTCCGAGCGGAGGGAATGAACCCCTGAACATGCCCAGGATCAAGTGGTTCCAACGCCCTGATCAGCCGGTCGATTACGTGTTCGGCTGGCCAGCCGCAGCGACAGGCGGCCATCGACCCCAGCGGCGGGCCGTGCGAGTAGGCGCCCCGGCACCAGAACGTCCTTTAGCGGGGAGGGCGGACTTCTGGTGCGTTGGGGATGCCGCCAAGCGCCGCAACCAGCGGTGAGTCATGTCGCTCCCGCAGTGGCAGCCAGAACCGCCGTTTCCCGTTCAGATGGCCGGCTACGTCGTCGACTTCCATCACCGCAACTCCTGCTCGAAGTGTTCTGACGACGGGTGCCCTCGTCTGACCGCGGCTGGCGAGACCCTACGTGCCTGGCGAGACCGGAAGACCCGTCGTGAAGGCGGGTGACGTTCTGCACCTGAGCCGCGCAGCGAGCCCGCAGTTCGCACGGCCGATCCTCGTGCGCCTCATCAAGATCCGCACGGAGCTGCACACGTATGAAGGTTGGATGTGGCTCGATTGCTACCAACTGGACGACAGGGGTGATGCCGTAGCTCGCCGAGAGTTGTACGTGTTGAGGGCGGGCGTGAAATTGCTGCACTCCCTACCTGCGCCACGGCGGCGAGCGCTTGGACGACCTACCCGCAGGTAGTGGCGAGCGGCCGTGGGCTGCCTGTTAGTCGTAGAGGTCGGGCCACCACAGAGTCTCCTGCCGGGGATCTACCTCCACCGGAGCCTGGAGCAGTGGGTGGTCTCGTAGTCGACGCGATCGTCTCCCGGTCATGCTGAGCCGTAGACGGCGGACGCCTTCCGGAACTCGGATGCAGATCCAGAGCAGGGCCGACGCTCCCGCAAGGGTGATCAAGCCGAGGCACATTAGGCCGCCAAGTGGACTCAACATCGAGCCTTTCCAACCTGATCAGGTCGGCGCTCGCCGCTCCAGAGCGTTTGCACGTCGACCACCTCGCTTATCGGGATGCGTGCCACGATCACCGGCAGAGCGACGCCGATTCGACCACTAACTTCGCCGGCCACAGGAAGCTCGGCGAAGTCCTCCAGTGAGGCGGTCATGAGGACGGCGAAGCACGCTTCGCCGTCCTCCTCATGGTACGCGTCGGCGAGGATCGTCAGGGCCGATCCGGACCGCAGCGTCACCTGCCATTGAGACGGTGGACCCGCCGCGAACTTCATGGGCGAGATCGTACTGATGGCAGTCAGGCTTGCCCGCTCAGCGCAAGCAACTCCGTCTTCATCCTGTGTACCGGTTGGCTTCGACGTAATGCAGGACAAGGATCGCTTGCACGATTGCGGTGGATCGGCGTGGGCAGCAGCGCGGTTTGGTGAGGATCTTCCAGGTCTTGCGCGTGGCGATGGCTCGTTCACCGAGGGCGCGGATCTTTGCGTGGGCGCGGTTGACCGTCTTCTGCCGGCGTGACAGCTTCGGCCGGAAGCGGCGTCGTTTGAACGGGGTGCGCACGCTGCCGCGAGCGCCTTGGTATCCGTTATCCGCGAAGGTCATCACGTCTGCGCTGGTCAGCGCGTCGATGATGCCGTGGGTGCGTGCGGCGATCAGGTCATGGGTCGAGCCGGGCAGCGCGGCCGAGGCCCAGACGAGCCGACCGGCGGCATCCGCGATGACTTGCACGTTCACGCCGTGGCGTTTGTGTTTTCCGGAGTAGTACGGCTTCTGGTCGGCGACCCGGTCGATCGGGATAAGCGTGCCGTCCATGATCGCATAGGCCAGTTGCCGGATGCGCCGCATCGCGGCGTCTAGGTCCTCAGTGGCTTGCTGAGCAGGGCGATCGCTTCTTGGACGTAGCGCCAGGCGGTGGCGATGCCGATTTCGAAGCCGGCGGCGAGGCGAGTATAGGTGTCGCCGTTGCGCAGGTGAGCCAGGGCGAGCAGGGCCTGGCGGCCCGGGTTCAGTCGCCTCCACCGGGATTTGCGCTGGTGGCGGCGGTGGCGGATGCGGTCGGCGAGGTGGTTCAGGGTCCGACTGGACAGCGGCATCGTGGCAGGGTAGGACAGCATGGCGAGACTCCGGTCGGGGCGACAGGTTTTGGTCGATCTGCTGTCCTACCTCGAGCCTCGCCCTCATCGGTCAGTACCCCCCTGCCAACGCGGGCTGACCTGCAAGATCAGGTTGGGAACGGCTCATTGACTCCTCGACGGTCGCGGGAACGGCATTCGGCTCGCCGGCGAGCATGGTCGTGTCACGACGAGTGCCGCTCGGGTCGCGTGATGTCCGCACCGAAGCCCGGCCTCCAGCTAACTATCACCGGGCCGATCGCTGCGACGTCGCTGCGGTGCCCGGGTAACCGGAACATCGCACGGTAAGTCAGTACGGACCTGACCCACGGGGTCGTCGAGCCAGGGACAACCACCCGAGGAACCTAGCGTGCAGAGCGGGCAGGTTCGGACGCAGACCCAGGCCGTACACGTCATCGATCGCCTCGTGCATCGACGCGGCAAGGTAGAAGGCCAGGGCGATCGAATGGCCGTAGAACTCCGCCGCGAGGTCGAGCTGAGCCGGGCCACACGGCCAGGGCGCGGCGCAGTTGCGGCACAGCCAGGCCGGACGCATCGGCAAGTGCGGGCGAAGGCGCGCGGTCATCCGACCCTCACCGGACCTCGGCTGCCCGATCACTGCGACACCCGCCGGTACGCGGGAGTGCGGTTCGCGCCTGGACGCCGCAAGGGCGGGCTGACCGTGTCGAGCGGCCACAGATCGTAGGGGGCAGTCGGCGCATCCGGGTTCATGGACGGCGGGCTTGCTGCTGTGGGCTTGGACTTGTCGTCGCGCACGGTCTCCCCTTGGCGTCGATGGGAAGAGGCCGGTCCCGTGAGCGCTCGCCCGTCGAGAGCGGCCCCGCTACGGACGCGACTGCCTGGTCTCGTGGTCCCTACCAGTCGCGCCACCTGGTGACACTCTGGTGTGGAGACCACTACGCTCGGAAGGCATCCTCGGTGCCCGGGCTGAGCTGGCACACCAGGCTCCAAGCGGGTGGCGCCCCGGGTAATCGATCTTCGAACTGAGGAGCGTTGCATGGCTGACGTACCAGGTCCTTTGTCAGCGTTCGTCGTTGGCGAGATCCGCCGGGCCCGAGGAGCTTCCGGCATGACGCAAGAGGCGTTCGGCCGCGCTGCGGGCTTCAGTGCCTCGCACGTCAGCGCCGTAGAGGGCACCACGCGAGCGCTGACAATCGACTTCATCAAGGGCGCCGATCGGGCGCTGCACAACGGCGGGCTCTTCGAACGCCTGGCGACGAAGTTCGGCGCGCCGTCGTGGTTTCTGCCCTGGCTGGACGCCGAACGCGAAGCGACACAGCTGCGCTACTTCGAGCCCACCCTGATCCCCGGGCTACTACAGGTGGAGCACTACGCCCGAACCGTCCTGCGAACTGTCGAGAACCTCACCGATGACGAGGTTGAACAGCGCGTAGAGGGCCGCATGAGCCGGCAAGCAATCCTGACCGGGGAGCGCCGGCCACAGTTCGTCGCCGTGCTGGACGAAGCCGCGATACGGCGCACTGGTGACGGTCTCGGCGGGATCATGGCCGAACAGGTCGCCCACCTGATCACGATGGCCGAGCTTCCGCACGTGCACGTTCACGTCATACCGATCGCCAGCGGCCTGCACATCGGGCTGTCCGGGCCGTTCGCGCTGGCTCGATCCGGCGAGGGCGTGTGGGTTGGGCACCTCGAAAACCAGCTTGGCGGGGACGTCGTCGACAAGGACGATGAGGTGGCTACGCTTCAGGCAAGGTGGGAGAGCGTCCGGAATGAGGCGCTCCCGCGCCGGCAGTCCATCGACCTCCTGAAGGAAGTTGAGAGCCATCATGGACCTCAGTAACGCCCGGTGGCGCAAGTCCACCCGCAGCGGCGCGAGCGGCGGAAACTGCGTCGAGGTGGCGAGCAACGTGCCCGGTACTGTGGCCGTGCGCGACTCGAAGGACGTCACCGGACCGGCCTTGACCTTCGCCCCAGCCGCTTGGGCCGCGTTCGTCGCCCAGGTCGCCGAGCGGCCGTAACCAGCGTCAACCCACCTAGCGGGCTTTTACTGAGGGAGAACGACCTCACCTCCCAATCCCGGGCCGAGTTCGAGATCTACTGATCCTCCGCTGAGGCCGCCTCCAGGCCGTCAGATGCCACCCAAACGGCAACCAGGGCCAACCAACGGCACCCAATAGGCGACCAGCTCAGGGCCTTGATCAGGTCTCTGAGCTGGTGGGCGACGGACAAGTCGACCTGTACGCCGGATTACGAACGTGAAACGCGCCCTGAGCAGGCGCTTCGTTCGCCAGTTGCCCGCTCAGGGCGTCGCCAGGGCGTCGCAAAGGATCACGTCGCCCTCTCGCTGCCTCAGGTCGAACCTTGGCGGGGTCAACGTCCCACCGCAGAACGGCCCCGGACGAGTGGCCATTGGTGATCGTCACCGGGTAGACGTGACCCGCCGCCCGCTCTCCCCGATGTCGCATCGAGTGATCACCCTCGTTCCAGCCGATGCCGAGGACGGGGCAGCCGGCAACCTCGACCGGGCCGACGTGCAGCGGATGGTTCGCGGCGGACCGACGAAAGTTGTCGTAGTCAGTAGGCGGCTCCATGGACAGGCCGACCCATGAATCGAGCGCGACAGCGTCGCCCAAGACCATGCCGCACCGGTCGGCCGGTAGGTCGCCGAGCAACCGGCCGGCGCTTTCTCCGCCCAGCCGAACCTCAAGCATCGTGATGACGGTCTCGCCGAAGAACGGCGACGGCTGGGTGGCCGCCAGCACGGGAAGGCGACGGTCGGCGTCGACAGGTACGGCAATCGCCTCGAACAGCCATTCGTGGATATGGCCGCCACCAGTGGCGGCAACCGCCGCCGCACGGTCGGAAAGCCGCTCCCCGATGCTCGGCCAGATGTGGTCGAGGTGACCAACCATGGCGAGAACCAAGACACCAGATGGGGCAGCGACCGCACCCAGCTCGACGAATTCCACGCGGACGAGTCTGACGTTCAGGTGCGGCAGTGTCACGGGCGCGGACCCGAATCGCCAGCCGCAGGCCGAAGCAAGCTGTCAATCGCGTTGCGGGTGCGTTCCTCGCTGGCCGGCATCAGGTGCGTGTAGACCCGGAGGGTGAACCCCGGGTCGGCGTGCCCGAGGTACGACGCGAGAGCCTTGATGCTCTCCCCCCGCGTCGAGCAGCGACGAGGCGTAGAAGTGCCGTAGCGCGTGCATCCCGGTGGCCCGAGTCGGCGTGATGCCGGCCGCCACCACGGCGGGACGCCAGCTCTTGTTGTCGAAGGTCCGCCGATTGATCGCACCCCGGCGAGTGGTGGTGAACAGCAGCGGCACCGTCACCCGCTCGTCGTCGGCCGGGTTTTCCCACGGCAGAGTGAGCGTCACCGGGTCGCAGTCCTTGATGATAGGTCAGCAAGGGCCGAACCCTTCCTAAACCGTGCACGGCAGCAGCATTGACGGCAGCGGAGACAACAACGAACGGGGACGAGGCAGCTACCAACGGGTCGACCACGGACAGCCGCCCGAGGTCTCGGGCGCGAGCGAACCTCGCCGGATGAACCGCCCAGGTAAACGAGTCGCCGGTCACGGCCCGCTCGCCTCACGGATCGGTCTTGCATCGGTCTCTGCTGCCGAATTGCTCTTTTTCGGATCAAGGCACCGCGCTCCACGCCGTGCGGGGCGGCAAGCCCGGCCGGCGGTGAGCCACCGACAGCCGCCGGGACACCGCCCCACGGGTCAAACCTGGCTCAGAGCGAGTTCGTCCGGGAAGCGCTCGTGAAGCGCGGCAACCGCATGCTTAAGGCAGTAATCGAGGCTGTGGCCGTCAACCCTGATCGACGCGCCATCGAGCCGCTGACCCGAGATCACCACGGTCCAGGGCTTGCGCTCCCGTTCCCCGTCAATCTTGACCAGCCCGACTAGACCCATCTCCCCCAGGTGCTCCAGCAGCTCCGGCACGCACTCATCCCACCTCATCCACGAATGGGATCACCAAGACCGCTACGGAAGCCAGCGGGTCGGCCTGGTCGTGCGTCAGGGCTTCCGGCTGCCGCCAGTCCAACCCCGGGACTGGCTTGCCACCGAGTCACCAGGTCGCGGCGGCAGCTCCACCGCCAGGACTTGCCCGCCCCTCCCCCACGGCCGCTGGTCGACTTCCGGGACCATTGAACGTCGGCCGAGAGAGGGCCACGACGACACAGCGACCGGATTGAGGCCGAGGCTAACTGAGCCAGCGCTCAGGCCGTCTCCAGGCCGTGTCAGGCCGTGGCCAGGCCGTCAAACGTCACCCAACGATGACCAAGGTCAACCAACGGCACCCGATATACGGCCAGCTCAGAGCCTTGATCAGGTCTCTGAGCTGATAGGCGACGGACGAGTCGACCTGTACGCCGGATTCTGTGCGCGGCGCGTACCCCGGAGGGTTTGCGCCGGCGGCGGCCATCCATCTCGGCCTGCCGTTGCCGGCAGGCTCCAGCGGCCTACCCGCAGACATCGGGCGGGCAGCCCTCAAGCGTCTGCGCCGGGTCGTCATCTTGCGGTGACGGCCCTTGCTTGGCCTTGCTCCGGGTGGGGTTTACCGAGCCACCCCGGTCACCCGGGGTGCTGGTGGGCTCTTACCCCACCGTTTCACCCTTACCGTCCCCGATGGGGTCGGCGGTCTGTTTTCTGTGGCACTGTCCCGCGGGTCGCCCCGGGTTGCCGTTAACAACCACCCTGCCCTGTGGAGTCCGGACGTTCCTCGGCGGCGGGCCGAAGCCCGCCGACGCGACCGCCCGGTCGACTCGTCCGTCGCACCTTCATCCTAACGACGGGCCGTCGGCTGGCATTGCCGCCGGGCCGCCCGAGCAAGATCGCGCAGGTCACGGGTGGTCGGGGAGGTCACCGGGTGTGACTCCGGCGCGTTGGTCCGTCGGGGCGGGCGCTAGCCTCGTGGGGCTATGGATCTCTCCCACGCCGCGCTGCTGCTCGCCGCCGGTCTTGCCGCGGGCACGGTCAACGCGGTGGCCGGTGGTGGTTCGCTGATCACTTTCCCGGCGATGATCGGTGTCGGGTTGCCCCCGGTGCCGGCGAACGTCAGCAATTCCGTCGCCGTCTTCCCCGGTTACCTGGCCAGCGTGGTGGGCAGTCGGGCGGATCTGCCGCGCCCCCGGGCGTTGGCCACTCTGGTGCCCACCACGATCGTCGGCACGATCGTCGGTGCGCTGCTGTTGCTGGCCACGCCGGCCCGCGCGTTCGAGCTGGTCGTACCCTTTCTGGTTCTTGGGGCGACCGCGGTCCTCGCCTTTCAGGATCCGCTGCGCCGACTGGTCGGTCATCCCCGGGATCTGACGCCGCGCCAACGGACGATCGCGGTGCAGACGATGGTCGCGACCGGTGCGGTGTACGGCGGGTACTTCGGCGCCGCGCTCGGGGTGATGCTGGTGGCCGGGCTGGCCCTGGTGCTGGACGCGACGCTGGCCCGGGTGAGCGCGATCAAGAATCTGCTCTCGGCGGTGGTGGGGTTCACCACGCTGGTGGTGTTCGCGTTGTTCGGGCCGGTGAACTGGGCCGCGGTCGCGGTGGTCGCTCCGGCCACGCTGATCGGTGGGTACGTCGGTGCCCGGCTGGTCCGCCGGCTGCCGCCGGTGGTGCTCAAGGCGCTGATCGTGGTGTTCGGCACGCTCATCGGGCTCTACCTGCTGTGGCGAGCCCTGACCTGACCCGAGGGCGCGCACGCCACCCGCGCACGCCACCCCGAACGTCAAGATCCGCGCAACTTCCCGGATATTGCTGCCTCGACGCGACCGGAGGCAGCACTTTCCCGGATGTTGCGCGGATCTTGACTGAGGAACGAAGGAAAGCTCAGTACGCCTCGCCGACCGGCTCCTCGGCGGCGTGCTCGTTACCTTCGGCGGCGCGGTTCCAGCGCGACCAGAGCACCCGCTCGCCGTAGCCGGCGGCCATCAGGTGCGCGAAGGCCAGGTAGACCAGCACGCCGACGGCGAGTACCCCGAAGCCGACCCAGAACGGCAGGGCGAGGGAGTGCTCGGCGAGCTTGCCGGCGATGATCGGCGCGGGCGCGGCGGCGCCCCAGCGGACCAGGTTGAACGCGCCGGTGGCCACGCGGCGGTCGCTGGAGCCGAGGCCGAGCGCCAGGTCGGTGAGGTTGGCGTTGGCCAGACCCATGCAGAGCCCGGAGAGCACCAGCACCACCAGCGCCTCGGCGGTACTGGTCGAGGTGGCGAAGAGGACCATGCAGACCAGCAGGCCGGCGATGGCCACGCCGACGGTCTGCACCGCGCCGATGCGGTGGGCCAGCCGGTGACCGATCACCAGGATGCCGGTGGCCAGGCCGAGGCCCCAGCCGGTGAACGCCAGTCCCAGCGGGATGATGTCCAGGCCGAGGAAGAGCGGCGTGTAGCCGAGGACCACGAAGAAGACGAAGTTGTACGCGGCGGTCACCACGCAGAGAGCGATGAAGGCCGGTCGGCGGTAGGTGCCGAAGATCTGGGCCACGCGTACGGGTGGCTGTCGGTTGGTGGGCTCGCGGAGCTTGCGGGCGGCGACGCCGAGCGCCAGCACCATGAACACGCCGCAGACGAAGAACGGAAGCCGCCAGCTGACCTCGCCGAGCAGGCCGCCGATCAGCGGTCCGACGGCGAAGCCGAGGCCCAGGGCGGTCTCGAAGAGGCCGACCACCCATTCCCGGTCGACGGCCAGGTTGACCAGGACCACCATGGCGGTGGCGAAGAACATCGCGTTGCCCAGCCCCCAGACGCCACGCAGCACGGACAGCTGCACGATGTTGTCGCTGAACGAGGCGAGGATCGCGGCCAGGCCGACCACGGAGACGCCAGCGATCAGCACCGGCTTGAAGCCGAACCGGCCGCTGGCCAGCGTCGCCGGGATCATGCCGAGGGCCATCACCGCGATGTACGCGGTGAACAGCAGCTCGACCTGCCAGGCGGTGACCCCGATCGCCTCGCCGATGGCCGGCAGGATCGGGTCGACGACGGCGATGCCGGCGATGGCAAGGAAGGCCACCAGTGTGGTGGCGTAGATGGCACTGCGGTTCGGTTCGGAACGCCGATCCACTCCGACTCCCCAATTAGCTGTATGGTACAGGTACTTAAGATGTATCATACAGCCATGAGCGACGACCGTGCCGCCGAGACCGACGCCAACGCCGAGACCAACGCTGACGCCGACGAGGTCACCCTCGGCCACATCGAGACCGAGGTGGCCCTGTTGATGCGCTTCGGCGAGGCGACCCGGCGGGCGACCGGCACCGCCGAGCACCGGGTGCTCGACCGGGCGGCGTACGTGATCCTTCGGCACCTGGACACCGCCGGCCCGCAAAACGTCTCCGCGCTCGCCGCCCGGCTCAACCTGGACGGCTCGACGGTGACCCGGCAGGTCTCCGCGCTCCAGCGGGACGGGCTGATCACCCGTACGCCGGATCCGTCCGACGGTCGGGGCACGGTCATCTCCCCCACCGCCGCCGGGTTGCAGCGGATGGCGGCGGTGCGGGCCGCGCGGACCCGGCTCTACGGCGACATGCTCGCCGACTGGCCCGCCGAGGACCGGGACACCCTGGCGCTGCTGCTGCGCCGCCTCAACGAGGCGCTGATCTCCCGCAACCGTCCCCGCTGAACTTCCGGGCCA
The DNA here is from genome assembly GCF_042658605.1 of Micromonospora vulcania. Taxonomy (NCBI): domain Bacteria; kingdom Bacillati; phylum Actinomycetota; class Actinomycetes; order Micromonosporales; family Micromonosporaceae; genus Micromonospora; species Micromonospora vulcania. Next base: position 180,631 of record NZ_JBHSQS010000002.1, on the reverse strand, counting down.
GGCCGGGCCGCGCCCGAAACGAAAGGAAGGGCCCCTTGTTAACGCCTGGCGTTAACAAGGGGCCCTTCCTTTCGCGCTAGCGCTAGCGCTAGCGCTCGCGCTAGGCGACTGGCTCGCGCGCCGAGTCGGCGTCCTGCTCGGTGCCCGCGGTGACGCGGGGGTCGCCCTCGTCGGCGAAGTAGTCGTCCGGGGTGGTCCCGTCGACGCCGTCGTTCGCCTTGGTCGCCCGCAGGATCAGCGTCAGCAGCGCAGCGACCGCCAGGTTGACCAGTACGGCCACGATGCCCACGTAGATCGTCTTGGGGGTGTCGAAGCCGAACTTCTCCAGCGGGAACGCGGAGCCGCCGAAGTGCTTCCGGGTCGGGCTGGCCACCTGGTAGAGCATCCACATGCCGAGCCCCATGCCGGCGGCCCAGCCGACGATCAGCGCGGTCCGGTGGAACCAGCGGGTGTAGAGGCCCAGCGCCACCGCCGGCAGCGTCTGGAGGATGATCACGCCGCCGATGAGCTGGAGGTCGATGGAGAACTGCGGGTCCAGGAAGACGATGCAGGCCACCGCGCCGACCTTGACCACCAGCGAGGTGATCTTCGAGACGTTCGCCTCCTGCGCGGGGCTGGCGTCCCGCTTCAGGTACTCCTTGTAGATGTTGCGGGTGAACAGGTTCGCCGCCGCGATCGACATAATCGCCGCCGGCACCAGCGCGCCGATGCCGATGGCCGCGTACGCGACGCCGGCGAACCAGTTCGGGAACTGCTGGTCGAACAGCAGCGGGACGATGGTGTTGCTGTCCACCGAGCCCGCCGAGTTGCCCGGCAGCGGCTTCACCCCGGCCGCGATGGCCATGTAGCCGAGCAGCGCGATCAGACCGAGCAGCAGGCTGTACGCCGGCAGCGCGGACATGTTCCGCTTGATCACGTTGCGGTTCCGGCTGGCCAGCACACCGGTGATGCTGTGCGGGTAGAGGAACAGCGCCAACGCCGACCCGAACGCCAGCGTCACGTACTGGAGCTGGTTGTTGCCGTTGAGCAGGATGCCGTCGTTCGGGTTCGGTGACGCCTGGAACTTCGCGTCCGCCGCGTCGAAGATGTCACCCCAGCCGCCGAGCTTGTAGGGCAGGTAGATGACCGCCACCAGGATCACGACGTAGATCAGGCTGTCCTTGACGAACGCGATCAGCGCCGGCGCGCGTAGCCCGGACTGGTAGGTGTAGGCCGCCAGGATCGCGAACGCGATGATGATCGGCAGGTGCCGGGCCAGGGTGCTCTCCCCGGTGACGCCCATGGTCTTGAGGACCGCCTCGATGCCGACCAGTTGCAGCGCGATGTAGGGCATCGTGGCCACGATGCCGGTGATCGCGATCAGCAGTGCCAGCACCGGGGAGTCGAAGCGCTTGCGGACGAAGTCGGCCGGGGTGACGAACCCGTGCCGGTGCGAGACCGACCAGAGCCGGACCAGCACCAGGAAGACCAGCGGGTAGACGACGATCGTGTACGGCACGGCGAAGAACCCGGCCGCGCCGGCCCCGAACATCAGCGCCGGCACCGCCACGAAGGTGTACGCCGTGTAGAGGTCACCGCCGACCAGGAACCAGGTGATCCAGCCGCCGAAGCTGCGCCCGCCCAGCCCCCACTCGTCGAGGTGCGCCATGTCCTTCGGCGCGCGCCACCGGGCGGCCACGAAGCCCATCCCGCTGACCAGCAGGAACAGCAGGGAGAAAACGATGATCTCGGTGAGATGATCGCGCCACATCACCGCTCACCCCGCTTCTTGGTGAGCTGGTAGACCAGCGTCGTGGTGGACACGCCGAGCAGGATCCAGGTCAGCTGCAGCCAGTAGTAACGGGGGAACCCGAAGATCCGGGGTGAGTCGCCATTGAAGAAGACCGGGATCAGCGGCACCACGATCGGGATGAAGAGCAACCAGTTCCAGGGGCTGTGGTCCTTCGCCCTGACTGGTGCCGTGGTGGTCGCCTCCGGTTCGGGTGCAGCCATCTGACACACCTCCGGGAAGTCGTAGCTTGCGATGTAACGGCCGGAGGCTACGACCCTGTGAAGGCGGTCACGCTCAACCGGTTCTGGGCGCTGCGCCGAACGGCGTCCGCCCTGCGCCGAGCGGCATCGACCGACCTTTCGGGCCCGCCGACGGCGTGGGGCCCGGGTGCGGTCGGCACCCGGGCCCCTGATCGGCCGGTCGTCGGCTACCCGGTCGGGGTCACCGCCGGGCCGCCCAGAGCACCGCCCGGCCGAGCTGCGACTGAAGGCCCTTGGGGTGCAGACGGAACGTGGGGTTGGTGCCGAACAGCACCACGCCGTTTCCGGCCGTCGAGACGCCCCGCACGATGCTGGCCTGGTTGGCTGCCGCGGCCTGCCCGTTGGCGCCGTCGGTGGCCCACCAGCCGGCGAGCAGCGGGTCGGCGGCGTACGACTGTTCGACCTGGACGTTGGCGCCCAGGTTGGTGAACCAGACGGGCTGGCTGATGAACGCGTGCGGGATCGCCGAGGTGGTGACCGGTCCCCCGTTGTTGACGATGTTGGCCACTCCGCTGGCCAGGCTCGCCCCCGCGGTGGCGGTCACGCTCAGCAGGGCCGTGGCGTTGCTGAAGGCCGCCCCGCCGGTGCCCAGACCGACGACTCCGCCGCCCCGGGCGAGGAAGCGGTCCAGGGCCGCCCGGTTCTCGGCGGTCAGGTTCGCCAGGTTGACGTTGCCGGCGACCAGCAGCACGTCGACGTCGTCGGTCAGCGTGCCGGCCAGCGTCGCGGCGGTCACCGCGCGCGCCTCGAAGCCCAGGTCGGCGAGGGTGTCCCGCTCCTCGACCGAGCCGAGGTAGCCGACCACGACGCGGTCCAGCCCGGTGCCCTGCCAACCGGCCGGCGCGCGTTCGAAGCTGACCCCGTGGGCCCGGACCTCGGCAGCGGCCAGCCTGCGGTTGGTCGGCGTGCCGGGGATGACCACCGAACCGTCCGCGAGCCGGTGCACGGCGACACCCTTGGCCAGCAGCGAGTTCACCGTCAGCAGGTCGGCGGCGTCCCGCAGGTCCAGGCGCAGGTCGGCCCGGCCGGCGGGCAGCGTGCCCTCGGCCCGCCCGTCGTAGGCGCGTTCCAGGCGTACGCCGGGCAGGGTGTCCCACACGGTGTCCACGGTGGCCCCCCAGGTCAGACCCTGGCTCCACGCCGCCGGGCCGGCGTAGAGGTCGTCCACCCGGTCGGTGATGTCCGCGCCCGGTTCGAGCAGCGAGTTGACCAGGCCGCGCTTGGGCTGGTGCATGTCGACGACGTACGAGCCGGCGCGGTAGCTCTTGCCGCCGGCGGTGAACGCCTTCTTCGCCCGCCACACCCGGCCTCCGCTGCCGATCAGCAGGTCGACGAGGCGGGCCGCGGCCGGCTCGGAGCGCTGCCCGGTGCCGGTCGGGATGACGTACGCCCGGGGGAAGGTGGTGTTGTAGTTGTCCTCCGGTCCCCAGCCCGGCACGTAGCCGTCCGGGATGTCGCGCAGCGGCTCACCGGCCGAGCCTCGGCGGTAGACCTCGGCCTGGTCGTGCAGCACCTCGGCCCGGTGGTCCTGGATGTACCGCAGCGAGGTGCGGATCGCCACCTCGTGCACGTCGGTGTTGATGCCGGAACGACGGACCCGCTCGGCCGGGGTGAGCGTGCTGCCGCGCGGGTTCAGCGGCGCCTCGATGGTGTACGGGATGCTGCTCTGCAGCATGGCGAACGACGGCACGTAGATCGGCGGGAAGTCGTCCCACACGCCTGGCGCGTCGTCGCGGAACGGGATCCGGGCCCGCTGGGTCTCGGCGTACCCGAGGCCGCGCAGGCCCTCCTCGATCGCCAGGGCGTTCGGCAGGCCGTGCTTGATGTACAGGTCGTACTCGTTGTTGACGTTGTGCGGCGGGGTGCTGGGGTGCAGCAGGGTCGGGTTGACGTACCCGTGCAGGTCCAGCGTGATGATCGGCTTGGTGTCGATGATCAGGTCGCGGATCAGGTTGGTCTCGGGCTGCCCGACGATGGTCAGGTCGCGGTTGAGGTCGTAGCCCGCCGCGTTGGCCCGGGTGCCGGCCACCCGACCGTCCGGGTTGGACGTGATGTTGAAGACCAGCCGGTTACGTCGCAGCAGCTGGGCCACCTCGGGGCTGCGGTCGGTGGCGAAGTTCTCGATGACGCGTAGGGCCGCGTCGGTGCCCTCCCACTCGTTGCCGTGGATGTTGGCGTTGACGAAGAGCGGGGTCTTGTAGCCGGCCAGCAGCCGCCGGTCCCGCTGTGCCCGGGCCGGCTCGTCCTCGATGAGTCGCTTCCAGGTCTCCTGCTGCCGGGCCTCGGCGCGGCTCTCCGGCGCGGTCACGGTGACCGCGTACAGGTCGTAGCCGCCGGCGGACTTGCCGGCGACCCGGGCGGAGACCCGGTCGCTGGCCCGCTGGAGGGCGTTCAGCTTGGGCGCGATCTCGTCGTACGGCAGGACGCCGATCGGGATGGACGCGTCGGCCGGGTTGTCCGGCCAGATCGGAAGGGTGCTCTGCCGGGGGTAACCCCGGACGTCGGAGAGGTCGACGGGACGCGCCGGCACCGTCGGCAGCGCGGTGGCCGACGCCGGCCCGGTCAGGGCCACCGTGGCGAGCAGCACGGTGCTCACCGCGGTGGCGGTGAGCCGGGGTAAACGTCTTCTGGACAGCATGGACAGAGCTCCTGTCGGGAGGTACGCGCAGGCGGACGCGGCGGGGCCGGAGACCCGCGGTGATGGGGATGTGCCTGCAGCGTGCGAGAAAAGGACCCGGCGTCAGATGGAGCGTCGACAGGCGGCGCTGGCGACGCGCAGGAGGTCGATGTGACCCCGCTTCGTCAGGTGAACGCTTCGCACAAAACCGATCTTGAATCGGCCGCCATCACGCTGTCAACAGTTTCCACACAGGATGGGGCGGCCGAGCCAAAACCCTCCCGACAGATGGGAATTAGACGATCTTGGCGAGGTGCGCGGTGTCGTTGACCGTACGCACCGCGACGCCGCCGTCGGGCCACCGGTCCAGCACCGAGATGCCGGCCGCGTCCAGGAAGAGCCGGTGCAGGAAATCGTCGCCGGCCGCGAGCGCGTCGCGCAGCGCCAGCTTGATCGGCGAGACGTGCGAGACGACCACCACGGTCTCACCGGGGTACGCCCCGATCAGCCCGGTCAGCGCCCGGTTGGTGCGTTCGGCCACCGCGGTGAACGACTCGCCGCCCGGCGGGGCGATCCGGGGCGACGCGAGCCAGGCGTCCATCTCCCCCGGCCACTGCTGGCGTACCTCGGTGAAGGTGCGCCCCTCCCACTCCCCGAAGTCGCACTCGATCAGGTCGTCCTCGGTGCGTACCGGCACGTCGCCGAGCGCGCTGGCGATCGCCGCCGCGGTCTGCGTACACCGGGACAGGGGTGAGCTGAGCACGGCCGCGACGGACGGGGCCAGCGCGGCCACCCGGGCGGCGGTGGCCCGGACCTGGGCCCGGCCACGCTCGGAGAGCGGCACGTCGCCGCGCCCGGAGTAGCGGCGCTGCTCGGTGTACGCGGTCTCGCCGTGCCGGACGAGGATCAGCCGGGTGGCGGTGAAGCTCGGACGCGGCTCCCAGGACGCCGGCGCGGTGGCCGGGTCGGTGCCGGTGGTCTTGGCGCTGGTGGCCGTGCTGGTGGCCGGGGCGGTGGTCGCCGGGGGGCGACCGGCGGCGGCGTCCATGGCGGCGTTGGCGAGCGCGTCGGCGTGCCGGTTCTGCTCCCGGGGGATCCAGGTGAACCGGACCGCCGCGAACCGGCCCACCAGCCCGGCCGCCTGGGCGGCGAGCGGCCGCAGGCCGGGGTGCTTGATCTGCCAACGGCCGCACATCTGCTCGACCACCAGCTTGGAGTCCATCCGGACGTCCACCTCGGCGACGCCCAGCTCGGCGGCGGCCGTCAACCCGGCGATCAGCCCCTGGTATTCCGCGACGTTGTTGGTCGCCGTACCGAGCGACTCGGAGCGCTCGGCGAGCACCTCGCCGGACTCCGGGTCGCGTACCACCGCGCCGTAGCCGGCCGGGCCCGGATTGCCCCGGGATCCGCCGTCGGCCTCGACGACGACCACGCGCGGTGCCATGACCTACAGGCCCGACTCGTTGGTGCGGACCATGATCCGCCGGCAGTCCTCGCAGCGGACCACGTCGTCCGGCGCGGCCTTGCGGATCTGGGCCAGGTCGGCGCCGGACAGCTCCAACCGGCAGCCGCCGCAGCGACCCGCGGTGAGCAGCGCGGCGCCCAGACCGGTGTCCTGGCGGATCTTGTCGTAGAGGGTGACCAGCTCGCCCGGGAGGTCGTCGGCGAGCGGCTGACGGGCCCCTCGCTTGAACTCCTCCTCCTTGGCGATCTCGGCCAGCGCGTCGTCCCGGCGCTGCTCGGTGGTGGCCCGCTTCTCCCGGGTGTCGGCCAGCCGCTGCTCCACGCCGTCCAGCACGCCCTGCGCGGTCTCCCGCTGCTCCATCACCTCGAGCTCGGCGTCCTCCAGGTCACCCTGGCGCCGGTTGAGCGAGACCAGCTCGTGCTGGAGCGCCTCCAGCTCCCGGGCCGGGCCGGTGCCGGCGGCCAGCCGGTTCTGGTCCTTCTCCTTGCGGGCCCGGACCTGCTCGACGTCCTTCTCCAGCCGCGCGATGTCCCGGTCCAGGTCGTCGACCGCCACCTGGGCGCGGACCCGCTCGTCCTCCAGCGACGACAGCTCCCGGGCCAGCGCCTCCAGCTCGGCCCGCTCGGGCAGCGCGCGCCGACGGTGCGCGAGCTGGGCGAGGTTGGTGTCGATCGCCTGCAGGTCGAGCAGGCGGCGCTGCACCTGGGGGTCAGCCTTCACGGTCGGGCTCCTTGTCGTCCACAGCGGGTGCGGCGGCGTGTACGGTCCACGGGTCGGTGTCCAGGTCGGACACCAGCGTCTCGACGCCCAGCGCCTCCCGCAGGAGGGCCGCCAGGTCGTCCAGCCACGGTCGTTCGGTCGCCCAGTGGGCGGCGTCGATCAGGGCGGGGCCATCGGCCGCGACGTGCTCGCTGGCCGGGTGGTGCCGCAGGTCGGCGGTGAGGAACGCGTCCACCCCGGCGGCGGTCGCGGCACCGAGGAAGCTGTCCCCCGAACCGCCACTGACGGCGAGGGTACGAACCATACGCCCGGGATCCCCCGCAGCGCGAACTCCCCAGGACGTGACGGGGAGCACGGCGGCGGCGTGCCGGGTCAGCTCCGCGAGGCTCATCGGGCGGGGCAGCTCCCCGATCCGGCCGATGCCCCGGTCCTCGGCGTACGCGGGCGAGCCCGGCGCGGGCCGCTGCAGCGGGCGCAGCCCGGTCAGCCCGAACCGGACGGCGAGCGCATCGGAGACACCCGGGGACGCCACGTCGGCATTGGTGTGCGCCACGTAGAGCGCCACCCCGGCCCGGATCAGCTGGTGGATGATCCGCCCCTTGAACGTCGTCGGGGCGACCGAGGAGACACCGCGCAGCAGCAGCGGGTGGTGCGAGACGATCATGTCCGCGCCGGCGGCCAGCGCCTCGGCGACGGTCTCCGGCACCACGTCGACCACGCACAGCACCCGGCGGACCGGGGCGGAGGGCTCGCCGAGCACCAGCCCCACCCGGTCCCATTCCTCCGCCCAGACCGGCGGATAGCGCCGTTCCAGCTCGGCAACCACGTCGGCCACCGAGGGCGCGGATCCGCATACGCTCACGGCGGGCCAGCTTACCGGCGCGGGGGCCCTCGGGCGGCGACGCCCGGCCCGGCCGCGCCGGTAAGGCGACACCGGTCGGAAACGGCCAACGGGCTAGGCGGCGCTCCAGGAGACGGTACGCAGCGCGGCCAGCGGCATCGGCCAGGGGAACGCGTGCAGGTGCTGCTCGCCCGTTCCGGGCGGGTGCAGGGCGACCACGTGATCACCGAAGAGCACCGTGACGCCCCACTCGGCCAGCCGGGCCACGCCGGCCCGGAAGGCCGGATGGGCGGCCATCGCGGCATTCGTGTACGGCACCGCGACGATGGGCAGGCCCTTGCCCTGGGCCTCGACCAGCAGGCCCAGCGCCAGGGTGTCGGTGATCCCGGCCGCCCACTTGTTGACCGTGTTCACCGTGGCCGGGCAGACGATCATGGCGTCGGCCGGCGGCAGCACGTCCGGGTCGCCGGGGTTCTTGTAGTGCGTCCGCACCGGATGACCGGTCTGCCGGACCAGCGCGGGCTGGTCGACGAACTTCGCACCGTCGGGCGTGGCGACCACGCAGACCTCCCAGCCGTCCTGCTGGGCCAGGTCGACCAGGCGCCCGACATTCCGGGCCAGCGGCGAACCGCAGGCGATGACATAGAGCACCTCGCGGTGCTCGCTGGTGCGCTGCGAACCGGCCATCAAACCGGCTCCGCGCTCATACCCCAACTCCCATGTGCTCAGCCAACTCCGCTACCGGAGAAGGCGGCGCACCACGTGTGCGACGCAGGATGTCCGACATCACCTCGTGCGCGATCGGCCGGCAGCGGATCTCCGACGGAGCGAGCCGATCGCCGCGCAGCAGCATTTCGCCGGCGTTGGCCACGTCGCCGATCTGGGCGTACCCGCGGGCGATGTCGAGCAGGTGATGGGCACGGCGCTCGGGCAGCAGCGCGTTGAACGACGGCTCCACGATGCGCAGCTGGTGCACCTCCACCGCCCGGCCCCCGTCGCCCAGCTCCACCGCGGCGGCGGCCCGGTGCAACTCGACGTTGGTCGGGCCGAACGAGGTCCAGTAGTGGTTCTCGTCGCCGCCGAGCAGGTCGGCGGCCTCCTGGGCGACGTTGATCAGGTCGTCCACGGTGGTCGAGTCACCGATCCGCGAGGCGGCCATCGCCCCCTGGAGCAGCAACATCCCATAGACCGAGAGGCGGGCCGGGGTGACCTCGTTGGAGCCCCCCGGTGCGAGCCGGTTGGCGATGCTGACGTTCAGCTCCAGGGCCGGCCGGGCCCGGCCCATCGCGACCAGGGCGTTGCACACCCGGGTGGTGGCGATGCCGGCAAGCAGCGGATCGTCGGCCCGCTGGGCCACCGCCATCGACCGGTCCGCGGCCAGCCAGGCCAGCTCGCACTCGCCGAGTTTGCGCAGCACCGAGGAGGCGATCTGGTAGACCTGCCCGAGCAGGTGGGCCGCCTCCGGGGCCTGCGAACCACCGTGGCCGGCGTCGGCCGCCTGGGCGTCGCGCAGCAGCTTCGGCAGCGCCCGGGTGAGCATCCCGTAGCGGCCGTACTGGTAGGTGAGCCAGGCGTGGTTGACGGCCTTGCGCATGTCGTCCAGCGGTGGCGGGTACGGCGCGCGGTCGAAGTACGCGCTCATCGAGTCGTACCGCTCCAGGGCGGCTCGGATCTCCTGCACCTCGACCTGGTCGATGCAGTTGAGCGCGTCGGTGCGGCGCTCGGGATCCTTGCCCAGCAGCAGTTGCACATCCACCTGGAGGATGTCGGCGATCTCGTAGAGGACGGAGAACTTGTCCAGCCGGCGTACGCCCCGCTCGACCTTGTCCACCCAGCTCTTGGACTTGCCCAGCCGGTCCGCGAAGACCTGCTGGGACATCTTGCGTCGGCCCCGCCAGTAGGCCACTCGACGCCCTATGGGTAGCTCGTCCATCTGCCCATCCCTCCCCATAGCCGCCGCCGGGCCGTCGAGCCGGGGGCATTGTCCGCGGGTGCGGCGCTCTCGTTCATGTTCAGGTTTCCGCTGGTCGCACAGCATGTACGTCAGCCGTGAAGCCAGTCCTCGTACTTTTCGTGCAAGTTGCACGAGCCGTTCGTCAACCTCAACGATCGTGGGTTACGGCAGTGACGGTGCTCGACATGCGACCTGGCGATCGCCGGGCCCGACGAGGGGAGATGGCACACATGTGGGGGAACGTCGCACCGCGCGTCGCCGAACTGTCGCCACTGGAACGGGTCCGGCTCCGCCGGGTCGCCATGCGCTATGCCCTGCACGGCTGGGAGGTCACGCCCGGCGCCTGCCTGGCCCGCAGCCGGTTCGTGTGCGGCCGGGCCGGCTGTCCCACCGTCGGCTGCCATCCCGCGCTGGAGAACTGGGAGCTGGCGGCCAGCGCCGACCCGGCCCGGGTGGCCACCTGGTGGCGGACCCGCCCACACGGCATCCTGCTGCCCACCGGCCGGGCCTTCGACGTGCTGGAGGTGCCCGCCCACCTCGGCCGGCACGTGCTCGAAGCGGTGCAGACCCATCCGGCCGGCACCGGCGTACGCGGACCGGTGCTGGCCACCCCCACCGGGCGCTGGATGTTCCTGGTCCGCCCCGGCGACCCGCTGCGGCCGGAGCTGGAGCACTGCTTCCACGTGGTCCGGCACGGGCCGGGCTCGTGGATCCCGGCTCCGCCCACCCGGCTGCCCGAGGGGACCGTCCGCTGGGCCGTCGCCCCGGAGCAGGCCCGCTGGCAGCTGCCGGATTCCTACCTGGTGCAGAACACGGTGATCGAGGCGCTGCGCGCCTCCGGGGTGACGCTGGTCCCCGACCTGCTCCCCGGTCACCTGCCGCTGCCCCGGCGGGGCATGTGAACCGGCCCACCGAGAGGCTCGGCCAGACCATCCGATCCGGTGACCGACAGCGTCGCCGGCACGCGGGTCCTCGTTGTCAGGGGGACGGCGCGAACGCGCCTTGAGCGGGGGGAAGATGTCCACGGACGGCAGAGCACCTCATCCCGGCGGCACCGAACCGCCCCGACGTGGTCACCCCGGGCACCGCTGGGCCGGCACCCGCCCGTCCGGCTCGCGCCCCGGCCGCCCACGCCCCACCGGTTCCCGTCCCGCCGGCACCAACCGCCCACTGCGCTAGTCGGTCAGCGGAAGGTCGCTGGAGTGGTACTGGCGGGCGTCGTCGGTGACGACGGCGTAGGTGTGCTCGGCGAGGCGGTCCAGCCAGCCGATCCCGGCGGCTCCCATGGCCAGGGCCGCGGTGGCGTAGGCGTCGGCCACGCCAAGGTCGGTGCCGACCACGGTCACCGAACGCAGTCCGCCGGCCGGTGCGCCCCGGCGCGGATCCAGCACGTGCCGGCCCCGCTCGTACACGCCCGAGGTGGCCACGCCCAGATCGGTCCCGACGAGCACCAGGCAGGTCGCCATCGGGTCCCAGGGGTGCCGGATGCCGATCCGCCACGGCTCACCGGACGCGGAGCAGCCCCGGACCCGTACGTCGCCGCCGGCGTTCACGAAGTGGTTCGGCGCACCGGCGGCGAGCAGCCGGTCCGAGGCGACCTGCGCCGCCCAGCCCTTGACGAACCCGGACGGGTCGAGCCGGCCGGTGGCGTACGCGTCGAAGAACCCGTCGGTGGCACCCCACAGGTCGGCACACGCCTCCAACACGAACCGCAGGTCCGCCGACGCCTCGGAGAGCAACACCTCGCCCCGGTCGAAGCGGCACACCTCGCTGTCCGTCCGGTAGGTGCTGAACCGGGCGTCCACCTCGCGCATCCAGCCGAAGACCTGATCGGCCAGCTCGTGCAGGGTGGCCGGCGGCAGGTCGTCGGCGATCTCCAGGCTGATCGCCGTACCCATGATCTGCTCGACCCGGCGCAGCCCGGGGCGGGTCATCGCCGCCGGCACGTCAGAACGCCTGCTCGATCGCGGATCGCAGGGACTGTTTGTAGGCGTCGCTCGTCTCGGTGGCACCGGACACGGTGCTGAGGTTGGCGCTCTGCTTCTGCACCACCTCGCCGCCAGTGCCGTCGTACCTGCCGTGGACGTCGCCACTGTGGATGTCGGACTCGCCCCCGCTGGGCAGCGACAGCGAGATGGCCTCGACGATCCGGGTGCCGGAGACCACGATCTGCACCCGGACGAACCCGTAGGTCTGGGTGCTGTCCTTCGCCTCGAAGCCGGCGCCGGTGACCCGCCGGGTGGTCGGCTGGGGCGCCTTGGTGGTGGTCCGCGGCGCGGAGGGGGCCTTCGCGGTGGTGCGGGTACCCGACGGGCGGCCGGTGCTCTTGGTCGGCTTGGGCGACGTGGGCGCACCGGTGGTCACCGACGGCTCCGGCGCCGCGCCCGACGGGTCGGCGCTCGGGTCGACACCCTGCGGGGTGGGGTTGACCGGCTGCGAGGTGGGCAGGTTCTGGGCCACCGGGGCGGTGCCCGGCGAGCCCTTGAGCACCACCAGCGCGGTGGTGCTGGCGGCCAGACCAGTGATCGCGAGGAACGCGCGACGCATGTGATGCCTTCCTACAACTCGAAGGTGGCCAGGTGGATCTGCCGGCGGGGGACGCCGGCCCGGCGCAGCGCCCGCACCGACTGCTCGACCAGCCCGGGCGGCCCGCAGAGGTAGACGTCGCGGCGCGCCACGTCGGGCACCAGTTGACGCAGCCCGTCCGGGCTCATCAGCTGCCGGGGGCCGGGGTCGTCGCGGGAGCCGATCACGTACCAGACCGAGGTGTCCCGCTCCTGGGCCAGCCAGTCCAACTCCCGGCTGAGCAGCACGTCGTTCGGGGTACGGGCCCGGTAGATGAGCGCCGCGCCCGGCGGCAACTCCTCCAGCATGGCCCGGATCGGGGTGATGCCGCTGCCACCGGCGATCAGCAGCGCCCGCTCGCGCACCCGGTGCGCGGCGGTGAAGGTGCCCGAGGGGCCCTCGGCCCACACCCGGGTGCCCGGGTCCAGGTCGCGCAGGTCACCGGTGTGCGTACCCACCACCTTGACGGTGAGCCGCAGCCAGCGGCCGTTGGCCGCGGCGGAGACGGAGAACGGGTGCGACTGCCACCAGCAGCCCCGGGTGAGGAAGCGCCAGCGGAAGTACTGCCCGCCGAGCATGGCCAGCCGGTCCAGCCGCTCGCCGGTGAGGTAGATGGAGATGGTGTCCGGGCTCTCCGCGACCACGTCGGCGACCCGCAGTCGGTAGCGCAGGTTGAATGCCAGCGGCGCGAGCACCCGGCCCCCGAGCAGGGCGGCGACGACCAGCAGGTACATCGCGATCCAGCCGGTGCGCACCGGGCCGGGCCGGTAGAGCTGCGCGCCGTGGCTGAACTGGTGCCCGAAGCCGAGCAGCAGCACCAGATAGCTGGACTGGTGCAGCAGGTGCCACAGCTCGTAGGGCAGCGCCCGCCGGATGACCCGGATGCTGCTGAACCCGATCACCATCATGATGCCGGCGGCGACGAACGCCAGGACCATGTTGTCGTAGTCACGCAGCAGCGTGCCGACCTCGGCGAAGACCGAGTGTTTCCGCAGGTCGGCGTAGCCGACCAGGATCAGCGACAGGTGCGCCAGCACGGCGACCAGCAGGGTGGCGCCGACGTCGCGGTGCCAGCGGGCCAACTGCTCGCCGCCGATCCACCGCTCCAGCACCGACAACCGGCTCATCATCAGCACCTGCACCAGCAGCAGGTAGCCGGCGACCAGGCCGGAGATCCGACCCGCCGCGCTCACGGTGGCCGCCGTGGTCTTCAGCGAGCCCGCGGGGGTGCCCAGCCACCAGGGCAGCACGGCGGCGAGCAGGCCGACCAGCAGCAGCACGGCCAGCAGCCGCCGGCCGCCGGGTCCGCGCCGCGCCGGGATCTGCGGGGGTACGGGCGCAGCCGACCGGCCGCCGTGCCGGGACGAGGTCCCGGTGCGGCGGCCGGCGGCGTGGGTGTGCGAATGCGTCACGCGTACAGCTTCACGGGCTTGTAGGCCCGGTCGCTACCGGGGAAGAGCATCTTCTCCACCTGCGCGTTGGTCAGGCCGAACCGACCCTGCGCCACCGAGCCGTACACGTTGAACATGTTGTTGTACTCCGGCACGTCGCCGGAGTCCTGCTTGTCCTTGTCCAGGCCGTTCCAGGTGCCCAGCAGCGAGCTGGCCAGCTTCTTGCCGGAGAGCACGGTGACCACGCCGCCGTGCCCGTGGTCGGTGCCGCCCTTGTTGGAGCCGATCCGCCGACCGAACTCGCTGGACACCATGATCGTCACGTCGGCGGCCTGCGGGCCGAGGTCGGTGAAGAAGGCGGCCATCGCGCTGGCCAGCTCGCCCAGCCGGCGGTGCAGCTGGCCACCGTCCTGGGTGCCCTGGTTCTCGTGGGTGTCGTAGCCGCCCATGCCGACGGTGGCGACCCGGACGTTGGCGCCGCCCTTGATCAGCTGGGCGAGCTGCTGGAAGGCGTTGCCGATGCCCTCGTACTTGACGCCCGCGGCGGGCTGGTACGGCTTGGCGGCGAGCTTCTGCGCGGTGACCAGCGCACCCATGCCGTCCTGCACGGCCTCCTCGACCGGGTGGTTGATCCCGGTGAAGAGTCCCTTGATCGCCTTCTCGGTGGCGGCCCGGAACCGCTCGTCGCCGTTGAGCCGCAGCGAGCCGACGTTGTTCAGCGACAGCGCGCCGTTGTTGCCGACCAGCGAGCGGGGCAGCGTGCTGCCGATGCCGACGCCACGGAAGGCGGTGCCCTTGCCGAGGTTGTCGACCAGGTTGTCCAGCCAGCCCCGGCCGCCGGTCTCGTGCGGCAGTCCGCCCAGGTTGCAGGCGTCCGCGGCCTGGAAGTGGCTACGGGACAGCCGCTCGTCGGAGACGGCCGGGATGAACCCGAGCTGCCCGGCCTTGAGCCACTGCTCCAGCGGCTTGAACGCGCTGGTCAGCTTGAAGCCGCGGGCCAGGGCCAGCGAGTCGTTGCCGAGCAGCAGTTCGGGGCGGTCCTTGGTGAGCACCGGGTCGTTGTCCGGTGCGACCAGGCTCAGCCCGTCCAGCCCGCCGTAGAGGAAGACGTGGATCAGGGTGCCGGTCGGCGTCGCCGCGAACGACGCCGAGGTGGTGACGAACTGGGCGGTGGCCAGCGCGGTGGCGGTGGCCGCGGCACCGGCGACGAAGGTCCGCCGGGTGACGCCGCGACCGTCCTGCTGGGCCTCTTCCAGGTCCTCCAGGGTGCGGTAGCGGTCGGCCTCGGCGGCCTTCTCGGCGGCGACGATGTCGGCCTCCGCGCGCAGCAGGGCCTCGGTCGGGTTGTCGGCCAGCCGCCCCAGGTCGGGGCATTCGGGGTGCAGGGGGAAAGAGTTGTACACAGTCTTCTCCATCGGGTGCCTCACCGGAGGTGGTGCTGGGGGGACGCGAGGATCGCCCGCGCGACGGCGGTGATGGCCCCGTTGAACGTGGCATCGACCTTGGTGGTCGCCGAGACGCCGGCGACGCCGAGGATCAGGTTCTTCTCCCGGGCGGTGAGCTTCTGGTGGATCAGCCGCTGGGCGAGCGCGTCCACGTACGCCCCGGCGGTGGCCGGCGGCTTCGCCACCAGCTTCTCCGGCGCGGTGTACGTGAAGGAGGTGCGGTAGCCGGCGATGAGCTCACCGGCCTCGTTCCAGCCGTTGACCATGGTGCCGGCCGAGGTCCAGGCGACGTAGACGTCCGGGTAGCCGTCCGGGGTGGGCTGGCCCATCGGGTACTGGCCCAGCTCGCGCATCTTGTCCTGGATCTGCCGCAGGCCCCGGGCGTACGGGGTGCGCTTGTTGTCACCGTTGTCGTCCTTCGCGGACGCCTCCGGCGAGACACCCAGGGTGCGGTACGTGGCGGCCAGGTACTCCATCGGCCGGCGCACCTTCTGGCCTACCGCCGCCCAGAACTCCGAGGAGCTGAACAGCGCCATCAACACCGGCTTGATCATGCCGTTGTTGGTGGTGTACGTCTTGGCCAGCCGGTCCACCAGGGACTTCGGCGGGGTGTCCGAGACGAACCGGGTCGCCAGGCTCTGCGCCACGTACTTGGCGGTCGACGGGTGCAGCGCGATGTAGGTGATGTACTTGTCGATCGCCGCCTCGGCCTTCTTCGGGTCCGAGGAGTTGTTCGCGTGCGTGAAGCCGAGGATCTTCACCTTGCCGACGTAGTGGTCGTCGGCCTTGAAGACGTACTTGCCCTCGAAGTCGACGCCGCGGCCGGTCTGCAGCATGGCGGCCTGCCGGACGTCCGGCTCCTTGTAGCCACCGTCGACGCCGACCGAGTAGAGCTCCAGGTTCTCCCGAGCCAGGTTCTCGTTGATCGCGTCCTTGCGGGAGTCCTTCTGGTTGAGGTAGATCAGCAGCGCGGGGTGCTTGTTCGCGGCCACCAGCATCTCCGGGTAGCTGCCCAGCGCGTGCTTGCGAACGACGTCCTGGTCGAACGAGGTGCGGTACACCTCGCCACCGTCGAAGTCCGCGGCGACGTGCAGGAAGTCGTTCCAGAAGTCGACCATCACCTCGAACAGCTGACGCTTGGACCAGATCTGCCGGGCGATGGTGGCGTCCACCACCTCCCGGTCCGGCTGGGCGCCGCGCTCGTTGAGCTGGTCCCGCTGGGTACGCAGCTGCTGCACGGTGAGCGACTGGGTGGGCAGCTCGGCGATCTTCAGCTCGGCCTTGGTCGGCGCGATCTTCTCCGGCGCGAGCTGCGAGCGGATCCACGCGTCGATGCCCTGCGACTTGATGTCCGCCACGACCTGCGGGGTGACCCCGAAGGTGGTGCGCCGGGCCAGGTGCAGGATCGGGTCCTTGGCCAGCACCGTCTTGACGGTCACCTTGGTCGCCGCCGCGGCGGCGGCCGGGCCGGAGAAGGTCTGCCCACCGGAGGGCGCGTTCTTCTTCAGCGCCTCACCGGCCCGGGAGCCCATGTAGCTCTCGTTCTGCTCGGTGTAGGTACGCACCGTGCTCGGCTGCTGGCCACTCGGCCGCGCCGCGGTGCCGTCGGTGACGGTGGCGCCGGTCGCGTCGCCGGCCGCCTCGTCACCGAAGAGGTCCCGGAACTGCGAGGTCATGGCGAGCGCCGCGCCGCCAGCCACGACGGCGGCGGTGCCACCGAGCGCGACCATGGCCTTGCGCCGGCCGACCTTGCGGCCCGGCTCGTCGTCATCGTCCAGAGTGGGGAGTCCAGCGCCGGCCGAACGGGCCGGGGCCGGGCGGCCGAGACCCTCCGGGCCGACCCACTGCGGCCCGCGCGGGCCGGGGGCGGGCTGTCCGGCGTGCGCGTACCCGTCGGCGTACTGCTCGCGCGGGTCGGTCTGCGCCGAGTAGCCGCCCTGGTAGGGGTGGGGCGTGTCGTACCCGTACGGCGCGGACGAGGTGTGGTCGCCATACCCGTCCGGGGTGTGGTGCTGACGTCCGTCCCAACCGCGGTCGTCCCGCGGTCGACGTGGTGGCACATTCTGGTCGGCCATGTACCAATCCCGATTTCTGATGAGCGCCGAAAGCTGCGACCGGGCAGGTGCGGCAGGTGCGGCGACTGTTGCCTGAGGGGGTTGCTACGGCAAGGTAACCAAGGGCTGAGAACCCTTCAAGGCGGGCTGAACGCCCTCGTGAGGGCACTTAAGACACCGCTCAGTGCCGCCCCGGTGCCGGGCCGGGTGCCGGAGCCGGGCGCAGACCTTCCCAGCAGGGCCGACGCACGTCACCCGGGGACGGAGGGGCCCCGAGTGTCGTACGTGCCACTTTCCACGCCGTTCAGCACCACAGACAAACTTAAGGTTCGGCTAAGCCGGACGTGAGGTGACCTCAGGTCGAGGAAAGTAGCAGGAGCGGGTGAGCGTGAGCCGCCGTCGCAGCGGGTATGCCGCCGAACCGCTGGACGCGTGAGGGGAAGGCAGCGCCATGCTCAGCAAAGAGGATCAGCGCAGGTTCGACCAGATCACCCGTCAGCTCAAGGAGAGTGACCCGGCCTTCTTCGCCCGGCTCGACCATCGGGTCCGGGCCCGTAGGGGCCGCTATCTGATGTTGTTGACCATCGTGCTGTGGGCGTCGCTGCCGGCGATGACCGTGTTCGCCGGCCGGCTGGCCGGTGCGATCTGCGCGGTGGTGCTGGTGGCCAACGCCGCGATCATGTGGCGGTTCCGCCGCCGCTGGACGTGACCGTTCACCGGTCGGACGGTCCGAACGCCCGGTACGCCCGGCGCAGCCGTTCGAGCAGCCCCGGGCCACCGATGGCCGGTGCCGGCGGGCCGAGCTGGCGCAGCAGGAGATCCGGCCCGGTCGCCAGCCTCGGCGGCCGGTCGGGCAGGGGCACGGGCGGTAGCCAGAACCGGTCCACCGCGTCGGCCAGCGGCATCGCCGACAGCCCGGCGAGCACGCGAGCCGCCCCGGCCGGCCCCACGAGCTCCACATCGGACTGTGGCCCGCCCGGCTCCGGGACGGTCGATCCGGCGTCCTCGCCCGGCAACGCGCTGACCGGGTCGCCCGGCACCGGTACGCCGGTGGCCTCGGCCCGTAGGGCGCGGAGCTGGTCGAGCAACTCGGCGCGCGACCGGCCGCGCCAGTGCAGCAGCTCGAACGGGTCCGCGTCGAACGCCTCGGCGAGCAGATAGAACGTCGCCGCGAGGTGCTTGCACGGCACCGCGAAATCGGGACAGCTACACCGTTGGGTCAGCTCACCGACTCCGGCCGGAAACAGCGGCGCGCCGGAGGCGGCGAACAGCTCCTCCAACTCGTCGGGAAGGTCACCGGCGAGTAGCCGGGCGCTGAAGAACGCCTGGCCGGCCAACTCCTTCTCGACCCGGGCCCAGAGCGCGGGCGGGAACGGCGTGAGCTTGATGGAGACCTGGTACGGCTGTGCGCGGGAGCCCTGCACCACGGCGCTGACCAGGCCGGGCGTGATGTCGAGCCGAAGCACCTGACCGGCGCGCGCGTACGACCGGCCCCGGGTCAGCCGGGTGCCGAGCGCGAACGACTCCAGCACCTCCAGGAAACGTCGGGACCACCAGGACCGACCGATCGCGCCTCGGGCGCTGCGCGCCCGCAGGCCACCGTCGACCCGGCGAGGGCGCCCGTAGTCGGCGAACCTGTCGGTCACTCCACCACCGCCCCGGCCTCCAGGGCGAACAGCTCACGGAGCTGACCGGTGGACAGCTCGGTGATCCACTGTTCGCCGGTGCCGACCACCCGCTCGGCGAGGTTGCGCTTGTCGGCGATCAGCGCGGCCACCTTCTCCTCCACGGTTCCGGCGCAGACGAACTTGCGTACCTGCACCCGCCGACGCTGCCCGATCCGGAACGCCCGGTCGGTGGCCTGGTCCTCGACCGCCGGATTCCACCACCGGTCCACGTGCACCACGTGGTTGGCGGCGGTCAGGGTGAGGCCGGTACCGCCGGCCTTGAGCGAGAGTACGAACAGCGGTGGCCCCTCGTCCGACTGGAACCGCTGCACCATGGCGTCCCGCTCGGCCTTGCCGAGCCCGCCGTGCAGGAACAGCACCTCCCGGCCGAACCGCGCCGACAGGTGACCGCGCAGCATCGCGCCGAACTCGGCGTACTGGGTGAACAACAGCGCCCGCTCCCCCGCCGCCAGCACCTCCTCCAGGATCTCGGTCAGCCGGGCCAGCTTGCCCGAGCGGCCCTCCAGCGGCGAACCGTCCCGCAGGAGCTGGGCCGGGTGGTTGCAGACCTGCTTGAGCCGGGTCATGGTGGCCAGCACCAAACCGCGCCGTTCGATGCCGTCGCTCGACTCGATCCGGGCGAGCATGTCGTCGACCACCACCCGGTACAGGGCGGCCTGCTCCGCGGTGAGGTTGCAGAGCACCTCCATCTCCAGCTTCTCCGGCAGGTCGGAGATGATCGACGAGTCGGTCTTGAGTCGGCGCAGCACGAACGGGCCGGTGATCCGGCGGAGCCGCTCGGCCGCCTCGGCGTCGCCGTTGCGCTCGATCGGCTCGGCGAACCGCTTGCGGAACGTCGCCGCCGGGCCGAGCAGACCGGGGTTCGCGAACTGCATGATCGACCAGAGGTCGGCGAGCCGGTTCTCCACCGGCGTACCGGTCACCGCGACCCGCTGCCGTGCGGGCAGCGCACGGACCGCCTCGGCCTGCCGGGTCGAGGCGTTCTTGATCGCCTGTGCCTCGTCCACCACCACCCGGTGCCAGTCGATGCCGGCCAGGTCGACGGCGTCGCGGGCAGCCACCGAGTAGGTCGTCAGGACCAGGTCCGCGCCGTGCGCGGCCGCGGTGAACTCCGCCCCCCGGGCCCGCTCCGCCCCATGGTGTACGTGCACACGCAGACCCGGGGTGAACCGCGCCGCCTCCCGCTGCCAGTTGCCGACCAGCGACATCGGACAGACCAGCAGGGTCGGCCCGGCCTCCGGCGGGTCCCCGGCCAGCAGCGCGAGCAGTTGCACGGTCTTGCCCAGCCCCATGTCGTCGGCGAGTACGCCGCCCAGGCCGAGCGACCGCAGGAACGCCAGCCAGGCCAGCCCACGCCGCTGGTACGGCCGCAGCGTGCCCTGGAACGACGGCGGCGGGTCCATCGGCGTGAGCCGTCGCTCGACCGCACCGGCGAGCAGGTCGCCCAGCGCACCGTCGGCGGTGACCTCCAGCACCGGCAGCGCCCCGGTGTCCTCGCCGTCGGCCAGCCCGAGGCGGAGCAGGTCGGCGACGGTCAGCTCACCGGCCGAACGCAGCAGACGCAGCCCGGCGGCCAGCCGGCCCGGGTCCAGCTCCACCCACCGGCCACGCAACCGCACCAGCGGGGTCTTCACCTCGGCCAGCGCGGCCAGTTCCTCGGCCGACAGCGGCTGGTCGCCGAGCGCCACCTCCCAGCGGTAGTCGACCAGGGCGTCCAGCCCGACCCCGGCATCGGCGCCGGCCACCGTGCCGGGCGCGGTCCGGCTGCGGGCGCGCAGTCGGGCGCCCAACCGCGCCGACGGGCGTTGCCACCAGGACGGCAGCAGCACCCCGAAGCCCGCGGCGTGCAGCACCGGCGCGCCCTCGCTGAGGAACCGGTGCGCGCCGTCCACGTCCAGGTCCATCGCCTCGGGAGCGGCGGTACGCAGCGCGACGTCCAGATCCGGCCAGAGCCGACTGGCTCGGCCCAGCTCGGCGAGCAGCGTCTCCTGTGGGCTGGCCGTGCGGCCGGCCAGCCCGCCGAGCGTCTGCGGTGCCCGCCAGACCTGCCCGGCGTCGACGTGCAGGCCCGGCTCGTCGGCCGCCTGCAACCCGAACTCCAGCCGCCACCGCCCAGCCCCGACCGGGTCCACACCGGTCAGCGAGTCCCCGACCAGCTCGCCCGCGAGCACGCCGCCCTCGGCCGGGCCGGGCGGTTCTGTGGCCGGGTGGGGGCGGGTGGCCAGGATCGGCTCGGTGACCTCGTCGGGGGCCGGTTCCACCAGGCGGAAGCTGGCTCGGACCGGGCCGCCGGCGGCGTCGCGCTGCCAGGCATCCAGTTCGGCGCGCAGGGTGGCCAGCGCGGCCGGATCGAGGGTGAAGTCCCGGTGCGGGCCGGCCAGCGCGGCCAGCCAGGCCGGTGCGGGCCCGCCCGGCCGCAGCCCTCGGGCCAGGGTGGTGGACGCGAGTGCGGCGCGAGCGGCGGCGTCGGTCAGCGCGTCCAACGCGTCCGCGACCAGCGCACCGGCCGTCATCTCGACCGCTTCGATGGCGGCCCCGATGGCGGCCGGCGTGGTAGCGGCCGGCGTGGTGATGACCGGCGTGATGGCGGCCGGCGTGATGGCGGCGAGCGTGGTGACGGCCGGCCCACCAGCGGCAGGCCTGGTGGCGGTCGGCCCACCAGCGGCACGCCTGGTGGCGGCCGGCAGAGCGGCGGCGGCTCGGGCGGTGCGGGCGGCGGCTCGGGCGGCCGGCGGCAGGGCCAGCGCCAACGACCGCGCCCAGGCGGCGTCGGTGCCGGTCAGCAGCGGCCGCCAGACAGCCTGCGCCGACTCCGGGGCTGCGGCCTTCCCCGTCGGCCTCGCGGCCGCCGGCCGGCCCGCCGGCTCGGCCACACCAGCACCAGCACCAGCACCAGCACCAGCACCAGCACCAGCACCAGCAGTGTCCGCGCGGACCGACGCGCTGACACCGGGTAGCACGCGACCCCGGGCCACCAGGTCGACGGCGAAGTCGGCCAGCTCGGCGAGGTGGCGCAGGGTGGCCCCGGGCACCGCCGGAAGGTCGTCCAGGGCGCGTAGGAGCGGCAGTGCGTCGTCCGGGGCGTACACCAGGACGGGCACCCGCCACCCGGCCAGGGTGAGCCGGCCGCGGGCCGGGGGTGCGACGTCGGTCCGGATCAACTCGGGTGAGTCGGTCGGCGCGCCGGCCCGGGTCGGGAGGGTGAGCAGCGCGGTGTCCGGGCGGGTGGGTTCCGCGACCTCGGCCAGCGCGGCGGCCAGTTCGGCGTGCCCGGCGGCGAAGGGATGTGGGCGCTCCCGGGGCGCCCGGCCGGGGCGCGGCGCGACGGCCGGGGCGGCGCTGTCCTCGGCCCAGATCGCGAGGCCGGCGGTCGAATCGTCGCCGGGCAACCACAGCCCGTGGATGACCAGCACCTGTTCCCCCTCGTCGCCGCCCGCGCCCAGGATAGGCGGCACAGGTGGACCAGCGTCGGTGCCCATCGGCCGACGCGCGCGCCGCCCGCGTTCGGGGGTCGGCCGCCGGAGGGCCGAGGGGGCTAGCGTCGGCACCATGTTCGATCTGTTGGTGCTCGGTGGGCTCGGGGTGGATGTACGGGTCCGGGTGCCCGCGTTGCCGTTGCCAGCCGCGGACTCGCACGCCGTCGAGCCGATCGAGCTGCGTATCGGCAACACCGGTGCCGGGGTGGCGCTGGCCGGCCGGGCGCTCGGCCTCAAGGTGCGAGTCGTCGACACCCTCGGTGCCGACCCGGCCGGCGATCTGGTCCGTACGGCGCTGAGCAGGGCCGGGGTGCCGGCGGTGCTGGCCGAGGGCCGGGCCGGCACCCGGCGGTCGGTGAACCTGGTCGATCCGGGCGGGCGGCGTACGTCGTTGTATGACCCGCGGCCCTGGCAGGGTGGCGCGCCGTTCGAGGCGACGGAGTTGGCCGAGCTGGTCCGCGAGGCACGGCACGTCCACCTCTCGATCATGGACTGGACGGTGCCGTTGCTCCCCGCCGTGCGGGCTGCGCTGCCGGCCGGCGTGCTGCTCTCCACCGACCTGCACGACTGGGACGGCGCGAACCCCTACCACCGCCCGTTCGCCGAGGTCGCCGACCTGATCCTGGTCAGCGGGGTACGCCTGGCCGATCGGGCCGCGTCGGTCGCCGGGGCGCTGGCACCTCGTACCGTCGTGGTGACCCGGGCCGCGGACGGCGCCGAGCTGTACCTGGGTGACGGCACTGCGGTGCCGGTGCCGCCCGCGACCGCGCCGGGGCCGGTGGTGGACACCAACGGGGCGGGGGACGCCTTCGCGGTCGGGCTGATCGCCGGCCGACTGCGCGGCCAGCCGTTGCCGGAGGCGGCCCGGTACGCGGCCCGGGTGGCCGCCGCGGCCTGCACACATGACGGCATGGAGTATACGGCGGGCCTGCTGCCCACCGGGTGACGACGACCGGCCACGCGGGCTCAGACCGCGCCGGTGTCACCGTCGGTCAGCTCGCGCAGGATGTCGGCGTGCCCGGCGTGCCGTGCGGTCTCCTCGATCATGTGGATCAGGATCCAGCGCTGCCGCGCTATCCGCTGCGCAAGGCTGGCGTGGCGGGCAGGATGGGCGCATGGCCTCAACCGTGCAGATCGTCCTGGTCGGTGGCGCGGCGGACGGGCACACCGTCACCGCCGAGTTGGACAGCAACGGCCGTCCGCCGCTAACCCACCACCATCTCGGGTCCGGTGGGCTGGCCGAGGCGCAGATCTACGAGCTGGAGTCCGCCGGCGAGGACGCCCGCGAGTGGCGGTACCGGTGGACCGGCCCGGCCGTGTGATCGCCGGCCTCAGGCCCGGGTGAGGGTCTTGTTGCGCAGGCTGTCCAGGACGCCGCGGGTGACCTCGGAGGTGCCGCGGGCCTGCTCGCAGACCTCGGCCACCCGTCGGGCGGTGGCCTCGGCGCGCTGCTCCCGCTCGTCCCAGAGCCGGTCGACCTCCGCCAGCAGTGGGCCCTCGACCTCCCGCTCCACGCCGCGCAGCGCCGGCACCCCGAGCCGCTGGGCCAGGTCGAAGACCTTGCCGGCGTACGGCAGGGGCAGGAACGGTGTGCCGACCATCGCCGCGAAGATCAGGAAGTGCAGGCGCATGCCGACGGCCAGGTCGAAGTGGCGCATCAGCCCGAGCACCTGCTCCGGCGAGTAGGTGCCGTGCAGGATCCGCCCCCGATCGGCGGCCACCATGTGGGACAACACCCCGTGGGCATGCCGGATGTCGTCGCGTTCCATCGGCACGAACAGCACGTACGCGTCGATCCGGTGCACCAGGAAGTCCCCGATCTGGGCCAGCAGGCGGTGGTAGCCGTCCACGTCGAGCCGCTCGGCGGCCCGGCCCGGCTCCCGCACGCTGATCCCGACCAACCGTTGGCCGGCCGGCACCCCCTCCTCGGCCAGCAGGTGGGCGGGGAAATCCGCCGGCTTGAGCAGGAACGCCGGGTCCGCGGTGACCGTGATCGGGTTGAGCAGACCGGCCTCCTCCAGCACCATCCGGGACTCCTGGTCCCGGACGGTCAACTGGGTGGCACCGGAGAGCGTCTCGCGGACCATCCCGGTGTCCACCGCGTCGCTCAGCGGCCCGACCCCCACCGCGTACGTGATCAGCGGCAGCCCGCGTTCCTGGGCCACCCGGACCACCCGCAGGTAACGGCGGGCCTCCCGGTCGTAGAGGATCCCGCCGCCACCGAGGATGAGCAGGTCGAGCTGGGCCAGGACCAGGGCGGACTCGGTACGGCTGACGCCCTCCCAGGGCACCGCCTCGACGTCCGGGTGGGCGAGTCGGGTGTGTTCGGGGTGGCGGGAGAAGACGATGATCCGGGCGTTGGGCTCCTGCGTACGCAGATCGGTGAGCAGGCCGGTGAGAATCGCCTCGTCGCCGAGGTTTCGGCCACCGTACGAGCCGAGCACACCGATGGTCAGTCCGGCGTCATGCGTCATCCGTCGCTCCTCCCCGGGGTGCGGTCCGGGCCGGGTTCCCGCTGGCCCGGTGAACAGTCCTGACCGCCGGACCGGCCCGAGGCGGAGCGCGTCTTCCCCGGCGGCTCAGCCGGCGGGTTCGATCCGCTTGGACATCTGCTGGGCCATCACCTCGAAGCCCAGGCTCCGGTAGAGGCCGATCGCCACGGTGTTCGTACCGAAGACGTTCAGCCCCAGCTCGGGCACCCCGAGATGGGCCAGTTCCACCTCGATGAGCTGGATCATCCGGCGGGCGTAGCCGCGTCCCCGGTGTGCCGGATACACCTCGATGTTGTGGATCCAGCCCCGCTGTGAACCGGTCGTGTCGGTCGCGCCGACCGCCCCGGGCACGGTCACCCAGATCCAGCCGACCTCGGCGTCACCGAACCGGGCCAGCCGCAGCAGCACGCCCTCGGTGGCCGCGCCCGCCGGCAGCAGTTCCCGCAGCTGGTTCGACGACCGCTCCCGGGCCGCCGCCGGGGTCATCCCCCGGTGCGCCACCATGTCCTCGGCGTAGTGCTGCTCCAGTGTCCCCAGTAACGGGGCCAATTCCTGCTCGGTCATCGCCGTGAGCGTCAGCTCCACCATTGCTCCCTCACCGTCGGGGTCGAGCGGGTAGTACAGCAAGGCGTGCCCGGACGTGCCACCCCGATTCGTCGCGGGCGGCCACGGCGTGCGCGGCCCGGCGATGATGGCGGGGTGCGGATCGCCCACGTCAGCGACAGCCATCTCACCAATCCCGAGGGGGTGGCCACCTCGGTCGGCACCACCGTGGCGCTGCTGCGTGCCGCCGGCCACCAGGTCGTCCTGCACTGTCCCGGGCCGCTGTCCCGGCGGCGGCGCCGCGCCGGCGAGGTGCCCTCGGTGGCGGTGCCCACCCGGCCGTACCGGCTGGCACCGCCCCGGCCGCCGGCGGCGCCGGTCGACGTGGTGCACGTGCACACCACCGGACCACTCGGCGTCGCCGGCCTGCGGTGGGCCGCCGCGCGGGGCGTACCGACCGTACTGACCTGGCACACCGACCTGATCGCGTACGCGGCGCACTATCCCGAGGTGCCGATCGGTGCCGCGTACGCCGGGCTGCGGCTGGGCCTGCCCTGGCGGGTGCGGGACCTGTGGGCGCTGGCCCGTCCCGGGCCCGGCCGGCAGGCCCGGCTGGCGGCGCTCGGTGAGTGCCTGCTGGCACACACCAGCGTGCTGGTCGCCCCGTCGGCGAAGACCGCGGCGATGATGGCGCCGATGGCGGGGCGTACCCCGATCGTGGTGTTGCCGACCCCGATCGCCGCGCCGGACGCGGACGCCGACGACCGGCGGCGGCTGCGGGCCCGGCTGGGCATCGCGCCGGACGTGCCGGTGCTGCTCGCGGTCGGCCGCGCCACGGCGGAGAAGAACCCGGAGCTGCTGCTGGCCGCGTTCGCCCAGGTCCGGCGCGAGCTGCCGGCGGCTCGGCTGGTGCTGCTCGGAGCACGGCGGCACCGGCTCGCCGTCCGTCGGGCGGCCCGCCGGCTCGGCGTCGCCGACGCGCTGCACCTGCTGCGCCCGGTTCCGCGCCATGAGGTCGGCGCCCACTACCGGGCGGCCGACGTGCTCGCGTTCGCCTCCGCCACCGACACCCAGGGCCTGGTGCTCGGCGAGGCCGAGGCGTACGGGCTGCCGGTGGCCATGGTGGACGCGGCGCTCGCCGAGCGGCCCGGCACCGGCACCACCCGGCCGATCGCCGAGCCCACCGCGGCGGCGTTCGGGGCGTTGCTGACCCGGCTGCTCACCGAGCGGGACCTGCGCGCCACGGTGATCCACGACGGCCGGGAGGCCGTGACGGCCTGGTCCGGGTCGCGCTACCTGGCCGAGTTGACCGCGCTGTACGCGACACTGCCGCCGGTCACCGCGGCGGACGCGACGACAGCCGCCCCACCTGGGCCAGCACCAGCGGGAGGTGCCATCCCCGGGGCGCGGCGAGGTGACGGGGCGACCAGACCGGCGCGAACTTCGCCTTGAACCGGCGCAGCCCACGGAAGCGGTACCAGCGCTCACCGTGCCCGTACACCAGCCGACCCAGCCGGCACAGCGGGTCGGTGCCGGTCAGCCCGGACAACGGGGCCAGCCCCAGCTCCACACTGGTCAGACCTCGATCCCGGGCGGCGTGCAGCACCTCGACGAGGAGATGGTCCATCGCCGTCGGCGGCGCGTCGGGGTGGTACCGCAGCAGGTCCACGCCCCACCGGTGCGGTGTCGGCAGCAGCGCCACGAAGGCCACCACCCGGGCCCGTTGCCGGAGCACGGCGACCGGCAGTTGCGCCAGGTAGCCGGGGACGAACCCGCCGAGCGAGAACGACATGTCCGGCCGCCCGGCCAACCAGGCGTCAGAGACCGGGCGCAGCTCGTCGAGCAGGTCCGCGCCCGGCTGCACCGCGAAGGACAGGTTGTCGTGGCGGGCCAGCCGCCGCCAGTTGCGCCGCAGCGCCCCACGCGCCGGCCCGGTCAGCGTGAAGTCGGCCAACGGCACGCTCGCCGACTCCCCCACCGGATGCACGGCGAGCCCCAGCCGGCGCAGCTCGGGCAGCAGCGCGTCACCGACGTGGTAGACCGCCGGGCGTCGGCCCGCCCGCCGCGCCGTCGCGCAGAAGTCGGCCAGCAGCTCGTACCGCTCGGCGGCCGGCCCCACCGGCGGGCCGAACGCGATCCACGAGCGGCCACACACCCCGTACATCAGGAAGCTGGCCCCGGACGGCGAAAAGTGGAACCGCTTGTCGCCGAGCAGCGCGAGCGCCGAGTCCGGCTCCCGATCGGCGTCGGCGGCCAGGATCGCGCGCACCCGGGGCGCCTGCTCGTCGTGGCGTCCGTCGATGCGGCGATGGTAGCGTCCGCCGGGTGTCCGGGCGGGTCCTGCGGGTGAGCGCCGGCGCGGTGGTCGCCGTCGGGCTGGTCCTCTCGATGATCGCCGCCCGCGACGAGCCCGTCGAGCTGCTGTTCTATTTCACCGTGCAGGTCAGCGCGGCCTACCTGGTGGCGCTGCTGGCCGGCGCGGGCGATCGGCTGCGCACCGCGCTCACCGTCTACCTGGTCGGCGTCGCCCTGGTCTTCGTCCTGGTGCTGGCCAACCCGTGGAGCGGCTACGCCATGGTGGCGACCGCCGACGCCCGGGGGCCGGTCTCCGACGCCGGCAACCTCCTGCTGCACGCGGTGGCGCCGCCGTTGGCCGCCGCGGAGTGGCTCACCCGCCGTCCCCGGCAGGCCCTACGCCGGGGGTACGCGGTCAGCCTCCTCGCCTATCCCCTGGTCTGGCTGACGGTGATCCTGATCCGGGGTGCCCTGGGCCACGACGAGGACCGCTACCTCTACCCGTTCCTCGACGTGCCGCACCTCGGCTACCCCACGGTCGCCCTGAACGCGTCGGTCTTCGGCCTGACCCTGCTCCTGCTGTCCCTGACCGCCGTGCACCTGACCCGCCCCGCCCCCGGCGCGGGCACGGCTGACTAGGGGGTGATCGGGGTCGGATCCAGGTGGTGGGCCAACTGCGACAGGTCGTCGAGGCGCAGGTCGCCGTCGAGCCCCTTGAGGGCCGCGGTCAGCGCGCCGGCCGCGCGTCCGGCCTGGAGTCCCACCTCGGCGTCCTCGACGACGAGGCAGCGTACGGCGGGCACGTCGAGCAACTCGGCGGCCCGCAGGTAGCCCTGCGGATCCGGCTTGCCCACGCTGACGTCCTGCACCGTGACCAGCACCGGCGGGACGATGCCGGCAGCACCGAGCCGGGCCTGCGCCAACCGGACGTCGGCGCTGGTCACCACCGCCCAGGGCATCCCCAACCGGGCCAGCGTGGCCAGCAGCTCGTGTGCACCCGGGGTGGCCGTCACGTCGGACAGATCGTCGTACTGCAGCTCCAACTGCCGTGCCGACGCCACGTCGACCGCGCTCTCGTCGAGCCCGGGCAGGAGCCGGCGAATGGTCTGGTCGGCGGGACGGCCGTGCGCGATCGCCAGCGCCGCCCCAGCCTCGACGCCGTACTCGGCTGCCCAGCTTCGCCAGGCCCGCTCCACGGCCGCGTCGGAGTCGACCAGGGTGCCGTCCATGTCGAACAGCACCGCGTCGATGCCTGCCAGATCCACGATCACACGCCCCCTCATACTCGTGTCCCGAGGATATGGCGGTGCCGAGGTGGCCGCCGGCCAGGTGCCGCCGTCGCGTCCGGGACCACGCCCGGCCTCAACCATTTCCGGGACGACAGACGTCTCTCCTGGCGAGGGGGTGGGCATGACCGAGACGTTCCACGAGTTCGTGGTGCAGACCGCCCTGGCCCGTACGTATCGGCACTGGCGGCGCATCCGCGACGGCGACCCCGAGGCGTACGTGCGGCGGGTCATGTACCACCAGCAGGTCTCCTGGTGATCGGCACCGTGAAGCGGCACGCCCATGACGCGCTACGCCGACTCCGAGCCATCGCCCCTGACCTGGTCGACGCCACAGCGGAGAGGAGCACCCGATGACCGCCCGCCTCCGCGACGCACTGCACGGCACCGCCGACGGCGTGCCCGCGTACCCCGTCTACGAGCGTGCCCTGGCCACTGCCCGCCGGTCCCGTCGCCGTCGGACCGCCGCCGCTGTCGGCGCGGTGGTGCTGCTCGCGTTGGCCGGTGTGACGGTGCCGGTGACGCGTACCCCTGCCCTCGACCCCGCCGCGACGGACGCCGCGCTGCCCGACCGGATCGGCCTGCCGCCGATCGGCACGCCGCACGCCACCGACCGACCCCGGCTCGGGCCGGCCTCGGTCATCTTCAGCGGGACGGCACCACGACTGCGCGGCTGGAACGACGCGAGCATCGTCGGGGTGGTCAGCGCGGCCTCCGACCGCTACCGGATCCTGCCGGCGGGCAGGGACGCGTCGGCGGGCGAGACGGTCCGGCTCTCCCCCGACGGTCGGCATCTGGCACGGCCGGACGGGGACCAGGACCACCCGGGGGTCGACGTCGTCGACCTGGTCACGGGGCGGACCCGGCACTTCAGGTCCACCGTCACCGACACCGTGCGGAGCACACCGGTCGGCTGGTCCGCCGACGGCGCTTCGTTGGTCGTCCGCGACGAGGCACCGGTCGCCTTCGACGGGGCCACCTACACGTCGGTTCTGAACGTGGTCACGCTGGACGGCGGGCGGTGGACCAGGCTCGCCGGCGGCGCGCAGGAAGCGCACTTCGGCGCTGCCGTCGCCGCCGCTCCGGGTCGTCTCGCCTACCAGTACGGGCGCACGGTCGCGGTGACCGACCTGCGGGGTCGGGAGATCTCCTCGTTCGCCCTGCCCGACGAGACCTGGCTGGCCGGCAAGGGCGCATGGCGGCCGGACGGTGCGACGTTGACGCTGGCCACCCGGCGGCTGGAGGCCGACGAGTGGACCCTGCGCCAGGTCGACCCCGCCACCGGGCGGGACGTCGGTCCGCTGCGCCTGCCCGCCGTGTCCGGCGTGGTCGCCATCCGGCTGCTCGGCTGGGCACCGGACGGGTCGGCGCTGGTCGCGGCGTTCGAGCCCGACCCCCTCGCCCCCGATCCGCCACTGGAGGAGCAGACCGACCCGCCCACAGCGGACCAGCGCGTGGGCGGCGTACGGCTGCTGGCGCTCACGCCCGGCGCCGCCACGCCGAGGACCGTACTGACCGCCCCGGACCAGGTGCTCGCCGTCGACGTCGCCGACCAGGTGATCCGCGGCGGACGCGTGCGCGACGCGCAACCTCCCGGTGGGGTGGGCCTCCGGTTCTGGCTGTGGGCGGGGCTCTTCACGGTGCTGATCGCCGCGGCGGTGACGCTGCGCGCTCCCGTACTGCGGTGGGTCAGGCGGTGGCGTCGACCTGGTGGGTGAGGAACTCCAGGACCGCGGCCGGCAGGGCCGGTGCGCTGACGATGTCGTAGTGGGTGTGCCCGGGCAGCACGGCCAGCCGGGCGGCCGGACGGTCGGTGCCGTCCCAGCCGGGGTCACGGTGCCCGCCGCCGAGCAGCCCGTAGAACTCCGCCATGTGCGTGGTCGGGATCGAGTCGGCGTCGGCGAACACCAGCAACGTCGGTATCGCCAGCCGGGCCACCTCGTCGGACCAGTCGTAGGCGCGGCGCAGCAGGTCGCCGCTCTTGGCCCAGAGCCGGGGCCAGTCCTGCGGGCGCGGGGCGATCCGCTGGTAGAGCTGGTGTGGCGGCGTGCCGCGCATCTGCTCGCCGACCCGCTCGTCCTGGGCCGCCATCGCGGCCAGCACCTCCGGATACCAGCCGGTCTGCCGACACGGCGTGGAGACCAACACGAGTCGGCGTACCAGCGCCGGGTGCTGGATCGCGGTACGCAGCGCGACACCACCGCCCAGCGAGTAGCCCAGCAGCTCCGCCGAGGGCAGGTCGAGGTGCCCGAGCAGCGCGGCGACGTCGTCGGCCAACGTCTCGTAGAGCAGCGGGCGGTCGACGTCGGCGGTGCGCCCGTGGGCCTGCAGGTCGACCGCGATGACCCGCCGACGCCGGGCCAGCGCCGGCATGATCGGGACGAACATCTCCGTCGACCCGTAACCGCCGTGCAGCAGCACCAGCGGGCGGCCGTCGCCGTGCGACTCGTACCAGAGCCGCAGCCCGTTGACGTCCGCGTAGCTCACCCGGAACCCCCGCTCCTCGGCGTCACCCGTCCCGATCCAACACCGCCTGCACGGCAGCGACGAACGAAACCCGGCGATTCGTGCGTTCCTCGATGGCGGCCAGCCAGCGCTCCCGGTGCCGGTCGCGGAGTGGCCCCACCCCGGCGCCCGGCTCGCCGCCGAGCCGCCGCTGGTCGGCGTACTCGGTGGTGACGCTGGTCAGCACGGACCGGCCGGCCGCCGCGACCTGCGCCGGGCCCTGAAGCAACACCAGGTTGTACGCCTCGTCCACGGCGCGCATCGCCGCGTACGTCTCGTCGTAGCCGGACGGCGGCTCGTCCCCACCGGCCTCGACCCACCGTCGGTCCAGCGACCGGTACGCCTGGTCACAGGCGCCGAGGAACCCGACGTACGCCTCGCGCCGCAGCTCATCACGGCGCGTGCTCCGCCGCTCGGTGGCCTCCTGTCCGGCCACGGCGAGTTGGTGGGCCAGTTGTCGGCGGGTGCTGAGCGCGCCGACCAACCCGGTCAGGGCCGCAGCGGCCAACGTGGACAGTGAGGTGATCAGCGCGACGGCGACGGTGTCCTGCACGCGCCCATCATCGCGTTGCCCGGGACACGGGCGGTCAACGGGAGTCGCCGTGCGACGGGCTTGCACAACGCATCGCCCGAACCGCCCGGAGGATCACCTGGTGCGCCAGCACGCCGACGGCGGCGTTGGCCACGGCCAGCCCGGACGCGCCGAGCAACCCCACATCGGTCTGCATCACGCTGCTGCCCAGCAACACGGCCGGCCAGAGCAACGCGGCAGCGACGAGCGTCGAGCGCCACCAGCGCCCGAACGCCAGGCCGAACAGAATCATCGTCGGGATCATCGGTACCCTCCGTCGTCGCTCCCACCGTACGCGTGCCAGTCGAGCCCCAACCGGCCAAACATCGATCTGGACAGCTTCGACCACCCCGCCTAGGCTCATTGATCAATGCCTATCCGCGGGGGGGAATTCGATGAGACGACGCAACGGGCTTCGGCGTGCCGCCACGGCGGTCGCACTGCTGACCATGGGATCGGCCGTGCTCACCGCCACCACCGCCGCGCCGGCGATGGCGGGCGCGACGGCGATGGAATGCAACGACGGAACCTTCCACGACTCCAGCATCGGACGGTACGGGGCGTGGGCCGGGTGCACCGGCGGCGGTAGCCGGCAGTACCGCGTCAAGGTGTACTGCGAGGACAACAACGGCAACTGGCGGACCGTGCTCGGGCCGTGGAAGTCCGGCGGGGTGAGCAGCACCGCCTACTGCGCCGAGGACTGGATCGAGTGGGCGTTCGGTTCCTCGGTGGTCGTCTGACAGCACCACCGAAGTCGCAGCCCCGCTGGCGCGTGGTCAGCGGGGCGGGTCCTCGCCGGTGAGCCCGTCGACCGACTCGCGGATCAGGTCGGCGTGGCCGACGTGCCGGGCGTACTCCTCGATGAGGTCGACCAGGACGCGGCGCAGGCTCGGCACCTGGCCGTCGGGCCAGTCGCCCCTGGCCAACTGCTCCGGCCCGGCGTCGGCCAACAGCTCGGCCACGGTCGCGCGGGACCGGGCCACCGCCTCCCGCCAGAGCGTGTAGAGCTGCTCAGGGGTGTCCTCGGCGGCCGAACGCCACTCCCAGCCGGGGTTGGCGTCCCAGTCCACGGTCTCCCACGGCGGTCCGGGTGAGCGGCCGGCCAGCTTCAGCGAGAAGTAGAGGTCCTCGACCAGCGCCAGGTGCTTGAGCAGCCCGCCCAGCGTGATCGACGACGGGCCGAGCGTGGCCCGCAGGCCGGCCGCGTCGAGCCCGCCGGTCTTCCATGCCAGGGTGGCGCGCTGGCGGTCCAGGGAGCCCAGCAGGGTGGCGGTCTCGTCGCCCGCGAGCGGGGGCTCGGGGTGACCGGGCTCGTCCGCGTTGGTCATGGGGGTCGAGGCTAACGGGCCGACCGAGAACGGTCCAGGGCACGCTCGGGCCGTTGGCGGCGCTACCGTCGAGGGCGGAACACGCCGCAGCCCGGAGTGGAGACAACCGATGCCGAAGCCCGCGCGGGCGAGCCGCACGGCGGTGCTGGTCTGCCAGGGTCGCGCCGCCGCGGACGGGCTGATCGCTCCCGACCGCTTCGCGGACCCGACCGCGCTGCCCCTGCTGCGTCCCGACGAGCGCGAGGCCGTCCAGTGGGTACGCGACGGCGCCGTCCCGCAACCGTGGCGGCAGCGCGTCGACTACGAGACGGTACGCGCCAGCGCCGAGCTGATGGTGCCGCGTACGGTCGCCATCGACGAGGCCGTACGCGCCCGTCCCAGCCCTCAGGTTGTGCTCCTCGGCGCGGGGCTGGACGGTCGCGCCTGGCGGATGCCGGAGTTCGCCGGGGTGACGGTCTTCGAGGTGGACCAACCGGCCAGCCAGCTCGACAAACGCGAGCGGGCCGCGCGCCTGCTCGGCACCCCGCCGAGGTTCGTCCCGGTGGACCTGCGCCGCGACCCGCTGGGCGAGGCGCTGGCGGCCGCCGGGCACCGCACCACCGAGGCGACGACCTGGGTCTGGGAGGGGGTCGTGCCCTACCTGACCAGAGCGCAGGTGACCGGCACGCTCGCCGCGCTCGCCGGCTGCTCGGGGCCGGGTAGCCGGCTCATCGTCAACTTCCAACTGCCGGCCACGTCCGCGACGCTGGGCCGCCTCGTCGCACGGCTGCTGATGGCGTCCACCGGCCGGTCGACCGTCTGGGCGAAGGAGCCGTGGCGCTCGACCTGGCGGCCCGCCGACATGGCCGCGCTGCTCGCCCGACACGGTTTCACGGTCACCCGGGACGAGAACCTGCTCGACGCGGCACGGGCGCTGTCCCTGCCGATCCGCCACGCCAGGTCGCTGAGCCACAGCCGGGTGATGGTCGCCGACCGGTGATGGTGCAGGGTGGGCGCGGCAGGTTTCGAACCTGCGACCCCTCGCTTGTAAGGCGAGTGCTCTCCCACTGAGCTACGCGCCCGGAACGCCCCGTACGGCGGGCCGGAGGCTGGCAATCTTACCCTGCTCGCCACCGGCCCGGGCGCACGGCGTACCCGTCAGACGGCCGCCTCGGCGATGGCCTTGCGCCAGCCCTGCTGGTCGCGGGCCTCGCCGGGGCCGTTCATCTCGGCGAAGCGGACCACGCCGGCCTTGTCGATGACGAAGGTGCCCCGGTTGGCGAAGCCGGCCACGTCGTTGAAGACCCCGTACGCCTGGGCGACACCGCCGTGCGGCCAGAAGTCGGCCAGCAGCGGGAAGTCGTAGCCCTCCCGGTCGGCCCAGACCTTGTGGCTGTAGGCGGAGTCGACGCTCACGGTCAACACCTGGACATCGTCGTTCACGTATTCGCCGAGGTTGTCCCGCACCTCGTGCAGCTCACCCTGGCAGGTGCCGGTGAAGGCGAGCGGGTAGAAGACCAGCAACACGGTGCGCCTACCCCGGAAGCCGGATAGCCGGACCTCCTGGTTGTTCTGGTCCTTGAGCACGAAGTCTGGCGCCTCGGCGCCAATCTCGATGGGCATGCGAACTCCTCGCCTCGAGTCGGGGGACGGCACAGCCGTGCCACACCCGGCGATGCGGTCCGCCGGGCGTGTGGGGAACGAACGGGGCTACTTCTTGGCCTTGGCCCCTCGGCGCAGCACCAGACGGGCGCCGCTCCAGTCCCGGCCGGCGTTGATGGTCGAGGTCTGCTGAAGGCCGGCGGTGGGCGCGGCCTCCGCAACCTCACTCGGCTCGACGTGCCCCTCACGCCCCGCCTTGGGCGTGAGCAGCCATACGACCCCGTTGTCAGCCAGCGGGGCGAGGGTCTCCACGAGAAGTTCGAAGAGATCACCGTCGCCGTCGCGGTACCAGACCAGCACCGCGTCGACCACCTCGTCGGTGTCCTCGTCGACCAGCTCTCCACAGCGGTCGGTCAGGGCGTCGCGGAGATCCTGGTCGACGTCATCGTCGTACCCCATCTCCATGACGACCATCCCCGGTTCGATGCCGAACCGGTCCGCCAGGCTGCGTACCCCGTCGGCGGCCTGACCAGCGGTCGCGCTCACTGTCGCGTGCCTCCTCTTCTTGTCCCTGCTCGCGGCGTCGGAGCGACGCCGTCAGGCAAAGTCCACACAGTTGTGCCTCCGCGCGCAAGTGGCGCACCGGGTGGAACGGAATTTACCGTGCCAGCAGCGTACGGGCACCGTCGGTAATGGCTTCCGCGGAGACCAGTACGTGACGTGCTGCCGGACCTAATGGTACAAACGAGTCAACTCCGGCCACTCGCCGTGCGGCACCGACATATCCGGCGTCGACCAGCGCCGCGATCACGCCCTCGCCGACCCCGCCGGAGCGACGCGTCTCATCCACCACCAGCACCCGGCCGGTCGCCGAGGACTCCCGGATGATGTCGGCCACCGGCAGCGGCGCCAGCCAGCGCAGGTCCACCACCCGGGTGCCCACCCCCTCCTCGGCGAGGACGGCCGCCGCCCGCAGCGACATCCGCACCCCGTTACCGAAGGTGATGATGGTCAGGTCGTCGGCCGACCCCACCCGGTAGACCCGGGCGCGACCGATCGGCACGTGCCCGGCCACCCAGCTACCCGGCTCCGGGTACCCGGCCAGCCACTCCCCGTCACCCTCGGCGTACAGGTCGCGGGCGTGGTAGAGCGCGATGGGCTCCAGGAACACGCAGACGCTGCCGTCCACCGCCGCGCTGGCCAGGCAGGTCCGCAGCATGGGCGCGGCGTCGTCCGGCCGCGCCGGCACCGCGATCACCAGACCGGGCACATCCCGGAGTACGGCCACCGAGTTGTCGTTGTGGAAGTGCCCGCCGAACCCCTCCTGGTACGCCAGCCCGGCGACCCGCACCACCATCGGATTGCGGAACGCGCCCCGCGAGAAGAACTGCATGGTGGCCGCCTCGCCGCGCAGCTGGTCCTCGGCGTTGTGCAGGTACGCCAGATACTGGATCTCCGGCACCGGCAGCATCCCGGCCAGCCCCGCGCCCAGCCCCAACCCGAGCACCGACGTCTCGTCCAGCAGGGTGTCGAAGACCCGGGCCGCCCCGAACCGGTCGCGCAGCCCCTTCGTCACCCCGTACACGCCGCCCTTGGCAGCCACGTCCTCGCCGAAGACGGCCATCTGCGGGTGGTCCAGCAGCCCGTCGGCGAGCGCCGCGTTGATGCTCTGCGCCAGGGTCAGCGGCCCGGCCAGCTCCGGCGGCTTGCCCCCGAACGCCTCCGCCCGGGCACCCACCCCGGCCCCGCTGGCCCGAGCCGCCGCGTCGGCCACCGCCCGGGCCACCCGCATCGGCCGGCGGGGGGCCAGCGCGGACACCACGTCGGCCGCGGAGGCCAGTTTCGGCTCGCCCAGCACCTCCTCGGCGAGTCGGCGTACCTGCCAGCCGGTCTCGTCGTACCGGCCCAGCAGCTCCTCGCCGGTGGCCACACCCGCCTCGACGAGCAGCCGGGCGGTGGCGACCACCGGATCCCGGTCCAGGTCCGCGACCAGCTCCGCCGTGCTGCGGTACGCCGACTCGGCGTCCGCGCCGGCGTGCCCCATCAGTCGGACGGTACGCAGATGCAGCACGGCCGGCCGGCGGTGCCGGCGCACCCAGGCCGCGGCCTCGGCCGCCACCGCGTACGCCTGCACCGGGTCGTCCCCGTCGGCGGTCAGGTAGTGGATGCCCGGCTTGGAACGCAGCGTCGCCTCCACCCAGCCCTGCGGAGAGCGGACGCTGATGCCCAGCCCGTTGTCCTCGCAGACGAACAGCACCGGAATGCGCAGCCCCGCGTGGTCGTACCAGCCGGCGGTGTTGAAGGCGGCGGTGGCGCTGGCGTGGTTGACCGAGGCATCGCCGAACGAGCACACCACGATGGCGTCCGGCGGCCACGGGGCGTGCGTGGCGCCGGCGCCGCTGCCGACCCGAGCCCCGGCACCGGTACGCCGCCCGGCGGTGTCCAGCCGACGCAGCCGCTCCACGGCCAGCCCCATCCCGACCGCTCGCGGAAGGTGCGAGGCGATGGTGGAGGTGGTCGGCACGATGGCCAGGTCGGCTCGGCCGAAGACCTTGTGCCGGCCGCCGGCGATCGGCTCCTGGCTGGAGGCGACCATCCCGCGCAGCACGTCCCGGGCGGCCTCCGCGTACGCCGCGAACCCGCTGGCGGCCGGCTCGGACCCGGCTGGTTCCGATCCGGCCGGGTCCCTTCCGGTGGCCGTGGGCTCGGCGGGCGCTTCCCGGTCGGCGGCCGGCGCTGGCTCGGCGGCGACCTGGGCTGCGCGGACGCAGTAGAAGGCACCCGAACGGTAGTGCAGCAGGGCCGGGTCGGTCGGACGCAGCGCGGCGGCGACCGCCGCGTTGCCCTCGTGCCCGGCCGAGCCGATGGTGTAGAAGCCCTCCCCGAAGCTACGCAGCCAGTGGCCGGCCAGGTCGAGCTGGCGGCTGGTCACCTGCGCGTCGAACAGGTCCAGCAGTTCCGCGCCGGTCAGCGGGGCGTCGTCGGTGACCGGGTCGGCGGGGTCACGCCGCCGCTCGGCGGCGGGAAGTGCCGCCAGCGTCTCCCGGAAGCGGTCGTCGAGATCTTGCGGGGTGGTCACGTCGGACAGCATTACCGACGCGGGCCCTGGTCGCCCAGTGGGACACGGCCCACGCAGGTCGACTCACTCCGGCCCACACGGCTCCGGACACCCACCGTCGGACACCTTCCAGACCAGGTCACGCAGGGTGCTCAGCTCCCGGTCGGTCAGTCCGGCCAGCAGTCGGGAGTCGGACATCACCTCGACCACCCGGCCTCGCACGTCGCGACCCCGCTCGGTCACCACCAAGGTCTTCTGCCGCCGGTCGGCCGGGTCGGTACGTCGCTCGACCAGACCGGCCTGCTCCAACTTGTCGACCAGCGCGGTCACGTTCGACCGGTCGCAGCTCAGCCGCTCGGCGAGGTCGCGGGCCGGCAGGGGCCGGTCGGGATCGAGCTCGTGCAGCGCCCGCGCCGCCGCCGGGGTGAGGCCCAGCTCGGCGAAGGCAGAGCCCTGCCGGTGCCGCAGCGCGGCGGTCAGGTGCGCCATCCGGCGCACCACGTCGACGGCCAGACCGGCACGGTCCACCGACCCGCCCACCTCGGAAACAACGACCTCCTGCGCCACGACCACATCGTACGCACCCACCCCCACCGCCCCGTCCCACCGATCACACCACCCCCTCCCCGTCTCCCCGCGCGCCTCCCCGCGCGGCCCCGCGCCCGTCCACGCCTCGCGCGGCCCGTCCGCCCCTCCCGCGCGGCCCGTCCGCCCCTCCCCGCGCCCGTCCCCGTCGATCTAGGGCAAGTTGTCGTTAGTGGATCAATAATCACGACGATCTGCCCTAGATCGACGCGGACGAGGGGTGGGGCGCGACGCGGACGGGGGTGGGGGCGACGCGGACGGGGAGGGTGGGGCTCGACGCGGACGGGGAGGGTGGGGCGCGACGCGGACGGGGAGGGTGGGAGGCGACGCGGACGGGGAGCGTGGGGGGCGACGGGGGCGGGGCGGGGTGGATTAGGCGGGGAGGAAGGAGAAGCGGACCTGGCGGGTCGGGTTGTCGCCGTTGGTGTCCACCAGGCAGATCGACTGCCAGGTGCCCAGCGCGAGGCGCCCGTCGAGCACGGGCAGGCTCGCGTACGGCGGGACGAAGGCGGGCAGCACGTGGTCCCGGCCGTGCCCGGGCGAGCCGTGCCGGTGCCGCCAGCGGTCGTCCGTGGGAAGCAGGTCGCCGATCGCCCGCAGCAGGTCGTCGTCGGAGCCCGCCCCGGTCTCGATGATCGCCAGGCCGGCGGTGGCGTGCGGCACGAAGACGTGCAGCAGGCCGTCGCCCTCGCCGGAGACGAACGCCTGGGCCTCGGCGGTGATGTCCCGGACGGTCGGCCGGGACCCGGTCTGGACGGTGATCACATCGCTGCGCATACGTCGCATTCTGCCGCAGCGTGAGGCCTGGATCCGCCGACCAGGCCCGGTGCCCACCTACCGGCACGGTGGCGGTGGCGGACAACGTGGTTCGGGGTCTCGTAGCGCTAAGTTACCGGCGAGTACCTGTGTTCAGCGTCGCGTCCGGGGGGTCTAGACGTGACGCCGGGTGCCACCAGGAGGCAGGATGGCGCTAGAGACCTATCCCACACACAACCGAGGGAACGCCTGTGGCTACGGAACGCAAGCGCCCGGTGATCAGCGACGGCCTACCGAGCCAGCTTCCGGACATCGACCCTGAAGAGACCAGCGAATGGGTCGAGTCGCTTGATGGTGTCATCGACGAACGCGGCGCCAAACGCGCTCGCTACGTCATGCTGCGCCTGCTGGAGCGGGCCCGCGAGCGCCAGGTCGGGGTTCCGCCCCTGACCACCACCGACTACATCAACACCATCCCGTCGGAGCGCGAACCGTGGTTCCCGGGTGACGAGCACGTCGAGCGACGGATCCGGGCCTACGTCCGGTGGAACGCCGCGATGCTGGTGCACCGGGCACAGCGCCCGGAGATCGGCGTCGGCGGACACATCTCCACCTTCGCCAGCTCGGCGTCGCTCTACGAGGTGGGCTTCAACCACTTCTTCCGGGGCAAGAACCACCCGGGTGGCGGCGACCAGATCTACTACCAGGGCCACGCCTCCCCCGGCATGTACGCGCGGGCGTTCCTCGAGGGCCGGCTCAGCGAGCACCAGCTCGACGGATTCCGGCAGGAACTGTCGCACCCGGGTGGCGGCCTGCCGTCGTACCCGCACCCGCGGCTGATGCCGGACTTCTGGGAGTTCCCCACCGTCTCGATGGGCCTCGGCGGTCTGAACGCGATCTACCAGGCCCGGTTCAACCGGTACCTGCAGCATCGCGGCATCAAGGACACCTCCCAGCAGCACGTCTGGGCGTTCCTCGGCGACGGCGAGATGGACGAGCCGGAGACGCTGGGCGCCATCGGCGTGGCTGCCCGCGAGGAGCTCGACAACCTCACCTTCGTGATCAACTGCAACCTCCAGCGGCTGGACGGCCCGGTCCGTGGCAACGGCAAGGTCATGCAGGAGCTGGAGGCGTTCTTCCGGGGTGCCGGCTGGAACGTGATCAAGGTGGTCTGGGGCCGGGAGTGGGACCCGCTGCTCGCGGCGGACACCGACGGCGCGCTGGTCAACCTCATGAACACCACGACCGACGGTGACTACCAGACCTACAAGGCGGAGTCCGGAGCGTACGTTCGCGAGCACTTCTTCGGCCGCGACGCGCGGACCCGCAAGATGGTCGACCCGCTCAGCGACGACGAGATCTGGAACCTCAAGCGGGGTGGCCACGACTACCGCAAGCTCTACGCGGCCTACAAGGCGGCCACCGAGCACACCGGCCAACCGACCGTCATCCTGGCCAAGACGATCAAGGGCTGGACGCTCGGCTCGCACTTCGAGGGCCGCAACGCGACCCACCAGATGAAGAAGCTGACGCTGGAGGACCTGAAGACCTTCCGCGACCGGCTCTACCTGGACATCCCGGATTCGGCGCTGGAGGAGAACCCCTACCTGCCGCCGTACTACCACCCGGGTGAGAAGTCCGAGGAGCTGGCGTACCTCAAGGAGCGGCGCGAGCAGCTCGGCGGTTACCTGCCGTCCCGGCGGACCAGCGGCAAGCGGCTGGCCATCCCCGGCCCGGAGCGGTTCGCCGACATCAAGCGCGGCTCGGGCAAGCAGAAGGTGGCCACCACGCAGGCCTTCGTCCGCCTGCTCAAGGACATCATGAAGGACAAGGAGTTCGGCAAGCGCTGGGTGCCGATCATCCCGGACGAGGCGCGCACCTTCGGCCTGGACTCCATCTTCCCGACCGCGAAGATCTACTCGCCGCACGGCCAGCGCTACACCTCGGTCGACCGGGAGCTGTTCCTGTCGTACAAGGAGTCGACCACCGGGCAGATCCTGCACGAGGGGATCAACGAGGCCGGCTCGGTCGCCTCGTTCACGGCGGCCGGCTCCTCGTACGCCACCCACGACGAGCCGATGATCCCGATGTACATCTTCTACTCGATGTTCGGGTTCCAGCGGACCGCCGACGGGCTGTGGGCGGCGGCCGACCAGATGGCCCGGGGCTTCCTGCTCGGCGCCACCGCGGGGCGGACCACGCTCAACGGTGAGGGTCTCCAGCACGAGGACGGCCACTCGCTCCTGATCGCCGCCACCAACCCGGCGGTGGTCGCGTACGACCCGGCGTTCGCGTACGAGATCGCGCACATCATGGAGCACGGCCTGCACCGGATGTACGGGGACGCGCAGGAGAACGTCTTCTACTACCTGACGGTCTACAACGAGCCGAGCCTGCAGCCGGCCGAGCCGGCCGGGGTGGACGTGGAGGGCCTGCTCAAGGGCATCTACCACTACTCCCCCGCGCCGCAGGTCGA
Organism: Micromonospora vulcania; assembly: GCF_042658605.1. NCBI lineage: Bacteria > Bacillati > Actinomycetota > Actinomycetes > Micromonosporales > Micromonosporaceae > Micromonospora > Micromonospora vulcania. The sequence continues at coordinate 138,908 of NZ_JBHSQS010000002.1, read as the reverse complement.
CGGCCCGAAGGCCAACGTGCTCGCCTCCGGCACCGGCATGCAGTGGGCGCTCAAGGCCCAGCAGCTGCTCGCCCAGGACTGGGGGGTGGCCGCCGACGTCTGGTCGGTGACCTCCTGGACCGAGCTGCGCCGCGACGCGGTGGAGTGCGAGGAGTACAACCTGCTCAACCCGGCCGCCGAGGCGAAGGTGCCGTACATCCAGCAGAAGCTGGCGGCGGCGGACGGGCCGAAGGTCGCGGTCAGCGACTGGATGCGGGCCGTTCCGGACCTGATCGCCCGGTGGGTGCCCGGTGACTACACGTCGCTCGGCACCGACGGCTACGGCATGTCGGACACCCGGCACGCGCTGCGCCGGCACTTCCACGTCGACGCCGAGTCGATCGTGGTCGCCACGCTGCGGCAGCTCGCCCGCAGCGGCGCGGTACCGGCCACCGTGCCGGCCGAGGCCGCCAAGAAGTACGCGATCGACGACGTCAACGCCGCCCCGGTCGGCGAGACCGGCGGCGACAGCTAGTACCCGTACGACGAGGAAGGGCCCGGCGCGGTGCGCCGGGCCCTTCCTCGTTCTTACCCCCACCCCGTCGATCATGGAGTCGTGGTGGGCGACGAAGCGGTGAAGTCACCTCGTTCCGGGCACCACAGGTCCATGATCGACCCCCGAGGGCGGGTGGGGGTGCGGGGAGGACGGGCTCTCGTCAGCCGACGGCGGCCAGGTCGGTGAGCCGGGCCAGCGAGTCCTCCAGGTCGGCGCCGACCCGACGCAGCCCCAGGCGCAGCATGGCCGCCTTGACCGGGCCGGCCGGCCAGCGGACCACGATGAGCCGCACGATGGTCCCGCCCTCCTCCTCGTCGGGAGTGAGCTGGACGTAGATCTCGGTGCGCGCCTCCGCACGAGCACCGGCACCCTTGGCCCGTTCCCGCCAGCCGATCAAGGTCGGCTCCTGATAGGCGATCACCTCGGCTTCGTGCGCCGAGCCGCGCCCCGCCTGGACCAACTGCCGCCGTCCGAAGCCCTCTCCCGAGAGCACCTCGGCCGCGCGGACCCCCGCCAGCCAGGCCGGCAACTGCTCGGCCCGCTGTACGACGTCCCAGACCATTTCCACCGGCGCCGCCACGTGCGCACTGCGTTCCACGAGGATCATTTCCGTCTTTCCTCCAGTGAGGACATCACACGATATCGGCACTCTATGCGCTAAATCGGACTTACCAGGACGGGTTCGGAAAAAGACACGCCGATCAACCATTGCGCATTGCGCCAAGCCGGCCTATGGCGCATTCATCTGGATCGTCCTAGAGTCCCGAACACGTTTCACGTTGACCGGGAGGGCGCATGTCGACCGCACCGCTGCCGGAGTTCCCCACCGGCTTCCGCTGGGGCGTCTCCACCTCGGCCCACCAGATCGAGGGCGCCACCACAGCGGACGGTCGCGGACCGTCCATCTGGGACACCTTCGCCCAGTCGGCCGGTCGGATCAGTGACGCCAGCACCGGCGAGGTGGCGTGCGACCACTACCACCGGCACGCCGAGGACGTCGCGCTGCTGGCCGGGCTGGGCGTCTCCGGGTACCGGTTCTCGATCGCCTGGCCCCGGGTGCAGCCCAGCGGCTCGGGCCCGGCCAACGCCGCCGGTCTGGACTTCTACGACCGGCTGGTGGACGAACTGCTGGCCGCCGGTATCGACCCGGTGGCCACCCTCTACCACTGGGACCTGCCCCAGCCGTTGGAGGACGCGGGCGGCTGGCTGCACCGCGACACCGCGGGCCGATTCGCCGAGTACGCCGACCTGACCGCCGCCCGACTCGGCGACCGGGTCCGGCTCTGGATCACCCTGAACGAGCCGTTCATCCAGATGAGCCTCGGCTACGGCATGGGCGTGCACGCCCCCGGTCACCTGCTGCTCTTCGACGCCTTCCCGGTCGCCCACCACCAACTGCTCGGGCACGGGCTCGCGGTCGCCGCGCTGCGCGGCCGCACCGCCAGCCCGGTGGCGATCGCCAACAACTACTCGCCGGTGCGGGTGCTCGGCGGCCGCGACGCCGACCTGGCCGCCGGGGCGGCGTACGAGGCGCTGCACAACCGGCTCTTCACCGACCCGCTGCTCGGCCGCGGCTACCCGGAACTGCCCGGCTTCGACGCCAGCGTGATCCGCCCGGGCGACCTCGACACGATCGCCGCGCCAATCGACGTGCTGGGGGTCAACTACTACAACCCGACCGGCGTACGGGCTGCCGAGGAGGGCTCGCCGCTGCCGTTCGAGCTGGTCCCGCTCGACGGGTACCCGCGTACCGCCTTCGACTGGCCGGTGGCCCCGGACGGGCTGCACGACCTGCTCGGCTGGCTGCACACCAGGTACGGCGAGGCGCTGCCACCGATCGAGATCACCGAGAGCGGCTGCGCGTACGACGACGCACCGGGCCCGGACGGGCAGGTGTCGGACCCGGAGCGGATCGCGTACCTCGACGGGCACCTGCGGGCGGTGCGGGCCGCCATCGACGACGGGGTGGACGTGCGCGGGTACTTCGTCTGGTCGCTGCTGGACAACTGGGAGTGGGCCGAGGGGTTCACCAAACGCTTCGGCCTGGTGCACGTCGACTACGCCAGCCAGACGCGTACGCCGAAGTCCTCGTACACCTGGCTGCGCGACGTGATCGCGGCCAGCCGGCCGGGGTCGACGCGGTGACCACCCTCGACCCGACCCCGGCGTCGCTGCCGGCCGCGCTCGCCGAACCCACCGTGCCGGTACGGCGTGGCTGGATCGCGCTGATCTTCGCGGCGAACCTCGGCGTCTGGATGGCGTTCTTCACGCCCATCCAGGTGCTGCTACCGCAGCAGATCGAGCAGATCGCGCCCGGTGACAAGGAGAACATGCTGGCCGTGGTCACCGGCCTGGGCGCGCTGGCCGCAGTGCTGGCCAACCCCCTGGCGGGCGCGCTGTCGGACCGGACCTGCCTGCGGCTCGGCGGTCGGGAGTTCGGCCGCCGGCACGTCTGGACCGCCGGCGGGGCCGTGCTCGGCGCGGCGGCCCTGGTGCTGCTGGCCCAGCAGCGGACCATCCTCGGGGTCGCCCTCGGCTGGGTCGCCGCGCAGGTCTGCTTCAACGCGATGCTGGCCAGCCTCACCGCGGCCATCCCGGACCGGGTGCCGGTGGTGCAGCGCGGCGCAGTGTCCGGCTGGGTGGGGATCCCGCAGGCGCTCGGGCTGGTCCTCGGCGCGGTGCTGGTCACCGCCGTGGTCACCGGCAACGCGGCCGGCTACGTCGCCATCGCGGTGGCCATCCTGCTGCTGTCGCTGCCGTTCGCGCTGTTCACCGCCGACGACCCGCTGCCCCGCGCACACCGGCCGGCGCTGCGGATGCGGACGCTGCTGACCTCGATGTGGATCAGCCCGCGCCGGCACCCGGACTTCGCCTGGGCCTGGATCACCCGGTTCCTGGTGCAGCTGGGCAACGCGCTGGGCACTCTCTACCTGCTGTACTTCCTCACCGACGGGGTGCGTCACCCCGACCCCGAGGGCGGCCTGCTGGTGCTGATCCTGCTCTACACGCTCGGCATGATGCTGACCGCGGTGGTCGCCGGCCGGCTGTCGGACCGTTCCGGTCGGCGCAAGATCTACGTGATCGTCTCCGGGCTGGTGATGGCGGTCGCGGCGCTGCTGCTCGCGGTGGCGCCGGTCTGGCCGATGGCGATCGTCGCCGCGCTGCTGCTCGGCGCCGGGTACGGGGTCTACCTCTCGGTGGACGCCGCGCTGATCACCCAGGTCCTGCCCCGGGCCACCGACCGGGCCAAGGACCTCGGCGTGATCAACATTGCCAACTCGGCGCCCCAGGTGCTCGGGCCGGCGCTCTCCGCCCCGCTGGTGGTGCATCTGGGCGGTTACCCGACGCTCTACGCGGTCACCGCCGTGGTCACCGTGGTCGGCAGCGCCCTGGTCGTCAAGATCCGCTCAGTTTCCTGAGTGCAAGGAAGGGACCCTTGTACAACACCAGGCGATAGGAAGGGGCCCTTCCTTACTCGCTGGCCGGCCGCCGTAGGCTGGAGGACGTGACGGTACGTGTGCGCTTCGCCCCATCCCCGACCGGTATGTTCCACGTCGGCGGCGCCCGCTCGGCGCTGCAGAACTGGATCTACGCCAAGCAGCAGGGCGGGGTGTTCGTGCTGCGCATCGAGGACACCGACGCCGCCCGCAACAAGCCCGAATGGACCGAGGGCATCCTCTCCGCGCTGGACTGGATCGGCATCTCGCGGGGCAGCTACGAGGGGCCGTACTTCCAGTCCGAGAACGCTGGCGAGCACCGGGCCGCCGCGGCACGGCTCTATGAGTCGGGCCGCGCCTACTACTGCGACTGCACCCGCGAGGACGTGCAGGCCCGCACCGGCTCGCAGTACCAGGGCTACGACGGCTACCACCGCGACCGCGGCCTGGGCCCGGGTGAGGGTCGGGCGCTGCGGTTCCGTACGCCGGACGAGGGCGCGACCGTGGTGGTCGACCTGATCCGCGGCGAGCCCACCTTCGAGAACCGGCTGATCGAGGACTTCGTCATCGCCCGGGGCGACGGCTCGCCGGTCTTCCTGCTGGCCAACGTCGTCGACGACATGATCATGGGGATCACCCACGTGATCCGGGCCGAGGAGCACCTGCCCAACACCCCCAAGCAGCAGCTGCTCTGGGACGCCCTCGGGGTCAAGCCGCCGGTCTGGGCGCACGTGCCGGTGGTGGTCAACGAGAAGCGGCAGAAGCTCTCCAAGCGCCGCGACAAGGTCGCGCTGGAGGCGTACCGGGAAGAGGGCTACCTCGCCGGTGCGATGCGCAACTACCTGATGCTGCTCGGCTGGGCGCCCTCCGGGGATCGGGAGATCGTCCCGTGGTCGGTGATCGAGGACGAGTTCCGGCTGGAGGAGGTCAACCCCTCCCCCGCCTTCTTCGACGAGAAGAAGCTGCGCGCGTTCAACGGCGAGTACATCCGCGCGCTGTCGGTGCCCGACTTCATCGACGCCTGCCAGCCGTGGCTGACCGGCACCGGGACCATCGCCCCGCCACCGTGGCAGCCCGAGGAGTTCGACGCGGACGCGTTCGCCGCCGTGGCGCCGCTGGCCCAGACCCGGCTCGCGGTGCTCAGCGAGATCGTGCCGAACGTCGACTTCCTCTTCCTGTCCGCACCGCTGATCGACGAGGCGGCCTGGGCCAAGACCATGAAGGACGGCTCCGCCGACCTGCTGGACGCCGCCATCGTGGCGTTCGAGGCGCTGGAGTCCTGGAACGCCGAGGCGCTGAAGTCGACGCTTGAAGCGGTCGGCGCCGAGCGTGGCCTCAAGCTCGGCAAGACCCAGGCGCCGGTCCGGGTCGCGGTCACCGGCCGCACCGTGGGCCTGCCGCTGTTCGAGTCGCTGGAGGTCCTCGGCCGCGAGCGCTCGCTGACCCGGATGCGCGCCGCGCGGCTCCGCCTGGTCTGACCGGGCCCGCTGAGCAGTCTGACCCGCCGGGGCGTGCCGTCGACGGCACACCCCGGCGGACGCTCAGCCGCGGTTGGACCGGCGACGGAGCAGCAGGCCGCTCACCAGGGCGGCGATTAGCACCAGTACGCCGAGCGCCCAGGGCCACCAATGTTGACCGGAGTCGGCGCGCTTCTTCAACAGCGGCGCGGTCGCCGTCATGCTGGCACCGTCCACGCCGGGCGATGCGGAGGCCGACCCGGCCGAGGGCGAGCCGGTCGCCGCACCCGGTGCCGCGGTGGAGCCAGCGCCGACCGGTGGTGGTGCGGACGGGCTCGCGGACGGGTCGGCGGCCGTGCCGGTGGTGAGGGTGAACCGCACCTCGCCCTTCACCGGGTGCCCGTCGCCGGAGGCGACCTGGTAGCCGACGATGTAGAGCCCGGCGGCAGCCGGCTTGAAGGGCACGCTCACCCGGGTGCCGCTGAAGGTCGGTGGGCCACCGGCGACCACATTGTCCGGACCGGTTACTGTGATCTTCGTCGTAGCCGCAGCCGGCTTGGCCAAGAACCGAAGCTCGATCCGGGTGGGCGCGGTGGCCACCCGGGCGCCGTCGCGCGGGTCGCTGCCGGTCAGCGAATTGTGCGCCGCCGCCGGGGTCGCCGGCACCAGCAACGACACACCGAGCGCCACGCCGAGCACCACTGGCACGATCCGCTTCATTCGTGTAACCCTGCCCCCCATGAACCCCTCCGTAAGGGTACGATCCGCCCGCTGATCAAATAGCTCCTCATTAGTCGAGCAGAGATCGCAGATAGTTCCAATTACTGTTCCACAAGCTGCAATCCATCGACGTTCTGCGGATTCTGTGAGAGTGGGCCCCCGACCCCCCCCGGTCGGTCCCAGCTCCGACTGACCGATTCGGACGTCACGGCGAAGCCATCCATCGAACGGGGCGAGGAGGCGGGATGGTCCGACAGATGAGGCGGATGGTCACCGTGCTGGTCGGCACGATGGCCGCGGCGCTGCTGTCGCTCGGCACCGCCGCGCCGGCCTCGGCGGCACCGAAGCCGGCGCCCGCCGGGGTGGACATCTCCGGCGAGGGTCTGTCCCAGCCGCTGCGGCTGCGCGCGGAAGAGCAGTCGCAGCATGTCGTCGCGGTCATCGACCAGGTCAACTTCCTCGGCCGCACCGGCCAGCCGAAGGGGCCGAAGGCCGCCGACCTCGGTCCGAAGTACACGGTCGTGGTGCTCGCCGGTGACACCGCGAAGCAGACGTACGACCTCTATCCCAAGGCGGTCGGCGGCCCGCGGATCTACCGACCCGCCAAGCAGCCGGACGCCCGCAAGACCAGCGCCGGTTGGTTCCTCGGGCGGCTCAACATGTCCGAGACGCTGCGCACCGCGGGGGTGCCGCTGGAGCGGCAGTACGACACGGTCAGCGGCGGCGTGGGCGGTGGCGACCGGGTGGTTCCGGAGGACACCCTCGACCCGGCCAAGGACCTCGACGAGGCGCTCGGCGAGCTGCAGCACCTGCTGCTGCTCAACGTGGGGGTCATGCTGACCATCACGGTCGGCCTCGCCGGCATCGCGCTACTGATCCGCCGCCGGACCCGCTGACCCACCGCCGGGCGGCCGGGTGGTCAGCACCAGCGGCGCGGTGGGCGCTCCCGCCGGGTGGCGCGCGGACGTGGCCGGACCGGGCCGTGCCGGTGGGCGCCGGCCCACCCGGGCAGTTCGCTGAGGCAACCGTCGACCACATCGGGTTCGGGTTCCCCCGGCAGCAGCGGCTCGGTAGCCCGCTGGCGGGGCACCGCGACGTCGTCGTCCGCCCGGTCGGCGGGGCGGCCGGTGATCGGCTCCGCCGGGTGCGGCGGCACCCCGCCGACCGTACGGCGGTGCTTGGCAGCCGCCTGCGGGTCGGGATGCCCCGGGCGGCAGGGCTCGCCCTGGGCGCAGCCGTGTTCGGCCTCCCCGTGCGCCATCCCCGGTCTCCTCACGCTCGCACTCACCCGCCGGTGCTCCCCCCGACGTGCCCTGTCACCGTACTGGCCGGGACCGACGGGTCGCGCACGGCGTACCCGGGGTCAACGCTTCGGACGGCGCGAAAAGAGCTGATCACGCTCTCCAGTTCACGGGTTCGTCCCGCATCGTTCATCCGGTGGGTCGCACCGTGCGGTGAGCCTCCAGATCGGCTCGGCCGAACAGCGCCCGCAGAGCCACGCCGTGCTCGGCCAGCAGTGCGGCTCCACCCTCGGCACGGTCGATGACGCAGAGCGCCCACTCCACCCGGGCACCCAACTCGCGCAGCTGACCGGTGGACACCACCACCTGGCCCCCGGACGTGACCACGTCCTCGATCACCAGCACCCGCCGCCCGGCCAGGTCGGCTCCCTCGGCCAGCCGGGCCGTGCCGTACGGCTTGGCGGTCTTGCGGACGAAGGCGCACGGCAACCCGGTGTGCCGGCCGAGCGCGGTCACCACCGGAATGCCGCCCATCTCCAGCCCGGCCAGCACCTCGGTGTCGGCCGGGACCAGGGCCGCCAGTTCGGCGGCCACCCGGTCCAGCAGGCGGGGGTCGGCCTCGAACCGGTACTTGTCGAAGTACTCGTCGGCGGTCCGGCCGGAGCGGAGCACGAACTGGCCGGTCAGCCGGCAGGTGGCGTCGATCTCGCGGGCCAACTCGGCCCTGGTCTCTGCGTACGTCATGATGATCATTCTGGTCCCGCCGGCGCGCGCTCGGCGTACCCCTTGTAATGCGTGTCGATGCCGGCGGCCCGCGCGAGCGCCCGGGGCGCTGGCGGGCCGCCGACCGGCGAACCGGTGCCGAGGTGGATGGCCTGCTCACGACGTGTCAGGCTAGGGCGGTGAGTACGCCGGGCGGTGGGGAGCTGACGGCCACGCTGCGCCAGATCGAACGCGCGGCGGGGGCGCTGGCCACCGCCAGCGTGGCTCGGATGGACGAGACGCTGCCCTGGTTCCGCGCCCTGCCGGCCGACCAGCGCTCCTGGGTGATGCTGGTGGCCCAGGCCGGCGCCCGGTCACTGGTGCAGTGGCTACGCGACGGTGGCGGCACGGCGGACAGCACCCAGGAGGTCTCCGACGAGGTCTTCGCCGCCGCCCCGGAGGCGCTGGCCCGGTCGATCACCCTCCAGCAGACCGTGGCGCTGATCAAGGTGACCATCGACGTGGTCGAGGAACAGGTGTCGCACCTGGCCGCCGAGGGCGAGGAGCAGGCGCTGCGCGAGGCGGTGCTGCGCTTCTCCCGGGAGATCGCGTTCGCCGCCGCCCGGGTGTACGCCCGCGCCGCCGAGTCACGCGGCGCCTGGGACGCCCGGTTGCAGGCCCTGCTGGTGGACGCGCTGCTGCGGGGTGACTCGCCGGACGTGCTGGCCAGTCGGGCCGCCGCGCTCGGGTGGGCGGACGCGCCGCCGGTCGCGGTGGCGGTGGGTCGCTCCCCCGGTGGGGAGGTCTCCGCCGTGCTACACGTGGTCTACCGGCAGGCCCGCCGGATCGGCGTCGAGGTGATCGGCGGTGTGCACGGCGACCGGCTGGTGATCGTGCTGGGCGGCGCGGCGGACCCGCTGGCCGCCACCGGCAAGCTGCTGAGCGCGTTCGGGGACGGGCCGGTGGTGGTCGGTCCCGCCGTACCCAGCCTGGACGAGGCGACGGAGTCGGCGCGGGCCGCGCTGTCCGGATTCCGGGCGGCGCCCGCGTGGCCGACCGCCCCCCGGCCGGTGCCGGCCGCCGAACTGTTGCCGGAGCGGGCTCTCGCCGGCGACGCCGAGGCCCGCCGTCGGCTGCGGCACGACGTGTACGCGACGCTGGTGCGCGCGGGTGGCGAGCTGCTGGAGACCCTGGACGCGTTCCTGGCCGCCGGCGGGACGCTGGAGAGCGCGGCTCGGGCACTCTTCGTGCACCCGAACACGGTGCGTTACCGGCTGCGCCGAATCGCCGAGGTGACCGGTTTCTCGCCGCTGTCGCCCCGGGACGCCTTCACCCTCCAGGTGGCGTTGACCGTGGGCCGGCTGGATCCGGTGGTCCCGGTGACCCCGCCCGTCCCGACCCAGACAATGACCCCGGCCGTCCGGAAATCCGCCCAAACCAAGGATGATCCCCGCCGATCTTTGTAGGAACCCTCCAAAGGTTCTAGTGTGGTTTGGTCGGAGCCGGCACAGCGCTACCCACGCGTATCCGGGAGAGTCATAAGCGTGCTCGCCGTACTTAGTCCCGGCCAGGGTTCGCAGAAACCCGGCTTCCTGACCCCCTGGCTCGACGTGACCGGCACCGAAGCACGACTGCGGTGGTGGTCCGCGCTGGCCGGGGTCGACCTGGTGCACCTGGGCACCGCCGCCGACGCCGACGAGATCAAGGACACCGCCCGCACCCAGCCGCTGCTGGTCGCGGCGGCGCTGCTCGCCGCCGAGCACCTCCCGCTGTACGACGTGACGCTCACCGTCGGCCACAGCGTCGGCGAGCTGGGTGCCGCGGCGCTTGCCGGGGTGTTGTCGGCCGAGGCCGCGATCACCCTCGCCGGCGTCCGGGGCCGGGAGATGGCCGCCGCGTGCGCGCTGGAGCCGACCGGAATGGCCGCCGTGCTCGGCGGCGACCCGGCCGAGGTGCTCGCCGCGATCGACGCGCACGGGCTGCACCCGGCCAACCGCAACGGCGCCGGTCAGATCGTCGCCGCCGGTTCCCTGGACGGGCTGGACAAGCTCGCCGCCGAGCCACCGGCCAAGAGCCGGATCATCCGACTCCAGGTGGCCGGCGCGTTCCACACCCCGTACATGGCTCCGGCCGAGGCCGCGCTGGCCACGGTGGCCGCCGGGATCACCCCGTCCGACCCGGCGCGCATCCTGCTGTCGAACCTCGACGGCACCGCCGTCAACCACGGTCGGGACATGGTGCAGCGCCTGGTTCGCCAGGTCACCGCCCCGGTCCGCTGGGACCTGTGCATGCGTACGCTGGCCGACCTCGGGGTGACCGGCGTGATCGAGCTGCCCCCGGCCGGCACCCTCGCCGGCCTGGTCAAGCGGGAGCTCAAGGGCACCGGCGCACCGGAGATCGTCACCCTGAACACTCCGGACGACCTGCCGGCCGCACGGGACCTGATCGCCCGGCACGGCATGGCGCCCAGCCACGAGCCGACCATGCAGTTCCGGGTGGTGGTGGCCCCGTCCGCCGGCACCTTCGCCCCGGCCGACGACCTGGCCGAGGGCGAGACGATCCGCGTCGGCCAGGTCATCGGGCACGTCGCCACCCGGCAGGGGCCGGTCGAGGTGGCCGCCCACTCCGGCGGCGTCCTCACCGAATGGCTCGCCAACCACGACGACCCGGTCGCGCCGGGCCAACCGCTCGCCCGCATCGGAGGCCACTCATGACCGGCAGTCGCATCGTCTCGATGGGTCACTACCAGCCCTCCCGGGTGGTGACCAACGACGACATCGCCCAGCTCGTGGAGACCAACGACGAGTGGATCCGGGACCGGGTCGGCATCGTCACCCGGCGCATCGCCGACGGTGAGACGGTGGCCGACATGGCCGCGGCCGCCGCCGGCAAGGCGCTGGCCAACTCCGGTCTGACCGCCGCCGACATCGACCTGGTCGTGGTCGCCACCTGCACCTCGGTCGACCGCAGCCCCAACGTGGCCTGCCGGGTCGCCGCCAAGCTGGGCATCACCGCGCCGGGCGCGTACGACGTCAACACCGCCTGCTCGGGCTTCGGCTACGCGTTGGGCACCGTCGACCACGCCATCCGGGCCGGGGCGTCGCGCAACGCGATCGTCATCGGCGCCGAGAAGCTCTCCGACTTCACCGACTGGACCGACCGCTCCACCTGCATCATCTTCGGTGACGGCGCCGGCGCCGCGGTGGTCACCGCCACCGCCGACGACGAGCCCTCCGAGATCGGCCCGGTGGTCTGGGGCTCGGTGCCGGAGAAGAGCGACGCGGTTCGCATCGAGGGCTGGCGCCCGTACATCCAGCAGGAGGGGCAGGCGGTGTTCCGCTGGGCCACCACCGCGCTGGCGCCGTTGGCCCTGCAGGCCTGCGAGCGGGCCGGTGTCGACCCGTCCGAGCTGGCCGCGTTCGTGCCGCACCAGGCCAACGCCCGCATCATCGACGGCATCGCCAAGCGGCTCAACATCCCCGACGCGATCATCGCGAAGGACATCGTCGAGTCCGGCAACACCTCGGCGGCGAGCGTGCCGCTGGCCCTGTCCAAGATGATCGAGCGGCGGGAGGTGCCCTCGGGCGCTCCGGTGCTGCTGTTCGGTTTCGGCGGCGGGCTGACCTACGCCGGTCAGGTCATCCGCTGCCCCTGAAGACCCCTCGGGCGCGCACGCGCCCCAGGAGCGGCGGCCGGCGACGTCGGCCGCCAACGAACCCCGATGAGAGGAACCAACCGCAATGACCCGTGACGAGATCACCACCGGCCTCGCCGAGATCCTCGAAGAGGTTGCCGGGGTGAACCCGGACGACGTGGCCGAGGCGAAGTCCTTCACCGACGACCTCGACGTCGACTCGCTCTCCATGGTGGAGGTCGTGGTGGCCGCCGAGGAGAAGTTCGGCGTCAAGATCCCGGACAACGAGGTGCAGAACCTCAAGACCGTCGGGGACGCCGTCACCTACATCGAGGCGCAGTCCTGATCATGAGTCGTCCTGACGTCGTCGTCACCGGGCTCGGCGCGACGACCCCGCTCGGCGGGGACGTCGCGTCGACCTGGGACGCCATGCTCGCCGGCCGCTCCGGGGTGAGTGCCCTCACCCAGGAGTGGGCCGCGCAACTGCCGGTCCGGATCGCCGCCCAGCTGGCCGTGGAGCCGTCCGAGGTGCTGGACCGGGTCCGGCTGCGCCGGCTGGACCGCTCCGAGGCGATCGCGATCATCGCCGCGCAGCAGGCCTGGGCGGACGCCGGCCTGGCCGACTCCGGCCTCGACGGGGAGCGGTTGGCGGTCAGCGTCGGCTCCGGTATCGGCGGCGCCACCACCCTGCTCGCCCAGGACGACATCCTGGAGGCCTCCGGGCCGCGGCGGGTCTCCCCGCACACCATCCCGATGTTGATGCCCAACGGCCCGGCCGCCTGGGTCGGGCTGGAGCTGGGCGCCAAGGCCGGCGTGCACTCGGTCGCCAGCGCCTGCGCCACCGGCGCGGAGGCGATCGCGCTCGGCCTCGACATGATCCGCGCCGGCCGGGCCGACGTGGTGGTCGCCGGCGGCACCGAGGCGGTCATCCACGGACTGCCGATCGCCGGATTCAGCTCGATGCGGGCCATGTCGACCCGCAACGACGAGCCGGAGCGGGCCTCCCGCCCGTGGGACAAGGGCCGCGACGGCTTCGTCCTCGGTGAGGGCGCCGGCATCCTGGTGCTGGAGCGGGCCGACCACGCCGCAGCCCGGGGCGCCCGGGTGTACGCGCGCCTCGCCGGCTCCGGGATCACCTCCGACGCGTACGACATCGTGCAGCCGCACGCCGAGGGTGAGGGCGCCATCCGGGCCATCGCCAAGGCGATCGCGGACGCGGACGTGGCCAAGCAGGACATCGTGCACGTCAACGCGCACGCCACGTCGACCCCGGTCGGCGACATGCTGGAGATCGGCGCGCTGCACAAGGCGCTCGGCGACCACCCGGTGCTGGCCGCGACGAAGTCGATGACCGGTCACCTGCTCGGCGCCGCCGGCGCGCTGGAGTCGATCGCCACCATCCTGGCCATCCGCGACGGTGTCGTTCCTCCGACGATCAACCTCGACGATCCGGAGGAGGGCCTCACCCTGGAGGTGGCCGCCCACAAGGCACGCCACATGGAGATCCCGGCCGCGCTGAACAACGCGTTCGGCTTCGGCGGGCACAACGTGGCCCTCGTCTTCACGCGGGCCTGACACCGCAGCCCTTGGAGGCGTACGTGACCAGCACCGCCCTCGGTACGAAGACATCCACGGTGGACCAGCGGGACCCGGAGGTCCGCCTCCGGGCACTGTTCGACACCGGCTCGCTGCGCCTGCTGGCACCCCGGGACGACTCCGGGGTGCTGTGGGCGCGCGGCGAGATCGAGGGCACGGCCGCCATCGCGTACGCCACCGACGCCACCCGGATGGGTGGTGCGATGGGCACCCAGGGCTGCCGGCACATCGTCGACGCGATCGACACCGCTGTCCGGGAGCGGGTGCCGGTGCTGGGCCTGTGGCACTCCGGCGGTGCCCGGCTGGCCGAGGGTGTGGTCGCGCTCGACGCCGTCGGGCAGGTCTTCGCGGCCATGGTCCGCGCGTCCGGCCGGGTACCGCAGATCTCCGTGGTGCTCGGCCCGGCGGCCGGTGGCGCGGCGTACGGGCCGGCGTTGACCGACATCGTGGTGATGAGCGGCGCCGGGCGGATCTTCGTGACCGGGCCCGAGGTGGTCCGCAGCGTCACCGGTGAACAGGTCGACATGGAGCGCCTGGGCGGCCCCGAGCCGCACGGCAGGCGCTCCGGCGTGGTGCACGTGACCTGCGCCGACGACGCGGCGGCGATGACCGAGTCGCGCCGGCTGGCCGCGCTGCTCGGCCACCAGGGTCGGCTCTCCCCGGACGACGTGCCGGCCACCGACGACCACGGCCACGATCTGGCGGCCAGGATGCCGGCCGAGCCCAACCGGGCGTACGACGTCAAGCCGGTGGTCAAGGCACTGCTCGACGAGCCGGGTGTGGAGTTGCACGCCAAGTGGGCACCGAACGTGGTGACCACGCTGGGCCGGTTCGGCGGCCGGACGGTCGGCGTGATCGCCAACAACCCGCTGCGGCTGGGCGGCTGCCTCGACGCCTCCAGCGCGGAGAAGGCGGCCCGGTTCGTGCGGATGTGCGACTCGCTGGGCGTGCCGCTGATCGTGCTGGTCGACGTGCCCGGCTACCTGCCGGGGCTGGGCCAGGAGTGGGACGGCGTGGTCCGGCGCGGTGCGAAGCTGCTGCACGCGTTCGCCGAGGCGGTGGTGCCGCGGGTGACCCTGGTGACCCGCAAGGCGTACGGCGGCGCGTACATCGCGATGAACTCCCGCTCGCTCGGTGCCACCGCGGTCTTCGCCTGGCCGAACGCGGAGGTCGCGGTGATGGGCGCCAGCGCCGCGGTGAACATCCTGCACCGCAAGAGGCTCGCCGCGGCTCCGGCGGAGCAGCGCGAGGCGTTGCGCGCGCAGCTGATCGAGGAGCAGACCCGGACGGCGGGCGGGGTCAACCGGGCGCTGGAGATCGGCGTGGTGGACGACGTGATCAAGCCGGCGGAGACCCGCCGGCGGATCGCCGAGGCGCTGGCCGGCGCACCGGCCGCCCGCGGCGCGCACGGCAACATCCCGCTCTAGCGGCGGGAGCCGCCCGCACGTCTCAGCCTCGGTTGCGGGGGTGTTGCTTGGCGGTGCGCTCGTTGCCGTGCCGATAGTTGCCGGTCCAGCGGGCCATCACCAACTGCGGGTCGTCGTCCACCTCGGCGAGGAACTCCGCCGCCCGGCCGCCCCGCAGCCTGCCGGCAACCCGCCCGTGGTGCGTGATCACCACCGTGCCGTCGGCCCGTTGTACCCACTCGAAGTCCCGCGCCTGCCCCATGGCCGTGACCATGCCAGCCCCGGGGCCGCCGGCGCGACCGGTTTCCGGCGCCCGCCCACGGCGGGGACCCGGCGCACTGGCTGTCGGCGGATACCATGCGGGCGTGCCCGACGAGAGCGCGGACGGTGTCGATCTGGATTCCGGTCGGCGGTTCGTGGTCTGCGGGGACAACGCGCTGGCACGCCGGCTGGTCAACGAGCTGGTCGACCGCTACGGCGTGGCCGTGACCGTGGTGGTGCCGTCGCTGACCGACAACCACGCCCCGGACATCGCGGAGTTCGCCGCCGAGTCCGACGTCGACCCACGCCCCGAGGTGCTGGTGGCTCGCCGGCTGACCAGCGAGGTCCTGCAACGGGTGGGCGTACGCGGGGCTGCGGCGGTCGCGTTGGTGAGCGCGGACGACGTGGCCAATGTGGACGCCGCACTGATCGTTCGGGAGTTCGACCCGGAGGTGCGGCTCGTCGTCCGGCTGTTCAATCCGGTGCTCGGCGACGGTGTGGCCACCATGCTCGGCGACTGCGCGGTGCTCTCCGGATCGGAGATCGCCGCGCCGGCGTTCGTGGCCGCGACGCTCGGCGACGACACGCCCACCTACCTGCGGTTGCCCGACGACGAGTTGCTGCGGATCGCCAGCCGCGCCGCACTCGACCCGGCCACCGCGGACGTGGTCTGCGCGCTGGCGGACACCAGCGGCCCCGAGCCGGTCACCCTCCCCGCCGACGAGGACTCCGCCGACCTGGTGCTGGTGCGGGCGTACGGTCGGCGGCGGACGGCACCGACCCCACCACGCCGCCGGCTGCTACGAACTGCCCGGTTGGTGCTCGGCCGGCGTCTGCGCTGGGCGCTGGGTGCGACGGCCGCGGTGCTCGCCGTCGGCAGTGTGCTGCTCGGGCAGGCCCGGCACCTGGACCCGCTGCAGGCCGGTTACCTGACGCTGCTCACCGCCCTCGGCAGCGCCGACGCCGACCCAGCCGGGTCGTCGGTGGAGAAGGTCACCGCGCTGCTGCTGGTGGTCACCGGAGTGGCGCTGGTCCCCACGGTGACCGCGCTGGTGGTCGACTCGGTGGTGCGTGCCCGACTGGCGGTCGCGGCCGGCCGGCTCACCGATCCGCTCGACGACCACGTGATCGTGGTCGGGCTGGGCAACATCGGCACACGTGTGGTGCAGGAGTTGCACGCGTTCGGCCTGACCGTGGTGGCGGTGGACCGGGCGGCGACGGCCCGAGGCGTGGCGGTGGCCCGGGAGCTGGGCATCGCGGTCCTGATCGGCGACGCGTCCAGCCCGGAGACGTTGCGGGCGGCGTCCGTGTCGACCTGCCGGGCGCTCGTGGTGCTCTGCGCCGACGACGTGACCAACCTGGAGACCGCGCTCCTCGGGCGCTCGCTGCACCGGGCGTCGTCGGGCGACGCGGCGGCTCCCCTGCGGGTGGTGCTGCGGCTGTTCGACGAGGGGTTCGCCCAGCGGGTGCAGCGTGCCTTCGGCATCAACCACTCGCGCAGCGTCTCGTACCTGGCCGCGCCGGCGTTCGCGGCGGCGATGATGGGCCGTGAGGTGATCGACACGATCTCGGTCGGGCGGCGTGTCCTACTGCTCGCCGAACTGCCGGTCGGTGCCGGCTCGGAGGTGGAGGGCGCCTTCTGTGCGCAGCTCAGCCGCCCGCGCGAGGCTCGGGTGATCGCCATGCGTACCGGCCGGGTGGGGCAGACCATCTGGACCCTGCCGCAGCGGCGGCCGCTGGTACGCACCGACCGGCTGCTGGTCGTCGCCACCCGGGCCGGGCTCGCGGAGTTGCTGGCCCGGACGGTACCGAGCGAGGATCCGCCTCCGCTGTCGTCGAACACGGCCGGTACGGCGCTGTTGCGGTTACTCACCCCACCGGTGGCGCGCCGATCGGGGACGGAAGCCGGGACGCACACCGGGGCCGACGCCACGGACCGGCCAACCGTCGAGGACGGCCTCTGACCCACCGGCCGTCGGCCGGACCGGTCAGGTGGCGCAGGTGGTGGCGGGCAGGCCGGGCACCGTCACCGGCGACCGCCCACCCGGTCGCGCTTTGCCGGCCAGCACGGCGGCCAGCGCCGTCATCGAGGCCCGGCTGGAGGAGTACGTGGCCAGCAGCGTCGGCGACGCCGCCTTGGCCAGCACGTACGGGGTGTCCATGGCGACCGTGACCGCCGCGCCGGCGCTCAGGTCGCCGGTGCCGTCGCCGTAGCCGACCAGGTGCACCACCGTGCCGCCGCTGGGCTTCACCTGCACGCCGGCCGCCTTCAGCGCCTCGGTGAGCGTCGCACGGGTGCCGTCCCGGCCGGCGGAGGAGGTGACGGTGACCGGCCCGCGTACCGCGCCACCACAGGCACCGCGCAGCACGGTGACGGCGGCGGCGGCCAGCGCGTCCGCCGCCGCACGGTGCGCCGGGGCGTTGAGCGTGGACATCTGCGCGGGCGGCTGCTCGGCCAGCCGGAACTTCATGGTCAGCACCCGGGTGACCGCCTCGACCAGCCGGGTGCGGGGCAGCGACCCGCCGCGCAGCGCGGCGAGCAGCCCGTCGTACGCCTGGCCGACGTTCGGGGTCATCAGGATCAGGTCGTTGCCGGCGTTCAGCGCCCGGACGGCGGCCTCGCCGGGAGCCCATCGCTTCGCGGGCGGCATGTTCATCCCGTCGGTGATCACCACGCCCTTGAAGCCGAGCTGACCGCGCAGCACGTCGGTGAGCAGCTTGTGCGAGAAGGTCGCCGGGGTGCCCGGGTCGATGGCCCGCGCGTCCAGGTGGCCGGACATCACCGCCATCGCCCCGGCGTCGATCCCGGCGGTGAACGGCGGCCAGGCCCCGCTCTGCAGTGCCGCCGCGGACTGGGTGAGCACCGGCAGGTCCTGGTGCGAGTCGTCGGCACTGTGGCCGTGGCCGGGGAAGTGCTTCAGGGTGGCCGCGACGCCGACCGCCTGGAGGCCACGGACCGCGCCGCCGACCTGCGCCGCGGCCAGCTTCGGGTCGGCACCGAACGACCGGGACCCGATCACGGTGCTGCGGGTGGCCAGCACGTCGGCGACCGGCGCGAAGTCGACGTTGATCCCCATCGCGGCCAGCTCGGTGCCGGCCGCCCGCCAGGCGGCCTCGGTGAGCGCCGGGTCGCCGGCGGCACCGGCGGCGAGGGCGCTGGGCAGCACGGTCACCCCGCTGGTGACCCGGGTGACCACGCCGTACTCCTGGTCGGTGCCGACCAGGAAGGGCGCCGGGCCGGCGGCGAGGCGGCCGGCGGCGGCGCGCAGCCCACCGGTCAGCTCGTGCACCTGCTTCGGGTTGTCGACGTTGGTGGTCTCCTGGTTGCCCTTGGTCGGGTCGTCCGCGCTGAACCCGACCAGGATCAGCCCGCCCAGCCGGTACTTCGCGATCATCTCGGCCGGGGTGTCCACGCCGGCCAGGGCCTGGTTGCCGGCCGCGGAGCCCGCGGAGACCTTCGTCGCCGAGTCGCCGTAGGCGTACGGCATCAGCACCTGGCCGACCAGGTCCTCGTCGGAGAGCGTGCCGACCAGCGCGGCGGCCCGGGTGGCCGGGTCGCCGGTCGGCGTCGGGGCGGGCGCGCTCGGGCCGGCGGAGGTGCCGGCCGGGCCGGGCGTCGGCCCGGGGCGAGCCGGGTCGCCCGAGCAGCCGGAGACGAGCAGGGCGGTCAGGGCGGCGACGGCGACGCTGGCGCGACGCGAGCGAATCGGCACGCCGACCATCCCACCAGTTCCCCCTTATCGGGGCAACTTGACCTTACCGGCCACCCGCTCACGCCGTGGCCGTCAAACGACGTGCGGGCAGGTGGCCGGCTCGGTGGCGGCCGGGTCAGCCGACCCGGGTGAGCAAGGTCACCGGGGCGCCGTCGCCAGCGTGCCGGTAGTGCTCCAGATCGTCGTCCCAGGCGGTGCCGAGCGCCTTGTCCAGGGCGTGCGCCAGCGCCTCCGGGGCCCGGGCGGCGGCCATCAGGGCGCGCAGCCGGTCCTCGCCGAGCTGGATGTCGCCGGCCGCGCCCACGGTGGCCCGGAACAGGCCGCGCGCCGGCACGAACATGAAGCGTTCGCCGTCGACACCGGGACTGGGCTCCTCGGTCACCTCGAAACGGATCATGGGCCACTGCCGGAGGGCAGCAGCCAGCTCGGCGCCCGTTCCCGGACGACCGGTCCACCCGCATTCGGCCCGGCGGGCGCCGGGATCGACGGGCTGAGCCGTCCACTGCAGGTTGACCGGCGCGGCTAGGACGCGCGCGATCGCCCACTCGACGTGCGAGCACACGGCGAGCGGGGTCGAGTGGACGTATACGACGCCACGCGTTGGCACGGTGACCTCCCGGAGAGCGAGGTGCGTCTTCCCCTACGACCTCGTCCACCCAGGTGGTTGCTGCAACACATGATGACTTGTGTGACGGATGGTGCGCCAGGGAATCGGAAAACTCGCCGGTCGGAATAGCCGGACGGGTGGTCGCCGTTGCCTCTCAGGACACCGCGACGACCAGCCTGATGTCGTGGTCGTGTACAGTTCCATCGGCGGCTTGTGCCGCGTTACACCTTCGCGGGCCGACCCAGTGTCGCCCGCACACAGCCCCCGGACGTCCCAGTCCTCCCGTACGTCTTGCAAGGAGTACCTCCGTGGCGAGCAACACCTCTAAGACCGCGCGCGCGTCCGTCCGGGCCGGCCAGGCTGGCCAGGGTGGCGCCCTCAGCGTGCTGGGCGAGTTCAAGTACCTCATTCCGCTGAACGGCGGCAAGCACGCCTACATCCGGAACCTGACCAACGGCAAGACCGTGCACCTGCGCACCGACTCCGACGCCTTCGTCGAGGAGATCCGGGTGCTGGCCGCTGCCGGCCACGCCGCCAAGATCCGCGCCGAGATCAACGGCCTCGCCGTGAACCACCCGCAGGACGGTTGGGACGCGACCGAGAAGCGTCTGGTCGCGGCCGGCGTCTTCGAGGGCTGAGCCCTCCCCCACCGCACCATCGGAACCGCCCGTCGGGATTTCTCCCGGCGGGCGGTTTCGCGTCCGGGGCCGGCCCGCGGGGCTCAGGCCCCATCCAGCAGAGCCACCTCGCCGGTGGCCAGGTCGTAGAGGCCGCCGACCACGTCCACCCGGCCGGCGGCGACCGGCCCGGCCAGCAGGTCGTCGGCGCGCAGGGTGCGCACCGTGCGCCGGACGTGCCGGCGGATCGCCAACGGGTGCACCGCCGGGTCGTCCAGCCCCGCCTCGGTCACCGCCGGCGCGATCTCGTCCACCAGGTGCGCCAGCGAGCCGCCCGGGCGCTCGCCGCCGCGCAGCGCGTCCACCGCGGCACCGACCGCGCCGCACCGCTCGTGGCCCAGCACCATCACCAGGGGTACGCCGAGCTGCCCGACCACGTACTCGATCGAGCCGCACACCGCGCGGTCGAGCACGTGCCCACCGGTACGGATCACACAGATCGCGCCGAAGGTCTGGTCGAAGATCGCCTCCAACGGCACCCGTGAGTCGATGCAGCCGAGGACCACCGCGTACGGCTGTTGGTCCCCCGACGCGGCCGCCGCGGCCGCCGTCACGTCGTGCCCGTGCACCGGCTGGCCGCTGACGAACCGCCGGTTGCCGGCGAGCAGCTCGGCCAGCGCGGCTCGGGGCGTACCCCCGGCCTGTCGCCCCTGCCCCGACGACCCCATGTCGTCCAGCTTGGCCCGCCACCGACGGGCCCCGGGCGGGGTCGGGAATGTTCGCCACGGCGCGATTGGCGTGGTGTCATGACGGGTAGCCGGTGTTACCGCCGGGTAATCCGGTGCTGGTGGTGCCGGACGGCCCTGGGAGGTGGCGATGCCGGAGCGGTTCGAGGTCGGTATGCCCGACGGTGTGCGACTGCACGTGGAGGCGACGGGGTCGCCGGACGCCCAGGTCACCGCCGTCCTGCTGCACGGCTGGACGCTGGACGGGCGCAGCTGGCACCGGCAGGTCGACGCGCTCGCCGAGGCGGCCGGCGGCGACGTGCGGGTGGTCACCTACGACGCGCGGGGCCACGGCCGGTCCAGTTGCATGGCGCTTCCCACGGCCACCCTCGCCCAGCTCGGCGATGATCTCGCCGCGGTGCTCGACGCGGTGACGCCGACCGGCCGGGTGATCCTGGTCGGGCACTCGATGGGCGGCATGACGATCATGGAATACGCGCACCGCCACCCCACCCACTTCGCCGCCCGCACCGCCGGCCTGGTCTTCGTCTCGACCACCGCCGAGGGTCACACGCACACCGTCTACGGGCTGTCGCCCCGGATCGCGCGGCTGATCCGGCTGGCCGAGACGACCGGCGCCGGTGTGCTGGCCCGCTGCGGATCGTGGCGAGCACCCCGGGCCCTGCTGAACGCGTTGCAACCGAGCATCCGGTGGATGCTCTTCGGCGACCGCTGCGAGCCGGCCGACATCCGCCTGGTGACCTCGGCGGTGGCCCGCGCGTCGCTGCGCTCGATCGGTGGGTTCCGCGCGTCGATCGGCGCCCAGCACCGGCTGGCCACCCTCGCCGCGCTGGCCCACCTGCCGGCCGCCGCCCTGGTCGGAGACCGGGACCGGCTGACCCCGCCGCCGTGCGCCGAGTCGATCGCCGCCGCCCTGCCGGCCACCGACCTGACCGTCTGCCCGGGCGCCGGGCACATGCTGATGATGGAACGCCCGGCCGAGGTGAACGCCGCGCTGACCGGCGTACTGCGCCGGGTGCTCGCCGATCCGCCGCCCCGCGCGCACGGCACGACCCCCGCCGAAACGGCTCGCTGACCGCGTTCCCGCACCTCGGGCGCGGGGGGCCGGGACGGGGGCCGTACCCTTCTGCGGTTGGCCCGCGCGGTTCGCGCCGCTTGCCGGCGACATCGAATGGAGCGTGCGTTGACCGACCAGACCGCCCTGGAGCAGGAGATCGCTGTCGAACAGCGGCACCTCGACCGGGTGTACGCCCGACTGGCCGACCTGCGGCAGGCGGCGGTCCGCGCCGAGCGGGACGGCTACCGGATGGCCCGGGTCGGCACGTTCGGCGCGCTGGTCGAGCGCGACGCGATGGTCTTCCACGCCGCGCAGCGCCGGCACACCCTGGACGCCGAGCACGAGGGACTCGTCTTCGGCCGGCTGGACCTGCGGGACCGGCAGATCCTGCACGTCGGGCGGCTCGGCATCCGCGACGAGGACGCCTCCACGCTGGTCGTGGACTGGCGAGCCCCGGCCGCCGCCGCCTTCTACCAGGCCACGCCGACCCAACCGCTGGACGTGGTGCGCCGCCGCACCATCCAGTCCCGCAACGAGCGGGTCACCCGGATCGAGGACGACCTGCTGGACCCGACCGCCGCGCCGGAGGGGATGACGGTTGTCGGCGACGGCGCGCTGCTGGCCACCCTGTCCCGGGCCACCGGCCGGGGCATGCGCGACATCGTGGCGACCATCCAGCGGGAGCAGGACGAGGCGATCCGCTCCCCCGGTTCCGGGGTGACGATCGTCGCCGGTGGGCCGGGCACCGGCAAGACCGCGGTGGCCCTGCACCGGGCGGCGTACCTGCTCTACTCCGACCGCAGCCGGTACGCCGGCGGCGGCATCATGGTGGTCGGCCCGTCCTCGGTCTTCGTCGAGTACATCGCCTCGGTGCTGCCCTCGCTCGGTGAGGACACCGCGACCCTGCACTCGTTGGGCACCCTCTTCCCGGGGATGACCGCCACCCGCACCGACCCGCCCGAGGTGGCGTCGGTGAAGGGCTCGCTGCGGATGCGCCGGGTGCTGGAGCGGGCGGTCCAGGACGCGGTGCCGGGCGGGCCGGGTGAGCTGCGGTTGCTCTACCGGGGCACGCTGCTGCGGCTGGACCGGGCCGAGCTGGACGGGATCCGGAACCGCGCGCTGCCCCGGGGCGCCCGACGCAACGAGGCCCGCCGGGCCGGCTTCGACGGTGTCTTCGCCGCGCTCTGGGCGCAGGCCCGCCGGTTGGGCATCACCCGGCTTCCGGAGCAGCAGGCCTTCGAGAGCGAGATCGCCGAGCGGGCGGAGTTCCGGGAGTTCCTCAAGGCGTGGTGGCCGCGACTGCACCCGCGGCACGTGCTCGGCTGGCTGGCCCGGCCGGACCGGCTGCGCCGGTACGCGGGCGGGATCCTCTCCAGCGCCGAGATCCGCCTGCTGAACACGGCGTACCGGAGTTTGGACGACGCCGGGCTGACCATCGCCGACGTGGCGCTGCTGGACGAGTTGGACGCGCTGCTCGGCAAGCCGATGCGGCCGGCCCGGGCCAAGCGCGACCCGTTCCAGCTCGCCGGCGGGGTCCGCGAGCTGAGCACTCTCGGCGAGCGGCAGCGGGCCGCCCGGGCGGCGGCCCGTGAGCGGCCGGAGGACTACCGGGAGTACGCGCACGTGGTGGTGGACGAGGCGCAGGACGTGTCGCCGATGCAGTGGCGCATGGTCGGCCGACGTGGCCGGTTGGCCTCCTGGACGGTGGTGGGCGATCCGGCGCAGACCGCATGGACCGGTGACCCGGAGGAGTTGACCCGGGCTCAGGACCAGGCGTTGGGCCGGCGCAAGCGGCACAACTTCACGCTGACCACCAACTACCGCAACTCGGCGGAGATCTTCGCGGTGGCGGCGACGGAGATCCGCCGGCTCTACCCCGACCTGCCGCTGCCGACCGCCGTCCGCTCCACCGGAATCGACCCGGTCGAACTGGTGGTCTCCGCCGAGGAGTTGGAGGCCGCGACCGTCAAGGCGGCCACCGGGCTGTTGGCCGAGGTGGAGGGCACGGTCGGGGTGATCACGCCGGTCCCCCGCCGCGACGAGGTCGCCGGCTGGCTCGGCGCGCTCGGCGCGTCGCGGTTGCAGGTGGTCACCAGCCTGGAGGCCAAGGGCATGGAGTACGACGGGGTGGTGCTGGTCGCGCCGACCGAGATCCGGGCGGATCCGGGCGCCGGCGTACGCACGCTCTACGTCGCGCTCTCCCGGGCCACCCAGCGGCTCACCACCATCGATCCGACCGCCTGATCCGGGGCAACGGCCCGCGCTGGGCGGCGTCCGGCCCTACACTTGCATACATAGCGATGTGAGCATACATTTGACCCGGTCCCGATCGACGGCGGAGGGTGGTTCCGTGGGCGCAGGTCATGACCACCACCATGGGTCGGTCGCCAACGCCGCGCAGCAGCACCGAGGCCGGCTCTGGGCGGCGTTCGGGCCGCTCGCCACCCTGATGGTCGTCGAGGCGGTGGCCGCCTTCCACACCGGATCGCTGGCCCTGCTCTCCGACGCCGGGCACATGTTCACCGACGTGCTCGGCATCGCGATGGCGCTCGCCGCGATCACCGCGACCCGCCGGGCCACCGGCGATCCGCAGCGCACCTTCGGGCTCTACCGACTTGAGGTGCTCGCCGCGCTCGCCAACGCCGTCCTGCTCTCCGGCGTGGCGGTCTACGTGGTGATCGAGGCGATCGGCCGGTTCGGCGACCCGCACCGGGTGCTGGCCGGCCCGATGCTCGTGGTGGCCGTACTCGGCCTGCTCGCCAACCTGATCGCGTTCGCCCTGCTCCGCGCCGGGGCCCGGGAGAGCATCAACATCCAGGGCGCCTACCTGGAGGTGGTCGGCGACCTGCTCGGCTCGCTCGGCGTGATCGGCGCCGCGCTGCTGATCGAGGTCACCGACTGGTGGTGGGCCGACGCGGCGGTCGCGGTCGCCATCGGCGTGTTCATCCTGCCGCGCACCTGGCGGTTGGGCCGGGCCGCCGTCCGCATCCTGGTGCAGGCCGCCCCGGAGCACCTGCAGGTGACCGCCGTGCACGACCGGCTGGCCGCCGTGCCCGGCGTCGTCGAGGTGCACGACCTGCACGTCTGGACGCTCACCTCGGGCATGGAGGTGGCCTCGGCGCACCTGACCATGGCACCCGACGCGGAGGTCGGCGCGGTGCTCACCGCGGCCCGCACCGCCCTGCACGACGACTTCCGGATCGAGCACGCGACGTTGCAGATCGAGCCCGGCGCCGCCCCCGGCGCCTGCGGCTCGATCGAGTGGTAGTGGCGAGTTCATCGTTACCACGCACGCACCGTCCGTCACATCGGCTGCATCGACCCCACCTGCACCGGTAAGCTCGGTCCCGGCCTCCACCAAGCGGCGCCCACCCGGTGCCGGTGGCGGTCGCCGCCTAATCGCCCGAGCGGGCGAACCGGGGAACCATGTTCCTGGGGTGCATCCGCGTCAGCGGTAGGGATCTTCCGTCCCGAACCCGTCAGCTAACCCGGTCGGCGGCTGACGGAAGGACATGCGTAGTGGCACCAGCACGACCACCCACGGCCCGATTCGCGGGCCTGATCGTCGCGATGTTCGCTCTCGGCATCGCACTCCCGGCCGGCACCGCCTCGGCCGCTCCCCCGACCGGCCTGCGGGCCGCCGCCGCACCCGACGACGACGTCGAGGGCGGCACCCCGGCGTTACGGGCCCAACTGGAGGCCGCCAGCAAGGGCTACCTGGACGCGAAGCGCGCGCTGGAGACCTCCGTGCAGCGGCAGCAGCAGCTCACCGCCCAACTGAAGACCACCGAAGCCGAGCTGTCGCACCGCAGCGGCAAGGTCGGCACGATCGCCGGGATGGCCTACCGCACCGGGCGGCTCGGCACGGTGTCGGCGCTGCTCAACAGCAACACCCCGGAAGGCTTCATGGACCGGGCCGCCGCGCTGGGGGCGGTCGCCGCCAACGAGGACCGGGCGCTGCGTGACCTGCTCGCCACCAAGGACGAGGTCACCCGCACCCAGGTAGCCCTGGACGGTGAGATCCGCGAGCAGCAGAAGCAGGTCGCGGTGATGGCCAAGCGCAAGGAGCAGGCCGAACGGGCCCTCACCGTCGCCACGACCAGGGCCCAGGCCACCGCCGACAGCGGCGACTCCAACCGGGGCACCTCCACCGCCAACGCGACACCGGCGCCCCGCAACTCGGACGGCTCCTGGCCGTCGGAGTCGTGCAGCGTCAACGACCCCACGCCGGCGTCCGGCTGCGTCACCCCACGCACCCTGCACGCGCTCAACCAGGCCAAGGCCGCCGGCTTCACCCGGTACGTCTCCTGCCACCGCAACGGTGGCTCCGGCGAGCACCCGAAGGGTCGGGCCTGCGACTTCGCCGCGCAGAAGTCCGGCTTCGGCGGCAACGCCACCGGCGGTGACAAGACGTACGGCAACAACCTGGCGGCGTACTTCATCCGCAACGCCGACCGGCTCGCCGTGCTGTACGTGATCTGGTACCGGCAGATCTGGC
Organism: Micromonospora vulcania; assembly: GCF_042658605.1. Lineage (NCBI taxonomy): Bacteria > Bacillati > Actinomycetota > Actinomycetes > Micromonosporales > Micromonosporaceae > Micromonospora > Micromonospora vulcania. Next base: position 112,681 of record NZ_JBHSQS010000002.1, on the reverse strand, counting down.
TGCCCAGCAGCGGGTGGAAGGCGTACAGCGGGGCGGGCGGCGACCCGTCCAGCGCACACACCAACCACGTGCACCTGTCCGTCTACTGACCCGTCCCGGTCGGTGCCCCCGTGACTCGGGGGCACCGACCGGAGTACGTCCGGGGGCGTACCCCGGGTGTCGTCGGCGGTCGGACGACCCGGGCACGCCCGGCGGGCAGCATCCAGGTATGCCTCGGATCTCGCCCACCGCCCGCAAGGCACTGCTCACCCTGCACCTGATCACCTCGCTCGGCTGGCTCGGCGCCGACCTGGTGCTGCTCACCCTCGGCATCGCGGTGCAGCGCGGCGCCGACCCGGCCGCCTTCTACCCGGTCGCCGCGCTGATCGGCACCGTGCTGTTCGCGCCGCTGAGCGTGCTCGTCTGGCTGATCGGCGTGGTCAGCGCGCTGCTCACCCCGTGGGGGCTGCTGCGCTACCGCTGGGTGGTGGCCAAGCTCGTGATCACCACGGTGATGGTCGGGCTGGTGCTGTTCCTGCTCACCCCGAACCTGCGGCACGCCGGGGCGCTGGGCGCCGCCCTGCCCGCTCGGGACCGCGCCGACCTGGTGATCGCACCCACGGTGTCCACCAGCCTGATGATCATCGCGACGGTGCTCTCCACGTACAAACCATGGGGACGACGACCGGCCGCACAGCCGGCAGCGGCTCGCGGCGCTCGCACCCGCGCGGCCCGCGGCGGCCGTGATCGCGCTGCCGCCAGCGCAGGTGGTCGCGCTGCCGCCGGCGACCGTGATCGCGCTGCCGCCGGCGGCCGTGATCGCGCTGCCGCCGGCGGCGGTGATCGCGCTGCAACCAGGATGTAGTGGCCTCCCGCTGCCCGCAGGCCACTACATCGTGGATCGAGCGCGATCACCGCGCCGCGCAGGCGCGGCGCGGCCGCGGGGGTCATCGCGCGGCGCGGGCGCGGCGCAGGCGCGGCGCGAGCCGCAGAGGTGATCGCTCGGCGCAGCGCGGGCGCGGCGCGGGACGCGAGGCGCGGGTGGGTCAGGTCGTGGGTGGGGGGTCGCCGGTTTGGTCAAGGGCTGCGGCGAGGCGGGTGGCCAGGGCCAGGTGCGCCGAACGGGCCTGGCCGAACGCGTACCGGAACAGTGGGGCTGGCGCGGTCAGGGTGATCTCCACGTCGATCCGGACCAGGCCGTCCGGCTCGGCGCGCAGTCGGGTGTGGTTGCGTACCGAAGTGGCCGGCCATTGGCGGGCCACCATCACGATCTCGTCCGCATCGTTGATCAGCACGTCCGCCCGGTAGCTGGTCCGGAAGCGCAGCGGCCCGGCCTCCAGGCGATCGTTGATCACGTAGCTGGCCCGGGCACCGGGCCGGGTCGGCAGCTGTCGGACCCGGATGATCAGCGGGTGCAACTCACCCTGTCGGGTCAGGTCGCCGAGGAGCGCCGCCGCGTCGGCGACCGAGCAGCGGGCCTGGACGGTGTAGCTGAACGTGTCGCGCCTGAGCACACCGTCTCCCGCCGTCGATAGTCGCACGATCGTCCCGTACCGATGTCCTGCTGGCAACGGCCGGACGGACACCGGCCGCTGCACCCCTGTTCGGTCACCGCTCGCATAACGGTCGGTTGGTGGGGAATCACCGTTGGTGACAGCCGACGGAGGGCGGGACGATGAGCGGCGACGACCCGGTGAGCGGGCACGTGATGGTCTTCGCGCCCACCCCACAGTTGACGGTGACCGTCGACCGGCCGAACGACCAGCCCGAACTGCACCTGCACCCCGGTGGGCAGGGCGTGTGGCAGGCCCGGATGGTGATGTCGCTCGGGGTCGACGTGGTGCTCTGCACCGCGCTCGGCGGCGAGATCGGCCAGGTGCTCGAACCACTGCTGGTCAGTGAGGGTGTGGACCTCAAGGTGGTGGTCCGGGACTCCGGCAGCGGCGGGTACGTGCACGACCGTCGGGACGGGTCCCGGCAGGAGATCGTCGACGTACCCGGGCATCCGCTCAGCCGGCACGAACTCGACGAGCTGTACAACCTGTCGCTCGGCGAGGGCCTTCGGGCGGCGGTAAGCGTGCTCAGTGGGCCCAACGAGCCGTGGCTCGTCCCGGCCGACCTGTACCGGCGCTTCGCGGCCGACCTCGGCGCCAATGGCGGCCGAGTGGTGGTCGACCTATCCGGCGACCATCTCGGCGCCGCGCTGGAGGGCGGGGTGTTCTTCCTCAAGGTGAGCCACGAGGAGCTGATCCGGGACGGCCGCGCCCGCAACGAGGACAGCGCGGAGCTGACTCGCGCGATGTACGAGCTGCACGCCGCCGGCGCCGAGACGGTGGTGGTGAGCAGGGCCGACCAGCCGGCTCTGGCGCTCGTGGACGGTGAGCTGTTCGAGGTGGAGATGCCCCGGTTGCAGGCGGCCGACCCGCGCGGCGCGGGTGACTCGATGACCGCCGGGGTGGCCGCCGTGGTGGCTGGCGGCGGGGACATCCGGACCGCGATCCGGACCGGCGCGGCGGCCGGGGCGCTGAACGTGACCCGGCACGGCCTGGGCACCGGACGGTTGGACTCGATCACCGGTCTGGTGGACCGGGTCCGGCTGGTGCCGGCGGACAGCCGGCCACAGGAACGGACCACCCCCGACGAACTGGCCGACCGGGCGGTCGAACGGTGACGCTGCGGGTGTTGATCACCAACGACGACGGCATCGCCGCGCCGGGCATCCAGGCGCTGGCCTGGGCTGCGGTGCAGCGGGGCCTGGACGTGGTGATCGCCGCACCGTTGGAGGAGGCGAGTGGCACCAGCGCCGCGATGAGCGCCGTGGAGCGGGACGGGCGGGTGGTCGTACACGACCATCCGCTTGCGGAGCTGGCGGGTGTGCCGGCGTACGGGGTTGGCGGATCACCGGGCTTCATCACGCTGATCGCGTTGCACGGCGCGTTCGGTCCGCCGCCGTCGGTGGTGCTCTCCGGGATCAACCGGGGTGCCAACGCCGGTCGGGCCGTCCTGCACTCCGGCACCGTGGGTGCCGCGTTCACCGCCGCCACGAACGGCTGCCGGGCGATGGCGGTCTCGCTGGACGTACTCTCCGCCGGTGAGGCGACGGCCGCCAGTGGTGGCGCGGCGGTGGACGCCGCCGCCCGGGTACGCGACGCCGAACGGCACTGGAGCACCGCCGCACGGGTCGCCCTGGACCTGCTCCCCCGGCTGACCGCCGCGCCGATGGAGAGCGTGCTCAACGTCAACGCCCCGGATCTGCCGCACGGCCGGCTGCGCGGGGTGCGCCACGGCACGCTGGCCAGCTTCGGCCAGGTGCAGATGACGGTGGCCGAGTCCGGGCACGGTTTCGTGCGTACCTCATTGGAGGAGCCGGGGCAGGCGGCGCAGCCCGGCACCGACGTGGCGTTGCTGGCCGCCGGGTACGCCTCGGTGACGGCCATCCGAGCGGTCACCGAGGTGAACGACGTCGACCTGACCGGCCTGGACGGTCAGCAACACTGACCGATACGGGCCTGTGACGCTCAGGCGCCGGGGAGCACCTCGGGGGTGGCCGCGCCTGCGAAGTAGGGCTCCGGTGCACCGAAGAGGCCGAGCAGGCCAGTCACCCAGAGCTGCCGGTGCACGAACCGGCTCGGCTCGGTGACCACCAGCTTGACGCCGCTGACCTCGGCGGTCTGGAAGCCGGCGACCATGGCGCTGATGCCGACGGAGTCGATGAAGGTCACCAGCCTCATGTTCAGCTCGATCCGGAGAGGGCGACCCTTGGCCAACACCTCGGCAATCGCCTCGCGCACCTCGTACGCGGTGTCGACGTCGATCTCGCCCCGCGGGGCGATCTCCACGACACCACCGGACAGCACCGACTTCACGATCGACAGGCTCACGCGAGCACCTCCACCCGCCCGTCCCCCGGGCGCCTCATCAGTACGCGGGCCGCGACCGAGAGTATTCCTCCGACGGCCTCGGTCGCCACCCCTCGGGATGAGCAATTCGCGGATTCGGGGACATCTGGTCGCCCATCTCCGTGATTTTCGTTATCTGATCACTCGACGATCGGTCGGAGCCGACGCGCCGCCGAACCAGGGTAACGGTCCGGGTGCGGTGCACCCCACAACCGGTCCGTCGGGCATGCCCTCCCCGCGTGGCATCGGCGTGTCGCGCCAGGCGCTGTTGCTGGCCCGTCCGGACGGTTGCCGCTGCCTCCTAGCATCGGACCGGATGCCCACCGCGACGGAGAGGATCATCAATGATCAAGAGACTGGCTGGGCTGGCCGGCGTCGGCGTCCTGCTCGCCCTCGTACTGGCCTGCGGTTTCGGCGGCGGAGACGATGACGACGACGATGACGACGACTTCGCCCGGGGCGTCGCCGCGGTGGTACTGCGCTGATATCTGCCCGAGCCGCGCCGGTCGGGTTTGCGCCCGGCCGGCGTGGGGCATTTCGGGTTAGGCGAACCGTGACGCGCTGAGCAGACGCCGAAGTCCGAAGTGGCCGGCGGCTTCGGCACCCGAGGAGGTAACCACGATGTTCGGAACCAACCTGCTGGACCGCCGCAGCAAGCCGGAGCGGATCGCGGACCAGGCGTGGGAGCACCTGGCCTCCGCCGTCAGCTCCGCGGGAGACAGTGTCCGGGACACCGCCCGCTCGGCCCGTCGCAGCAGCAGCGACCTCGCCGACGAGGCAGGTGACCTGGTGGGCTCCGCCGCCGAAGAGGCACGGCGCCGCGCCGCGTTGGCATTCGACGCACTCGCCGGCCGCCAGCCGGCACTGCCCTGGACGCTGCTGATCGGCGCCGCGCTGGTCGGCGCGGCGGTTGGCTGGGCCGTCGGCTCCGCCGCCCGGGCCGCCGGCAGTCGGGACGACCGCGCCGTGGACGACGTCGAGTTCGTCGACGTCGACCGCCCCAACACCCCCGTCGGCCTGGACGACTGACCCCACCCCGCAACCCCACGGGCCCCGTTCGACTCCGGTCGAACGGGGCTCACCCTTTTCCCCCGCGCGGATCTTGGCGGTGGGCGGTACCGATCCCCACTCACCCGGACGGGGCGAGGACGGTTCACCCTGGCCGACGGCAGGATCGATCTCCGGCGGACCTCCGGCCCGCAGCCGTCATCCGGTCCGCCGTCGACGCAGCGGAGGAGGGACAGATGGCCGTCTCGACGATCAGTCGCACCGACCAGGACATCCAGTCGGCCGTGCTCGACGAGCTGACCTGGGAACCTCGGGTCCAGCCGCACGAGATCGGGGTGACCGTCGCCGAGGGCGTCGTCACGTTGACCGGCCGGGTGGACAGCTATGCGAAGAAGTGGGCCGCCGAGCGGGCCGCGCACCGGGTCGCCCAGGTCCGGGCGATCGCCAACGACCTGGCCGTACGACTGCCCGGCACCGCCGAGCGCGCCGATCCCGACCTGGCCGCCGCGGCCGGACACGCGCTGGAGTGGGACGCGTTCGTACCCGTCGAAAAGCTCCAGGTCACCGTCTCGTCCGGCTGGGTGACGCTGCACGGCGAGGTCGAGTGGGAGTACCAGCGCCGGGCCGCCGAGCGGGCGGTCGGCCGACTGACCGGCGTACGCGGGGTGAGCAACGGCATCACCGTCCGGCCGACGGCCCCGCCGGACGGCCGGAACCTGGCCGAGCGGATCGTCGACGCGTTGGCCCGCGCCGGCGCCACCGAGGCCGAGCGGGTCAGCGTCCGGGTCCACGGCGACACCGTGGTGCTCTCCGGGCTGGTGCACTCGATGCCCGAGCGGGCCGAGGTCGAGCAGGTGGCCTGGTCCGCGCCGGGCATCCGGGAGGTGCAGAACCACATCGCGGTCGCCCCGGTGCTGCGCTGAGCCGGAGCGTGGAACCACCCTGGGTGGGTGAGCCGGCCTCACCCACCCAGGGAGCAGGCTGGGGGCATGAGTGATCCGAACGGGCTGATCCAACCCGGGCAGACCGCGCCCGGTTTCACCCTGGCGGGCACCCCGGACGGGCGCCAGACCGGGCCCGAGCAGTTCCGCGGCCGGCCGGTCGTGCTCGCCTTCTACCCCGCCGACTGGAGCCCGGTCTGCGGTGATCAGATGTCGCTGTACCAGTCGGCGGCGCCGGTCTTCGAGCAGTACCGGGCGGCGGTGCTCGGCATCTCGGTGGACGGCATCTGGTCGCACCGAGCCTTCGCGGAGAGCCGGGGCATCGAGTTTCCACTGCTGTCCGACTTCGAGCCCAAGGGCGAGGTGGCCCGCCGCTATGGCGCGTACGCCCCGCAGGGCGAGGCGGCCCGGGCGTTGGTGGTGCTCGACACGGCCGGGACGGTGGCCTGGAGCTACCTCTCCCCACCCGAAGTCAACCCGGGCGCGGACGGCATCTTCGACGCGCTGGACCGACTCGCCGCCAACCGGGAGGTGCTGGCCGGATGACCACCCCACTTCAGGTCACCGCCCGGCTCCGCGACCCGGTAGTCAGTGACGATCACATCCGCGGGCCGGCCGACGCGCCGGTGACCGTCGTCGAGTACGGCGACTTCCAGTGTCAGTTCTGCGGTGCCGCGTACCCGAACCTGCACGAACTGCTGCGCCAGCGGGCCGACACGGTACGGCTGGTCTACCGCTACTTCCCCATCGCCAACATGCACCCGTACGCCGAGGGCGCCGCCGAGACGGCCGAGGCGGCCGGCGTCCGGGGCAAGTTCTGGGAGATGCACGACTGGCTCTACGAGCACCAGGACCAACTGGACCCGGTGCACCTCTCGCTCGGCGTCGAGCAGCTCGGGTTGCCGCCCGACGAGCTGAACGCCGAGGTGGAGGGTCGGGCGCACGCCGACCGGGTGCGTCGGGACTTCGTCGGCGGCATCCGCAGCGGGGTGAACGGCACGCCCACCCTCTTCGTCAACGAGGTCCGGCACGAGGGCGGGTACGACCTGCCCGACCTGCTGGCCGCCGTGGACGCCGCCGCCAACGGTTGACCGAGGGCGAGCGCCGGACCGTCGGCGGATCGGCCAGTTCAGATCAACCGCAGCTCGCGCGCCCGCCGGACCGCTTCGCGCCGGCGGGTCGCGTCGAGCTTGCGGTAGATGTTGCGTACGTGGGTCTTCACGGTGTTGACCGACAGCGACAGCTCACTGGCGATCTCCACATTGGACAGGATGCTCTGCAGGTACCGCAGGATGGTCAACTCGCGCTCGGTGAGCGGCTCGTCGAGTGTGCCGCCCGGCTCGGCCGGCTGACCGGCCGACGTCTGACCGGCGCCCCGGACCAGGTCGCTGACCAGCGAGAAGTGTGCGGTGCCCGCGTCCACGTGTGCGGCCAGCAGTTCCCGGACCGGCGGGTCGGCGCGGGTGAAGACCCGTCGGCAGCCCTGCGGGCCAGCCAGATCGAGCACCTCTTCCAGGATCCGGCCGGCCCGGCGCTCGTCCCCGCCGCGCCCGGCCAGCACCGCGTCCAACAGACCGGCGTCCAGGCGTACCGGAAGGGGCCAGGCCGTGGCGGACGGCGCCTGCCACGCCGGTAGTGTCCGGCCGGCGGCACCGGTGTCGCCGCCACGCAGCTCCACCCGGGCCAACGCCACCGCGAGCACGGGGTCCGCGCCGTCGTCGGCGGCACCGGCCAGCAGCAGCCGGGCGGTGTCGACGTCTCCGCGCTCGGCACGCAGGTCGGCCTCGGCCGCCCGCAGCAGTCCCGCCAACTCGGCTGCGGCCGGCAGGCCGGCGAGCGCCTCCCCGGCACGGACGAGCAGGCGCTGACCGGCGGCCGGGTCACCCGCGTCGCGGTACAGCTGTGCGCGGCACAGCGCGGCCACCGCCGCCGCCACCGGCTCGCCAGCCGGCACCCCCGGCCACTCGCCATCGGCCGGCACCGGGGCGGAGCCGGTCGGGTCGCTCGGGCCTATCGCGTCGATCGCCGGGGCGGCCAGGGCCAGGTTGGCCGCAGCCTCCTCCGGCTGGTCCCGGTGCAGCGCCACCACGGCCAGCGCCAGGTAGGCGTATCCGCAGTCGAGCCGGCAGGACCAGCCCCGGCAGGCCGGCATGCCCAGCGCATCCAACGCCGCCTGCTCGGCCGCCCGCAGCTCGCCGCGGACCGCGAGCAGCAGCGCGGAGCGGCTGGCGCCGACCAGTTCGGTACGCGTCCGCCCGGCCTCCCGGGCCGCCGCCCGGGCCCGCCCGAAACGCGCGTACGGCAGCTCGCCGGCGGCCATCTCGACCAGCGCCAATGCGGTGCCGGTGAACCCGCGCAGGTCCGCGTCGTCGGCGGCACCGCCCCCGCCGGTCGTGGGCGCGGGGTTCGGCGTACCGGCCGGCGTGCTGCTCGGCGGACGTGTACGCAGCAGCCGGGCGGCGGCAGCCCGGACCTGCCCGATGTCGCCGTCGAGTCGGGCCACGGTCAGCTCCAGGGCGGTGGCCAGCCGGACGAACCGGTCCCGGCGCGGCACCGGCAGGCCGTCGGCGTACCCGGCGGCGAGGCGCAGGTGCCCGGTGGCGGCCGGCAGGTCACCGGCGTACGCCCGCTCGGCCGCGTACGCCAGCGCCACCTCGGGGTCGGCGCGGAGCACGTCCGGGGGCGGATCCGGGGGTGCTGGGTGGGTCACCGGGTCACGGTCGTACCGGGTCAGCTCCGGCCAGTGCGCCACGAACAGGTCGCCGGCCCGGTCCCAGCGGCCGGCAGCCAGGGCGTGGCGCAGCCCGTCGGGCGGGGGGGCGGGGGGGGGGGGCGGGGCGGGGGTGGGGGCGGGGCGTGGGCGGGGTGGGCTTGTTGGGCTGCGCTACGGTCCTACCCGATCCGTTCGAGCGGGAGGTGGGGAGTGGGGGCGATGCTGAGCTATGCGCAGCCTCGGCTGGCGCCGGACGAGCGGATCGTCTTCACCCAGCGCGGATACTTCCCCTTTGGCCGATCAGTGTTCAGTGTGTCCGGCGCCCTCCTCATCATCACCACCAGGCGACTGCTCTTCGCACCTGTTCGGGTCTGGGGAGTACGCAGCTTTGTCGAGTCCTGGATCCGTGCCAAGTCGATGAGCCTCGCGGACGTGACGGGTGTCCAGCCCGCTGACGGCGCCCGGTTAACGATCAGCTCGAGGTTCGGCGAAACCGTCGCCTTCTGCGTCATCCTCCCGACGGGTCCGGGCTACGTCTGGCAGGCCCGGGACGCTGTCCCGTATCGGGACGAGGCGGTGCGGCGGATCAGGGAGGTCACCCGGCTCAGTGGTCCTGGTGCGTTGCCCGTCGAGGCTGACTAGCTACTCAATGGAGGGTTGTGTGTCACAGGATCAGGTAGCCGCGATGAGGAGTCGCACGTCGTACCGGTTGCTCGTGCTGGCGTTCCGACTCGTGCTCCTTGCGGCTGCGTCCGTCGCGTTGACGCAAGTCTTGGCGGCCAACGCGCTCATCAGCCACAGGGTGCTCGTGGTGGTCCTCGTACCGCTCATCGTGGTCGCCCTCGCCTCCTTCTTCACGGTGATCGCGACCCTTGCGATTCAAGCCGCCCACTTCTCGGTCACCCCTCTCGCGCGGGGCGTCACTCAGCGTCAGAGTCTCTTCAGTCGCGCCCTCGTGGAAGATCTGATGACCCTCCCGTGGGCCCCCGGAGCCCTTTTCAAGTCGAGATGAGAACGGCCTGGCGATCGTGGTTCTGGAACATCGCTCTGATGGCCGTCATGACGGTGATGGCGGTCATCGTCACCGGCGTCGCGATCTCCCAGACGAACACGGTCTCGGCGATCGGGTTCGGGGTGAGCGCCCTCGTACTTTGGCTCGGAGTCCTCCGTGCACCGACGCTCGGCGTGCACGCCAAACGGCATGGCGTCGTGGTACGCGAGTTAACCAGCACCACGACCGTCTCCTGGGATGAGATCCTCGAGATCGAGATGGCGCAGGGCGACGGTGCCCCGGTCCTGAACGGGCCGACAGTGCCGGTGATCCGACGACGGCGCGCGGACGGCAGCGAGGCCATCGTCGAGCTGAACGCCCTCGGCGGATACGGGCTGTTCCAGTACGACGCCTCGCCCGGGCAGCGGGCCGTCGCCGGGCTGAACGAACACCTGATGAACTGGCGCCGCGGAGCTGCCTGAGATTGCGAGCAGCGACGGAGGAAGCTACTCATGTTTCGGGAGGTCGCCGGACCTTTGCGGTGGCTTGTGGGCGTGCTGCTGTCCACCGCCCTGCTCGTAGCCACTGCGGGATGCGTTTTCCGGGCGATGCCGCTTATGCGGTGGGAGTGGCGAAAATTGGTGATGAGGTCCGCATCCTGGCCCCGCTCTGCGACGACGAACGGATCTCGATCGTCGAGGTGTACGACAACCAGGCCGCGCTTGAACGCACGGGCTCGCGGACCGGCGAACCCACACTCGCGCCATACTGGAAGGTGGCGGATCCGCACAGCGATGCTGCCGCGAAGGGCGAATTCGTCATTGGTCGGGACAGTTCCTTCACTCGGGTGCTCGTTCTGGCGAAGAGTGGTGCAGTTCGGCCGGAAATATCGGCCGTTGAAATCACGGTCCTCAGGGCGGATCGGCGACATGTCGTCGGTGATGCGTTCCGGCTCAAGGAAGTGCCGGAATTTCAGTCGGGCACCGATGCCAAGTCAGTCAAATATGTCTATGACCAGGGCGCGAATTCTGAGAAGTTGTTGACACCGAGCCAAATATCTGAGGAGTCAGGGTGCGCCTTCGACTATGTCGCTTGACGTGCCCCACCGAGGTTCGCTGACATGCATCCTGTTCCCATAGACCTGCAGCTCGACGTGGGCGGGTCTCCCGACTACCTGAGTGCGATCGGGTACGAGTGGCTGAACGGGCTGTCAGCGCGGCTTCTGCCGGACGCGCGGCAGGCGCTGACAACCCTTCCCGCCCGGGTGCCGAAGGGGCAGGGGGAGCCCGGCTCGATGTTCGGCGTGCTCACGGTTTCCCGTGGCGGCATCACCGCTCCGGCGAAGATGACTGAGCGCAACTGCTCGGCCTCGGGGTTCGCCTGGCTGCGGAGGGAGTTGGCCGACCTCCCCGCGATGGCGACGCTGGAGATCGGCGAACTCGACGAGATGGGGCACCGCGGGCGCCGACACCTGGTTCTCAGCGTTCGACATGACGCGGTGTCGCCCGGCTGGATGAGACTGTCGGTCCTGGAGAACGACGAGCGAATCGACGGGTCGGCCGAGAGTCTGGCCGTTCAGCAGGTGTGGTTGGACGCGCTGCGCTCCTACGCGGACAGGTGGGACCCTGGATTCGGCCACATCGCCTACGGGTACGGGGTCGGCGCCACCGCTCTGGAGGACTGTCTTCCCCCGCGGAACTACCCGCCCGAGCAGCACGAGCCCCCAGCACACGGTCAACGAGTGTCGCCGGCTGTTGCGGGGCTACTCGTGGCTGACGATCGTCCCGAGGGAGTTGGCCCACAAGCTTGGCGGCTCCGGTGTGTTGAAGGCGACGGGCGCGTTCACCCGTGTGGAGGAACTGAGCGGTGGCGCGCTCTGGCTGCAGGCGACCGAGCGATTCGAGCAGTACCACGGAGCGGCGGTGGCGGCGGTCTTCGACGCGCTCGCCCCGGTGCTCCGGCCCGGTCTGCCGGTCGAGAGACGAAGGTACGCGGGTCAGCCTCCCCACCTACTGGTGTCCGAGGACGCGGCCGGCCGTGCCGGGTCGACAGATCCCGCCGAGCCGCCCCCGCCCTGCGCGTCGATCTAGCCCCCGCCGCCCCGCCCTCCGCGTCGATCTAGGGAAAATCGTCGCTCACGGAGGTCAACTAGCAGCGATACGCCCTAGATCGACGGGGCGTGGGTGGGGCGGGCGGGGCGTGGGGTGGGCGTGGGTGGCGGGGCGTGGGGCGGGCGGGGCGTGGGGTGGGCGTGGGGTGCGGGGGTCAGGCTTGGCGGAGCCAGATGGCACCTAGCGGGGGGACCTGGAGGGCCGCCGACGCCACCATTCCGTGCCACGGCACATCCTCGGCGTGCACCGCGCCCAGGTTGCCCACTCCGGAGCCGCCGTAGTGGTGGGCGTCGGTGTTGAGCACCTCGGTCCAGGTGCCACCGGCCGGTAGGCCGATCCGGTAGTCGTGCAGCGGCAGGGCGGAGAAGTTGGCCACGCAGACCAGCGTCGAGCCGTCCGGCGCGATCCGGACGAAGGACACGGTGTTGTTGGCGACGTCGTCGCCGGCGATCCAGCGGAACCCGGCCGGCTCGGTGTCCTGTGCGTACAGTGCCGGGGTGTCCCGGTAGACCCGGTTCAGGTCGACGACCAGCCGCTGCACCCCGGCTCGGGCCGGGTCGTGCAGCAGGTACCAGTCGAGGCCGCGCTCCTCGCTCCACTCCCGGTCGTCGGCCAGCTCGGAGCCCATGAAGATCAACTGCTTGCCCGGGTGCGCCCACATGTACGCCAGCAGCGCGCGTACGTTGGCGAGCCGCTGCCAGGTGTCGCCGGGCATCTTGCCGGCCAGTGAGCCCTTGCCGTGCACCACCTCGTCGTGGCTGATCGGCAGCACGTAGTTCTCACTCCAGGCGTACGCCAGGGAGAAGGTGAGCTGGTGGTGGTGATGCTGGCGGTAGATCGGGTCCTTCGAGGTGTAGAGCAGGGTGTCGTGCATCCAGCCCATGTTCCACTTGAAGCCGAAGCCCAGCCCGCCGTCCGCGGTGGGCCGGGTGACGCCCGGCCAGGCGGTGGATTCCTCGGCGATCATCACCACGCCGGCGTGGTGCTTGTAGACCGTCGCGTTGACCTCCTGCAGGAACGCGATGGCCTCCAGGTTCTCCCGGCCGCCGTACTGGTTGGGGGCCCACTGGCCCTCCTCGCGGGAGTAGTCGAGGTAGAGCATCGACGCGACGGCGTCCACCCGCAGCCCGTCGACGTGGAACTGGTCGCACCAGTAGAGCGCGTTGGCGACCAGGAAGTTGCGGACCTCGCGGCGGCCGAAGTCGAAGACGTACGTGCCCCAGTCGGGATGCTCGCCGCGGCGCGGGTCCGGGTGCTCGTAGAGCGGGGTGCCGTCGAAGCGCGCGAGGGCCCACTCGTCCTTGGGAAAGTGCGCGGGCACCCAGTCCAGGATGACGCCGATGCCGGCGGCGTGCAGCCGGTCGACCAGGTGCCGGAACTCGTCGGGGTCGCCGAACCGGGAGGTCGGCGCGTAGTAGCCGGTCACCTGGTAGCCCCAGGAGCCACCGAACGGGTGCTCCATCACCGGCAGGAACTCCACGTGCGTGAAGCCCAGTTCGGTGACGTACGCGGTGAGTTGGTCGGCCAGCTCGCGGTAGCTCAGACCGGGTCGCCACGAGCCGAGGTGCACCTCGTAGACGCTCATCGGCTCCTGGTGCGGCTGCCGATCGGCCCGCCGGGCCAGCCAGTCCGCGTCCGACCACTGGTACGTCGAGTGGTGCACGACCGACGCGGTGGCCGGCGGCACCTCGGCGTACGCGGCGAGCGGGTCGGCCTTGTCCCGCCACTGCCCGTCGGCACCGAGGACGCGGTACTTGTAGCGGGCGCCGACCCGGGCGTTCGGGACGAAGAGTTCCCACACGCCGCTGGAGCCGAGCGACCGCATCGGCCAGCCGTCGTCCGGCGCCCAGCCGGTGAAGTCGCCGACGACCCGCACCCCACGGGCGCTCGGCGCCCACACCGTGAACGCCACGCCCTCGTCGAAGACCCGCGCGCCGAGGGCCTCCCACAGCCGCTCGTGCCGGCCCTCGCCGATCAGGTGCAGGTCCAGCTCGCCGAGGGTCGGCGGGTAACGGTACGGGTCGTCGCTGACCCGGCCGTCGGCGTCGATCCGGTAGTCGAGCACGGTGCCCTCGACGTGGCTCTCGAACACACCGACGTCGTGTACCCGCTTCATCGGGTGCCGTTCGTCGCCGACGAGCAGCGAAACGTCGCTGGCGCCCCGGCGCAGGGTGCGGATCGTGGTCCACCCGTCAGCGGGGTGCGCGCCGAGCAGCGCGTGCGGGTCGTGCGTCGCGCCGGAGATCAGCTCGTCCATCGGGGGTCCTTCGAGGCGGTATCGGTCGGTGCGGTGGTGGACCGGCGCGGAGGGGTCGGAACAGGGGTGGACCGGCGCGGAGGGGTCGGAACGGGGGCGGACCGGCGGGGAGGGGTCGGGACGGGGGCGGTCGGCGCGGTGCCGCCCGACAGGTCGTCCGGCACCTCGGTGACGGTGAGCTGCGCCCGCTGGGCGCCCACCCGCTCCGGTACGGCGGGCGGGGTCGGCCGGCGCACGGTCAGCACGTGCGCCGGTTGCAGGTACGGGTCGAGCCGGACCGCGTTGCGCTGACCCCAGTCGTAGCTGGTGCCGGTCAACTCGTCGTGCACGGTGAACCGCTCGTGCCAGTCGTAGCCGAGGGCCGGCATGTCCAGCGTGGTGTTGCCCCACTGCACGGTGTGCGGGTCGAACGAGCAGACCACGATGACCGTGTTGCCGGTCTCCGGGTCATGCTTGGACCAGCAGAGCAGCGCCGGGTTGTCGATCTCGTGGAAGCGCAGGTTGCGGAGCTGGTGCAGGGCGGGGTTGTCGCGGCGTACCCGGTTGAGGGTGGCGAGGAACGGCGCCAGTGAACGGCCCTGCGCCTCGGCGCCGGCCCAGTCCCGGGGGCGCAGCTCGTACTTCTCGTTGTCCAGGTATTCCTCGGCGCCCGGCCGGGCCACGTGCTCGAACAGCTCGTAGCCGGCGTACAGGCCCCAGGAGGGGGAGAGCAGCGCGGCCAGCACCGCCCGGATCTTGAACATCGGCGGGCCGCCGTGCTGGAGCGACTCGTGCAGGATGTCCGGCGTGTTCGGCCAGAAGTTGGGCCGCATGTAGTCGGCCGCGACGACCAGCTCCTCGCAGTACGCCCGCATCTCGGCGGCCGTCGTGCGCCAGGTGAAATAGGTGTACGACTGACTGAAGCCGATCTTGCCGAGGCCGTGCATGATGGCCGGCCGGGTGAACGCCTCGGCCAGGAACAGCACGTCCGGGTCGACCTTCTTCACCTCGGCGATCAACCAGTGCCAGAAGTCGAACGGTTTGGTGTGCGGGTTGTCCACCCGGAAGATCCGGATGCCCTCGCCGATCCAGTGCAGCACCACCCGCAGTACCTCGGCCCGGATGCCCTCCGGATCGTTGTCGAAGTTGACCGGGTAGATGTCCTGGTATTTCTTCGGCGGGTTCTCCGCGTACGCGATGCTGCCGTCGGCCCGGGTGGTGAACCACTCCGGGTGCTCGCTGACCCACGGGTGGTCCGGCGCGCACTGCAGCGCCAGGTCCATCGCCACCTCCAGGCCCTGCGCCGCCGCCGCCTCGATGAAGGCTCGGAAGTCTGCCGGCGTACCCAGATCGGGGTGGATGGCGTCGTGGCCGCCCTCGGCGGCGCCGATCGCCCACGGCGAGCCCACGTCCGTCGGCCCGGCGGTGAGCGCGTTGTTGCGGCCCTTGCGGTTGACCCGGCCGATCGGGTGGATCGGCGGCAGGTAGAGCACGTCGAAGCCCATCGCGGCGACGCCGGGCAGCCGTTCGGTGGCGGTCGCGAACGTGCCGGATCGCCCGTCCACGGCCCC
This sequence comes from Micromonospora vulcania, assembly GCF_042658605.1. NCBI lineage: Bacteria > Bacillati > Actinomycetota > Actinomycetes > Micromonosporales > Micromonosporaceae > Micromonospora > Micromonospora vulcania. The sequence continues at coordinate 97,232 of NZ_JBHSQS010000002.1, read as the reverse complement.
CTCGGAGCGGGGGAAGAACTCGTACCAGGCCGAGTAGAGCGCCCGTTGCCGGTCCACCCAGAGGGAGTACGTGTCACCGGTGGTGACCAACTCCCGCACCGGGTACGCCCAGAGCAGGTCGGCCAGGGCCAGTGCCGGATCGACCCGTTGCGGCAGCGGCAGGTCGGTGTCGACCAGCGCGGTCAGCGCCGCGGCGACCCCGGCCCGCTCGGCTTCCGGCACCAGCGGGCGGGCCGCGGTGAGCACCCGCGCGCCCTCGGCGAGGTCGTTGGCCAGCTCGGCCGGCCCCTGTCCGGCGGCGATCTTCTTGGTCACCGCGTTCTGCCAGGTCAGGTACGGGTCCTGGAACGCCTCGACGGTGAAGGTCCAGGCGCCGACGGCGTCCGGGCGGATGACGGCGTGCCAGCGGTCCTGGCCCGGTTCGCCGGGACGCATCCGGGTGAACGGGCGGCTCGTGCCGTCCGGGCTGGCCCACACCACGTTACAGCCGAGCGCGTCGTGGCCCTCGCGGTAGGCGCGGGCCGACACCGGCACCGGCTCGTCGACCACTGCCTTGGCCGGGTAGCGACCGCAGGCGACCACGGGGGAGACGTCTTCGATCGGGAACCGTCCTGTCACCCCGCCAACCTACTGTGCGAGATCCGTTCGCGCGCGGCAAGCAACTGGTTGGCAAGCGAGGGGCGTCGAGCATCATCGGCGACCGACCCGTGGCCGGCGTGTGGCTCATGATCGTGCTCGATCCCGGATGTAGTGCCTCGTTTGCACCGCGAGGCCACTGTTTCCTGGATCGAGCACGATCATGAGTTCGGCGGCACACCACTTGCCGTGCGTTAGGGGAGGTATTGCGGGATTTCAGCCCACGCCCCGGTCGATGTTCGTCGCCCGCCATGACGGCCAGCCCTGTGGCCAGGTGTCGGGCCAGTTGCCGACTTGGGCGGCCGGCACGATCCCGGTGGGGCTGAGGACGTCTCTGGCGACCCGTTCGGCGACATCGCCGATCTCCACCGCCGTCAGCGGCACCCACCGGTGGAGCCGTTCGCCGAACGCTCCGTCGAGCAGAGCATGCGCCTTTTCCGGCGGCATGCCGGTGGCCGTGAGAAACCACCGCAGGACGATCTCGCACCACCCCGGCCAGTCGTCGTCGTATTCGACGACGGGGGCCGCGGCGAACGTGATCAGCTGTGCGAAGGCGGCCTCCCAGGCTGCGACGACGTCGGCAGCGGCGGCGGCCCGCGCCGGATCGAGCGACGGCAGAATCCGGTCGAAACGCTCAGCCACGCTCTCCAACCAGCGCCGCCAGGCCAGCAGCGAGTCGGCGACGAAAGCCGGCGCGTCAGCGGGCGTCGGGGTGCGGTCGGTCACAAAGCCCAACTGCTCCCTTTCCCAGGGCCCCCAGTACCAGCGGTAGGCCCACGGGCCGAACCGGCCGGACAGGGGCACGCTGACGGACTCAACCCAGGCGAAGGCTTCTGTTTCCCCAACCCACTGGCCGTCGCGGAAGGCTGGCCGGGGAGGCGGCGGAGGGACCAACGCCCGGACCGCCACCGACATCTCGACCGGGTCGAACGGGTGCCGCGCCGGGTCGACCTCTGCCCACGTAACAAGGAGGGGTGGCCTGTTCGACTTGTCGTCCGCCATGACTCAGCATCGTGGCGGCCGGCCATCGCCGCGTCGAGCCATATTCGCGAGACCGCCACCGCGACCGACACGCACTCAGGCGGGCGGTTCCGGTGCCACGAACGAGCCCTTGCCCTGGTGCACCTCGATCCAGCCCCGCTCATCCAAGATCCACAGAGCTCGCTTGATCGGATTGTCGGACGAGCTGTATTGCCGGGCAAGTTCGGCGATCGTTGGCAACTTGTCGCCGGGCTTAAGCGTGCCGCTTCGGATTGACGCGGTGACGTCATCGACGACCTGCTCGTAGACAGGCTTGCGGGGCATAGTGAACCACCTCTCGTCAGCCTGTCCAGACTCTCACTGCATGCGACTCGGCGTGGATCCTGTGGCTACTTAGGGTCCTATGTTGGGTTTGACATCAGGGGTCCTCTCGTCAGCAGCGGAGCGCCCTTGGGGCCGGGCGAGGTTCGAGCCGGCCGGCCGCCGTCGAAGGGCTGCGTGCCCGCCTGGACCACGCAGACCAGTGCTATCGGCACGCTCGGTACCCTGCGCTGCTCGTCCTGCTGCCTGGCCTGCTCGACGCCGCCCGTGCGGCACAGGCCGCTCGCCCCGGTCCGACAACCGATGGCCTGCTGGTCTCGATGTACGGGCTCATCGCCCTGGTGCTGGTGAAACTCGACCAGGGGGAGCTGGCCTGGCTGGCCGCCGACCGGGGGATGGCCGTCGCCGTGGCCACGAACGATCCGCAGGTGGCCGCCGTCGCCACCGTGCCGCTGAGTCAGGCCCTGCGCGCCGGAGGCAGACGACGGTCCGCGATGGAGACGGCCGTCATCGCCGCTCGCCGGATCATGCCGGCCAACCCTGGTTGCGATTCGCTGGCCGGAACGCTGCTGGTGCAGGCCGCGCTCGCCGCCACCGGTCGGGGAGAGCAACGCTGCGTCCTGGAGTTGCTCGACCAGGCCGCGGAGATCGCCGGCAAGATCGGAGTCGGGAGCGAGGGATTCAACCCCGCGTCGGTCGAGGCGGCCCGGGTGGTGGCCGAGGCGGACCTCGGGGACGTCGCGGCGGCGACGGTACGGCACGAGCGGCTGGTAGCCGGTGACCAGTGGCGGTGGCTGCCGCCCGAGCACCGGGCCGCGTACCTGCTCGATGTGGCCCGCGCGTACGCCTTGGCTGGCGACCTGCTCCGGGCGGGCCGGACGCTGCTCGGCGCGGAACGCACCGCCCGCAGCGAGGTGCACGACCGGCCTGCGGTACGGGATCTGATTGCTGTCGTGGCGCGATCGGCCGCCGCCCCGGCCGGCCTGGCCCAGCTCGCCGCAACCCTGCACGTCGCCTGACGGCGTCGCCCGGCAAGCGTCACCCGGTGGGCGTTACCCGCGGCGTGCGTGCTTTGACGGGCGTCGTCTGGCCTCGGACACGGGAGCGCTACCCAGTGGGGGTTGCATCGGGACGGGCCCTGGATCGGGCCGCCGTGGTGGTTGGCCAGCTGGGTCGTTGGCTATCTGCGTCGGTGGTAGTGGTTGCGGCGGGGTAGTTGGTCGGGGTCGAGCCAGGCGGGTGGGCGGAATTCGGGGCGGCCGTCGCCGCCGAGCTGGACGACCCAGTCGCTGTGGTGGATGTGTCGGTGGTGGTGGCCGCAGAGCAGGACGGCGTTGTCGAGGCTGGTCGGGCCGCCGTCGGTCCAGTGCAGGAGGTGGTGGGCGTCGCACCAGCGGGGTGGGCGGTCGCAGCCGGGAAAGGCGCAGCCCCGGTCGCGTAGCACCAGCGCGCGCCGCAGCGGGCCGGTGATGAGACGGCGTTGCCGGCCGACGTCGAGGACCTGACCGGTGCCGCCGAGGATGGCGGGCAGGATGCTCGCGTCGCAGGCGAGGCGACGCACCGCCTCGGGTATGAGGTGCCCGCCAGTGTCGAGCGTGCCGGCGTCGAGGTGCTGGCGCAGGACGTCGTAGCTGGTGGTGACGACGAGCTGGGTGGTGTCGCCGCCGTGCTCGGGCAACTCACCGGCGCGTAGGGCGAGGCGGCAGACGTCGGCCAGGGCATCGTGGCGGCGCTGCCCCGGGGTGCGGGTGTCGTCCGGCCCGGCGGGTGCGGTGAGCGGGTCGATGACGGCGCGGAGCAGGGCGGCGGCCTCGGTGTCGAGGGTGCCGGTGAGGCGCAGTCGACCGTCGGGCTGCTCGCTGACGGTGACGTGCCGGTCGCGGACGGCCCGCGACTCCTCCGCCTGCAGCGCCACCTGCGCGGCGGCGTCGGCGACCTCCGGGGCGACGTGGTCGAGGATTCGGGAGCCGAGCTTGCGCAGCAGGGTGGCGTCGAACTGCGCCGCCCAGTCGACGAGGACACCGACGGCCTTGTCGGCGGCCTGCGCTCCGGCGACGGTGTGCACGGTCCCGACCGTCTCGGCGATGACGCGGACCTGCTCCACGTTGACCAACCCATCGGTCAAGGCGTCACGCACCCCGGCCGGGGCGGCGTCGAGCACCGCGGCGAGCTCGACCAGGCGGCGGGCGGCGCCGACCCCGAGACGCAACCGGTCACGTAGCCACACCGCCGTCGAGGACGCGCCCTGCGCGGTCGCGGTGCCTCGACCGTCCAACTCGCGCACGAGGGTCAGCTTGACCGCGGCCAGGCGTTGCTCAAGGCGGTGCGTGGCATCCAGTGCCGCGACGAGGTCGTGCTCGGTGGCGGCCCAGGTGGCCGCGTCGAAGCAGGCCGCCACTGCGGTCTCCGCGAGCTCCAACGCATCGATCACCGGCAAAGACTAGAACACGTGTACGACATTTTGGCTTCGCGATCGTGTTGGTGTGGGCCTCTCTTGGCCTGTTTCTCGCGGCGCCAACCACCCTAGGATGATGCGGTGGCATCGCCCGAGGCACTTCTCTTCGATCTTCGTGACGCTTGGCGTGGTGCGCTGAAGGACGGGCTGGTGGGCCTGTACGTGCACGGTTCACTGGTGGCTGGCGACTTCGCTGCCGACCGCAGTGATCTTGATCTGCTCGCAGTATTGAACGCCGATCCGAGTGAGCAGCTTCTCGACGTGCTCGCCGCACTACACGCGAACCTTGATGGGCGGCACCCGCAGTGGGCGGGCCGGATCGAGGTGGAGTACGTATCGATCGACGTTGTGCGTCAGGCGGCGGGTGGTGGCATCGCCCCCTATCGCCTGATCGCACGCGTCAGTCCGGGTGAATCACTGCACCTTCTGGAGGCCACCACGCACCGCGTCGTGACCTGGTCCACTGTCCACGACAGTGGTCGGGTCCTGCTGGGGCAGCCAGCCGATACGCTGCTGCCGGCCTTCGACGCCGGTCTCGTTCGGTCGGCTCTGCTCGACCACGTCCGCGACTGGCCGACCTGGGTCATGCGGATGACGACGCCCGGGGCCCAGTCGTACGCGGTGCTCACCATGTGCCGCGCCCTGCAGCGTCTTCGGTACGGCCGCCAACTCTCCAAACGGCAGGCCGCCGACCAGACAGTCGGCGTCTGCCCCGAATGGGCGCATCTCATCAAGTGGGCACGCGACTGGTGGTACGGGCACGGTCACGACACAGACAGCGGTCGGACCGACGACGTGCGGAGATTCGTTGTCGAGCTCAGCGCCATCATCCTCAGCTCCGAGGATGGCTGAGGCTTCCGTGAAGGTCCGGCGGAGTCGGCGTCGGGCCGCGGGCTCGCGGCCTGCGCTACCCGCGCGTTGACCCCGCTGCCCCAACGGAGCGGTACACCTCCAGGGTCTGCCGGGCGATGGCGTCCCAGGAGAAGTGCCGCACCGCCCGCTGCCGGCCGGCCTGGCCGAGCTGCGCGGTGCGGGCCGGGTCGGCGAGCAGTTCGTTGAGCCGCGCGGCCAGGTCGGCGACGAACCGCGGCGGGTCCAGCGGCTGACCGGACCCGTCGGTGGCCTGCTCGATCGGCACCAGCAGGCCCGTCTCGCCGTCGGCCACCACCTCGGGAATGCCGCCGGTGGCGGTCGCCACCACCGCCGTCTCGCAGGCCATCGCCTCCAGGTTGACGATGCCCATCGGCTCGTACACCGACGGGCAGGCGAAGACGGTGGCGTGGGTGAGCACCTGGATCACCTCCGGCTTGGGCAGCATCTCGGCCACCCAGATCACCCCGGAGCGGTTGGCCCGCAGTTCGGCGACCAACTCCTCGACCTCGGCCGCGATCTCGGCGGTGTCCGGAGCGCCGGCGAGCAGCACGAGCTGGGTGTCCGCCGGCAACTCCCGGGCCGCCCGCAGCAGGTAGGGCAGCCCCTTCTGCCGGGTGATCCTTCCCACGTACACGACGCTGGGTCGGGCCGGGTCGATGCCGAGCCGGTCCAGCACGTCGGTGTTCCGGTCCGGCGCGTACTGGACGGTGTCGATGCCGTTGTAGACCACCCGGACCCGGTCCGGGTCGACCTGCGGGTAGGCGGCCAGCACGTCGCGGCGCATTCCCGCGCTGACCGCGATCACCGCGTCGGCGGCCTCCATCGCCGTGCGCTCGCAGAAGGAGGAGAGCGCGTAGCCGCCGCCGAGCTGCTCGGCCTTCCACGGCCGCAGCGGCTCCAGGCTGTGCGCGGTCAGCACGTGCGGTACCCCGTGCAGCAGCTTCGCGGTGTGCCCGGCCAGGTTGGCGTACCAGGTGTGGCTGTGCACCACGTCGGTGCCGGCCGCGCCGGCCGCCATCTCCAGGTCCACGCCCATCGTGCGCAGCGCGGCGTTCGCGCCGGTCAGGCCGGGCGGTTCGGCGTACGCGGTGACGCCCGGCTCGGTGCGCGGCAGGCCGAAGCAGTGCACCCGTACGTCGGTGTGCCGGCGCAACTCCCGGGCCAGGTACTCGACGTGCACCCCGGCGCCGCCGTAGACCTCCGGCGGGTACTCACGAGTGAGAAGGTCAACGCGCAGAGGGGTGGGTTCCGTCATGACCTCGCACCCTAGTGCAGAAGACTCCCCGTACGAGTGGTGAAGTGGGACGCGGGTGGATAGCGTCGGGGCATGGCTGCCAAGGTGCTCGCGATCGTCCTGGCGGGTGGGGAGGGCAAGCGCCTGATGCCACTCACCACGGATCGGGCCAAGCCGGCCGTCCCGTTCGGCGGGATGTACCGCATGGTCGATTTCGTCCTCTCCAACCTGGCCAACGCCGGCTATCTCAAGATCGTCGTGCTGACCCAGTACAAGTCCCACTCCCTCGACCGGCACATCACCAAGACCTGGCGGATGTCCACGCTGCTCGGCAACTACGTCACGCCGGTGCCGGCGCAGCAGCGTCGCGGCCCCTGGTGGTTCGCCGGCTCCGCCGACGCCATCTACCAGAGCTTCAACCTGATCAACGACGAGCAGCCCGACTACGTGATCGTCTTCGGCGCCGACCACATCTACCGGATGGACCCGCGGCAGATGGTGGAGGACCACATCGCCTCCGGCGCCGCGGTCACCGTCGCCGGTATCCGCCAGCCGCTGTCGATGGCCGACCAGTTCGGCGTCATCGAGGTCGGCGAGGACGGCCGGCGGATCCGGGCGTTCCGGGAGAAGCCCACCGACGCGGTCGGCCTGCCCGACGCGCCGGACGAGATCTACGCGTCGATGGGCAACTACGTCTTCACCACCCGGGCGCTCTGCGAGGCGGTCGAGCGCGACGCGGAGGACAAGTCCAGCAAGCACGACATGGGCGGCAGCATCATCCCGATGCTCGTCGAGCGGGGCGAGGCCAACGTCTACGACTTCCGGGACAACGAGGTGCCGGGCAGCGACGACCGGGACCGCGGCTACTGGCGGGACGTGGGGACGCTCGACTCGTTCTACGACGCGCACATGGATCTGATCAACGTGCACCCGGTGTTCAACCTCTACAACTTCGACTGGCCGATCTACACCGAGCAGCCGCCCTGGCCGCCGGCGAAGTTCGTACACCAGTGGGGTGAGCGGGTCGGCCGGGCGGTCGGCTCGATGGTCTCCCCGGGGTCGGTGATCTCCGGCTCGCTGGTGGAGAACTCGATCGTGTCGCCGAAGGTGCGGGTGCACTCGTGGGCGCACGTCGAGGGTTCGGTGCTGATGGAAGGTGTCGAGATCGGCCGGCACGCGGTGATCCGGCGGGCCATCCTGGACAAGAACGTGTTCGTCCCGGAGGGCGCCGAGATCGGTGTCGACCTGGAGAAGGACCGGCAGCGGTACACCGTCTCCGACAACGGCATCGTGGTGATCGGGAAGGGCCAGAAGGTGGAGCCGTGACCACCCGGTCCCCGTCGTCCGTCGCACTATCGAGGAGGTAGACCCCCGTGACCCACCCCCGTGCCGGCCAGCCCGCCGAGCCCGCCGACCTGGTCGACGTGCCGCGCCTGGTGACCGCCTACTACGCCGAGCATCCGGACCCAGCGGACCCGGCGCAGCAGGTCTCCTTCGGCACCTCCGGCCACCGGGGCTCCAGCCTGCGCAACGCGTTCAACTCCGACCACATCCTGGCCGTCACCCAGGCGCTCTGCGACTACCGGCGGGAGCAGGGCCTCGACGGCCCGCTCTTTCTCGCCCGGGACACCCACGCGCTCTCCGCGCCGGCCGCGGTGGACGCGCTGGAGGTGCTCGCCGCGAACGGGGTCACCGTGCTGGTCGACAGCCGGGACGGCTACACCCCCACCCCGGCGCTGTCGCACGCGATCCTCACCCACAACCGGGGGCGCACCAGTGGGCTCGCCGACGGCATCGTCATCACCCCGTCGCACAACCCGCCGGACGACGGCGGCTTCAAGTACAACCCCACCAACGGCGGGCCGGCCGACACCGACGTGACCCGGTGGATCCAGGACCGGGCCAACGCGATCCTCGCCGCCGGGCTCAAGGAGGTCCGCCGGATCACCCACGCCCGGGCCCGGGCCGCCGACACCACCGGGGAGTACGACTTCCTCGCCAACTATGTCGACGACCTGCCGGCCGCGATCGACATCGACGCGATCCGGGACGCCGGGATCCGGATCGGCGCGGACCCGCTGGGCGGGGCGAGCGTGGCGTACTGGGGCGAGATCGCCGAGCGGCACCGGCTCGACCTGACCGTGGTCAACCCGACGGTCGACCCGACCTGGCGGTTCATGACCCTGGACGGCGACGGCAAGATCCGGATGGACTGCTCCTCGCCGAACGCGATGGCGTCGCTGATCGCCGCCCGCGCCGCGTACCAGATCTCCACCGGTAACGACGCCGACGCCGACCGGCACGGAATCGTCACCCCGGATGCCGGCCTCATGAACCCCAACCACTACCTGGCGGTGGCGATCGGCCATCTGTTCCGCACCCGTACGAGCTGGGGCCCGGCCGCCGCGGTGGGCAAGACCCTGGTGTCCTCGTCGATGATCGACCGGGTCGCCGCCGACCTGGGCCGGCCGCTGCTCGAGGTGCCGGTCGGCTTCAAGTGGTTCGTTCCCGGCCTGCTGGACGGGGCGGTCGGCTTCGGCGGCGAGGAGAGCGCCGGCGCGTCGTTCCTGCGCCGGGACGGCGGCACCTGGACGACCGACAAGGACGGCATCCTGCTCTGCCTGCTCGCCGCCGAGATCCTGGCCACCACCGGGCGCAGCCCGAGCGAGCACTGGGCGGAGCTCGCCCAACGGTTCGGCGCGCCCGCGTACGCCCGGGTCGACGCCCCGGCCACCCGGGAGCAGAAGGCCGTGCTCGGCAAGCTGTCCCCGGAGCAGGTCACCGCCACCGAGCTGGCCGGCGAGCCGATCACGGCGACGCTGACCAACGCCCCCGGCAACGGCGCCCCGATCGGCGGCCTCAAGGTCACCACCGAGTCGGGCTGGTTCGCCGCGCGACCCTCCGGCACCGAGGACGTCTACAAGATCTACGCCGAGTCCTTCCGAGGCCCCGACCACCTGAAGCAGATCCAACAGGAAGCCAAGACCCTGGTGGACGACGTCCTCGGCCAGGTCTGACCCGGCCGCGCGGTCGCCCCGCTCAGCAGCGGGGTGGGATTTCCCGTTGGTTCTCGCGTCGTAGTTCGTCGGGGAGCAGCTCGCGGAGTTGGTCGGGAAGGAAGGGCAGGTCCAGCAGGCTCATCTTGAGCTGGTTGCGCTCCTGGTGGCGCTGCGGATCGAAGCGGACCACCAACCCGGCGTTGCGGCGCAGGCTGATGTCCACGGCCCCCTCGGTCGCCGCGTCCCGGAACACCAACCCGTCCATCTCGACCACGACCGCCGACGAATTGGGCTCCAGCTCCAGCCGGATCTTCTCCTCCGGCGAGAGCACGATCGACCGGGAGATGCCGGCCATCGGTGCCGCCGGCGTCACCACCACCGCGTCCGTCGCCGGGGAGACCAGCGGACCACCGGCGGCGTAGCTGTACGCCGTGGAGCCGGTCGGCGTGCTGACCACCACCGCGTCGGCGCGGTAGTAGCCGTAGCGCTGGCCGTCGACCGCGAGGGTGGCGGTGACGAAGCCGGAGCCGGGCTGGCGGACCAACGCGATGTCGTTGAACGCCACCACGTCGTCGCCGCACACGTCGCAGGCCAGGCAGGCGTGCGACTCGATGGTGAAGTCCTTCGACAGCAGCCGGCTCAGCGCGTCGGGCAGAGCCGGCGGCTCGACCTCGACCAGGAAACCGAGCCGACCCAGGTGTACGCCGAGCACCGGCTTCGGATCGAGGACGGCGGAGCGCAGCGCGCCCAGCATGGTGCCGTCACCGCCGATGCTGATCAACGCGTCGGCGCGGCTGGCCACCTCGTCCGCCGGAACCGGCTCGACGCTGGCCGGAACGCGGTGCTGGTCCTCCACGCGTACCATCAGCGACTTGTGGTTGCGCGTGGCCCACCGGTCGATGATCTCGACCACCTCGGTGACATCCCGGGTGGGGTGCAGCACCAGTCCCAGTCCCCGCCCCGACACCCGTACAGCTCACCACATCGGGGTCTGCCGCGCCCGGTGTTACCCCGAAGGTGCGCCGGCGGTCCGGGGACCACCGGCGCACCCCGTCGTCGGTCAGTGGCGGGGCCGACCGGTGAGGTGGGTCAGCGAGCGGGCGACCAGGTCGTCGCGGGCCGCCGGGGCCAGGCCCTCCAGTCCGAAGCCCAGATAGACGGTGTCCGCGGTGACCACCACGGAGCCCTCTTCGAAGGCCTGCTGGCTACGCGCCCAGTCGTTGGAGTTGCCGCCGGAGCCGGCCGGCGGCCCGGCCACCGTCCAGCCGCCCAGGTCGGCCGACTCGAACGAGGTGTCCGCCACGGCGGAGCCGTCGACCAGCACCCGGGCGTCATCCAGGAAGACGCCGAGCCCCTGGGTGCCCCAGTCCGAGGCGTACGAGATCGACAGCTCGACCTGCTTGCCGGCGTAACCGGACAGGTCGACCACGAACTCCTTCCACCCGCCCGACGAGCCGGTCGCCGCGTTCCAGCTACCGGTGCTCCCGGTCGGCGAGCAGTCGGCGCCCTGGTAGTGCCCGAGGAACGGGTGCAGCTGCTCCACCCAGCCCCCGGCGCAGCTGTCCCCGGTGACCGTGCCGGTCTTGCCGTTGGCGTCCGGCAGGGTCGTCCAGGCGTCGCTGCCCACCTCGTGCGCCTCGACGAAGAGGAAGTCCCAGTTCTCCTCCAGGTCGTACGAGGTGAAGAAGCGCAGTTCACCGCTGCTCGCCCCGGTCAGGTCGACGGTCCGGGTGAGCCGCTTGTACGACTCGTCCGCCTGCCCGCTGTACAGGTACCACTCCCCGGTACGCGGATCGAACGGCGCGCTGCCCGGGCGGGTCCAGCCCACCGGCGCGGAGCTGGCGAACTGCGGGAACTCATCCGGTGGCAGGAACGTCGAGGTGGTCAGGAAGGACGCCGTGTGGTCCTGGTTCTGCGCCGACCCGGGTGCGTTGAGCTGCCCGGTGAACCCGGTGAACCCGGGGCCGTCGCCGGCGACCGGGTACGGGTCGCCCTCCGGCGCGGTGCCGCCGTCACTGACGTAGGTGAACGCGCCCAACCAGTACTGCTGGAAGTCGTTCAGCAGCGGCAGGCAGGTGGCGTCGTCGGCGTCGGTGCACTCCGGCGGCGCGTCCGGGTGGTACACGTACGAGCCGTTGGCGGCCTGTGCGAGCAGCGCGTTCTTGCCGCTGACCAGCAGCTTGCCACCCTCGTTGAGGTAGTCCCGGACGGCCAGTTCGGTGTCCAGCGCGGCCCGGGCCGTGGTGCCCGGAACCTGACCGGGGGAACGCAGGATCACGTCGTCGCCGGTCTCCCAGACCACCGCGCGGTAGTGCGACAGCACGCCCAGAGGGTGCGGGGCCTTGCGTCCCCGCGCGTCGAAGTCGTACACGTCGCTGCTCCGGCCGGCCCGGGTCAGCGACGCGGCGACCTCGTCGGCGTACTTCGCGGTGCCGCCGGTCTGCGCCGGGCTCAGCCCGGTGACGTCCTCCACCGCGAGGACCAGCACGTCGCCGCCGATGTCGTCGTGCACCCGGTAGGTGAAGCGTTCGCTGGCGACCAGGCCGGAGCGGGGTTTCACCCCGGTGAACCACACCTCGACCCGGTCACCCGGCTTCGTGCCGGTGACCGTGCCGCGCAACTCGGCGTAGTAGTCGTCGCCGGTGTCGCCGTACCGCTCGCCACCGCGCCACTCGCGGACCTTGCTGGTCTTGGGCCGGCCGCCGTTGACCACGTAGTGCATCCGGACGTCCTTGAGCGCCCGACGGGTGATCGAGGCGACCTGCTGGGTGCGCCCGTACGAGGTGTCGAAGGCGTCCACCACGAAGTCCGGGGTGCTGCGCCCGACCACCGAGACCGGGTCGTCCGGGTCGGCCGCGGACGCCGCCACCGCCAGCGCGAACGGCAGGTTCTTGGCCACCTCGCCGGCGATCAGGCCCTCGTCGTCGGGGAAGATGAAGTCGCTGACGCAGTCCTCCGGGCGCCACTCGTCGTCCGGGTCGACCCGGGCGGCGCTGTCGCAGGTCGACATCTCCGGGGTGAAGCCCAGCGTGCCGTAGCGCACCGAGGCGTGGCTGTCGGTGTCACCGTTGGTGGTGTACAGCTCGGCGGAGATGTCCGGGTCGTAGCCGGGCACCGCCGGGTGCGCGTCGTCTCCGGCCATCGCCTGGTAGATGACGTCGTCCGGGGTCGGGGTGCTGACCTGCCAGCCGACGCCGTAGAGCAGCAGTTGGGCCGCCGAGTGGTAGTTGACGAAGAACTCGAAGCCGACCCGTTGGAAGAGCCGGTCCAGTGCCTTGGTCTCCGGCTCCGAATTGGGCGCCGGGCCGCGGTAGGTCTCGCTGTTGGGCTCGGGCGAGGAGCCCTCGTTGTCGTACCCCCATTTGTAGCTGTAGTTGCGGTTTAGGTCGACGCCGTCGACGGCGGTGATCTGCCCGTCGCCGTCGTTGTCCCGCAGGTTCTTGCGCCACAGCCGGTTGTCCGGGGTAAAGGTGTAGTCGTAGCCGTCGGGGTTGGCGACCGGCAGGAACCACAGCTCGGTCCGGTCCAGCAGGCGGGTGATCGCCTTGTCGGTGCCGTAGTTGTCCAGCACGTGGTGCATCAGCCGGCGGGTCATCTCCGGCGTGATCCACTCACGGGCGTGCTGGGCGCTGCCGTAGAGCACCGCCGGTCGGCGGCCGTCCGGCACCGTCCGGGCGTTCTTGGTGACCTTGACCGCGAGGATCGGCTTGCCCTGCTGGGTCCGGCCGATCGTCTCGAGCTTGGCCAGACCGGGGTGGCGCGCGACGGTCGCGGTGATCTCGTCGCGCAGGCCGCCGGGCTCGCTGTACGAGCGGAACGCCGACCAGCCGGCGGCGGACTGCTCCCGCAACGCCTGTGACGCGTCCTTGCCGCGCACCTTCTTCACCGACAGGGGTACGCCCGCACTGGTCAGTCGCTTCGCCTGCCGTCGGGTGAGCACCGTCTCGACCCGGGTCTGCCCACCCGGGTCGGCCACGGCGTCGTGGCCGAGGTCGGCTCCGGCGGCGCGGAGCTGGTCGAGCTGCTTCGCGTCGAGCGTGCCGACGTACACCTCGAGGCCGTCGCGGCCGCCCGGGTCGGACGGAGGCCGCGCGCTCGCCGGTGCGGTCAGTGCCAGGGCGCTGACCAGGGTGACCACGCTGGCGATCGCCAGTCGTCTCGGTCTCATCGTGCCTCCTTGGGTGAAGGACCTGTAGGCGCGAGCCTTCGGGGCGGCGTAATCGATGTCAATAGATCGATGGGCGAGAGGTGGCTGACCGTGTCGGTGTCGGTGCCCGACGTGACGGGCGCGGCGGTGTCGGTTACCTGAGCGTCGCCGCGATGATCCCGGCGATCCGTTCGCCGGCCGCGCCGTCCCACATCGGCGGCGTGGGCCGCACGGCGAGCCGTCCGGTGGCCACCGTGATCGCCACGACCTCGGCGAGCGTCGACCGGGTGACGAGGCGGTTGGTGCCGTGGGTGATCGTGATCGGGCGTTCGGTGTTGGGTCGCAACGTCAGGCAGGGCACGCCGAGCATCGTCGTCTCCTCCTGGACGCCTCCGGAGTCGGTGACGACGACCGCCGCGCCGCGCACCAGGCTGACGAACTCGAGGTAACCCAGGGGCTCGACGACTCGCAGCGCGCGGTGCGAGAGCAGGCCCGCGTTCTCCAGGTGACGCCGGCCGCGCGGGTGCAGTGGCAGGACGACGGGCAGTTGGTCGGCGACGGCGTGCATCGCCTTCACCAGGTCGACGGCGTCGGCCGCGTCGTCCACATTGCCCGGCCGGTGCAGCGTCGCCACGATGTAGCGCTCGGGTAGCGCGAGCGCGGCACGGATGCCGGCGACGTCGAAGCGGTCCAGGTTGGCCAGCAGGGTGTCGATCATCGGATTGCCGACCAGGTGGACCTTCTCGGCCGCGACGCCCTCGTCGCTCAGGTGCGACACGGCGTCCGGGCTGGTGGCGAACAACAGGTCGGACACGTGGTCGACGACGACACGGTTGATCTCCTCGGGCATGGACCGGTCAAAGCTGCGCAGGCCCGCCTCCACATGTGCGACGGGGATGCCCAGCTTCGACGCGACGAGGGCCGCGGCCAGCGCGGAGTTGACGTCGCCGTACACGACGGTGAGCGCCGGGCGGTCGGCGACCATCAGCTCTTCCAGGCCGGTCATGACCGCGGCGGTCTGGCTCGCGTGGCTTCCCGAACCCACCCCGAGATTGAGGTCCGGCTCGGGCAGGCCCAGCTGGCGGAAGAACACCTCGGACAACCGCTCGTCATAGTGCTGTCCGGTGTGGACGAGTCGCTGCCGGACGCCGTACCGCTCCAACGCGCGGATCACGGGCGCTGCCTTGGGGAAGTTGGGGCGTGCGCCCGCGACGTGCAGAACGGCGTCGGCTGGCATGGGTCTCCTCGGGGAATTTATGTACGAATCAGCTGCGACACGCCAATCGTACAAGTTACCCAATTTGATCTCTTTGCTCGCCATACAGTGTCGACTGACTCTTTCTCCCCCGAAGGCAGGCAGACCGCGTGAAGCAGATCGTCCAATCCGTGTCCGGCGGCGAGTTGCGGGTCGTCGAGGTTCCGCAGCCCGAGCCCGGGGCCACCGAGGTGCTCGTCGCCACGCGCAGGTCCCTGCTCTCCGCGGGGACCGAGCGCGCCGTACGCGAGCTGGCATCGGCGAGTCTGCTGCGCAAGGCCCGGGCACGGCCGGATCTCGTCCGCCAGGTCGTCAACCGGGCCCGCACCGGGGGCGTCCGCTCGACACTCGCCGCGGTGCGCAGCCGGCTCGACGAGGACATGCCGCTCGGCTACAGCGCCACGGGTGTCGTCGTCACCGCCGGCACGGCAACCGACGGCATCCGACCCGGGATGCGCGTGGCCACGGCGTCGGCGGGGCACGCCGAGTATCAGGCGGTACCGGGGCTGCTCGCGGTGCCCGTACCGGACGCGGTCTCGGACCAGGCGGCCGCATTCGGCGCGGTGGCGGCCATCGCGTTGCAGGGGCTGCGGCAGGCCGAGGTGGGTCTGGGCGGCACGGTCGCGGTCGTCGGCCTCGGCCTGGTCGGGCAACTGACGGTACGCCTGGCGCTCGCCTCCGGGCTCAACGTCATCGGCATCGACCTGCGCGCGTGGACGGCGGAACTGGCCAGCGGTGGCGGCGCGGTCGGCCTGGTGGAGGCCGGCGCGGCGACCACGGAACAGGTCCTGGAACTGACCCGTGGGCGAGGCGTCGACGCGGTCCTGATCACGGCGGCGACGACCTCGTCCGAGCCGGTCGCGCGCAGCGCCGAGATCGCCCGCGACCGCGCCCGGCTGGTCGTGGTCGGTGACGTCGGCCTGGAACTCGACCGTCGGCGGTTCTACGAGCGCGAGCTGGATCTGCGGTTCGCCCGCAGCTACGGCCCCGGCCGCTATGACCGGGCCTACGAGGAGTGGGGCGTCGACTATCCGATCGGCCACGTGCGCTGGACGGCACGGCGCAACGTCGAGGCGTACCTCGACCTGGTGGCCAGTGGCCGGGTCGCGGTCGACGACATGGTGACGCACGTCTTCGACGTGCAGCGCGCGACATCGGCGTACGAGGTGCTGGCGTCAGACCCGCGCTCGCTCGCGGTGCAGCTCAGCTACTCGGCGCCGGCGGAACCGGTCCGACGTACGGTCTCGAACCGGCCGCGCCGCACCTCGGTGTCGCCGCGGGCGGGCCTGATCGGGGCCGGCACCTACGCCAAGGCGACGTTCCTGCCTGCTCTGAAGGCGGCGGGTTGGGGCGACGACCTCGCCGCCATCACGTCCGCCAAGGGACTGTCCGCACGTCACGCCGCCGAGCGCAACGGCATCCCCGTGGTGGCGCCGACCGTCGAGGACCTGCTCGCCCGTGACGACGTCGACGTGGTGTTCGTGCTCAGCCGCCACGACTCGCACGCCCGCCTGACCGTGCAGGCGCTCGACGCCGGCAAACATGTGTTCGTGGAGAAGCCACTCGCGCTGACGCAGGACGAGCTCGACGGGGTGCTGGCCGCGTACGACCGCAACCCGGGCCACCTCTTCGTCGGGTTCAACCGCCGGCACGCGCCGATGGTGGTGCACGCCAAGAAGGTGCTGGAGGCCGGGTCCGGGCCGATAACCGTCGCCTACCGGGTCAACGCCGGGCAGTTGCCCGGCTCGCACTGGTACCACGACCGGCGCCAGGGCGGCCGCATCCGCGGCGAGGTGTGCCACTTCATGGACCTCGCGTCGTGGCTGGTGGGCGAGCAGCCCCGGGTCGTGCACGCGTACGGCAGTGGCCGCGGTGAACCGGGCCTGGAAGAGGACGTGAGTGTCCTGCTCGGATACCCCGACGGGTCCACGGCGACGATCACGTACTCCACCCGCGGGCACCGGCGTACTCCGAAGGAACGCCTGGAAATCCTCGGCCGCGGCCACACCCTGATGATCGACGACTTCCGACGCCTGGAGATCGACGGTCGGGAGGTGAAGCGGGTACCCGGCGGCAAGGGCCACCAGGATCTGCTCGCCCACGTGCGCACGGTGATCGCCGGGAACGCACCCGACCAACGAGGGCTCGAAGCGTCAATCGGTACGACGAGAGCGGCGCTGTCCGCGATCGCCGCCCTGGCCGGCATCCAGGAGCACCCGGCACACCTGCCCACGCAGGTCGAGGCCGCAAGCAGCGTGGGAGCCGGGCTCACCTCGTGACGCGGCGCGGCGGGCGCTGACCCTCCCGGGTCAGCGCGCCGCGTCGTCGTGCCGCGTCGGGTCGTCCCCGCCGTCGACCAGTGGGGCGAGCAGGCGCCCGAGGGCGTGCGACATCGCCGTGCGCGACTGGTTCTCCCGGATCCACCGGCGGCCGGACGCGCCCATCTTCGCCAGGTCGTCCGGACTCGCCTGCACCATCTGCGCGAGGCCGTGGGCGAGGTCCCCCGGCGGGGTCACGTACCCGGCGTCCGCACCCATGACGAGGTCGCCGACCGTACCCGGGCTGTTGGTCACGATCGGCAGCCCGGCCGCCATGTAGTCGAACACCTTGTTGGGGCTGACCCCGGACCGGAACAGTTCGACGTCGGCGAGCACGTGCAGGCCGACGTCCGCGGCGTGCAGGAGGTCGGGGATCTCGGTCTTCGGCACCGGATCGAGGAACCGTACGGTGGGGATGTCGAGTGCCGCCGCCTGTAGGCGCTCCTTCTCGACACCCGATCCCACCAGCACGACGTCGATCTCGGGCACCGCCCGGGCGGCGGCCAACAACAGGTCGAGACCGTTGGCCGGGCCGTGGGCTCCCGCGTAGACCGCCGTGCGGCGGGTGAACCCGTACCGTCGGCGCAGCTCGTCGCGGCCCCCACTGGGGACGAAGTCGTCGGGGTCGGCCGCGTTGGGAATGAAGGCGATCCTCTCGGGTGCCACGCCCTTGCCCTCGATCGCCGCCCGTACGCCGGGTGCCATGATCACCACCCGATCGGCACGTCGGTAGAGGAACCGCTCCAGACGCTCCAGCGTCCGGTACGCCGCCGACGTCTCGGACAGCGTGCCCATCTCGACGAGCACCCGTGGCCACAGGTCCCGGACCTCCAGGACGAACGGCCTGCGCCGGAGTGTGGCCACGACGCAGCCGGAGAGACCGGCCAGCAGGTGTGGCGAGGACGCGTACACCACATCGGGTCGGGGCTGCCGCAGGCCGGCCACCGTGGCCGTCACCGCGTAGCTGGCCCAGTTGAGCACCCGGCCCAGGCCGTTGCCCCGGTACGGCGTCACGGCGACCGGATGGAACCCCGGCTCCGGAAGCTGCGGCAGCCCGGTGATCATGTTGCGGCGGCCCGCGATGATCACGTGTGTCCAGCCGGGCAGTCGGCTGAACAACTCGATGTGCCGGGTGCCGCCGGGATGACCCGGGGGTACGGCGAAGTGGTTGAGGACGAGGACCCTGCGTGTTGTCATCGCGGCGCTCGCACGTGGTGGACTTCCCCTGATCCGAGGTCGGTGACGGTGAGGCAGGCGCCGGCGTCGCTCCAGGTCACCTGGAAGCCGAGTCCGTCGAGTGCGTTCGGGTCGGGCGGTGGCCCGGGTGGCGCGCCGAGCCCCCAGACGGCGGTGTCGGCCCGGCTCTCGGCCGTGATCCACGTCGCCGGCTCCCAACGCCCGTACGTCCCGCTGTGCCAGCCCGCGAACGGCACCGACCGGCCGCGCACCGCCTGGTACCCGTCCAGGCCGAAGAGGCCGACCTTGGTTCCGCCGGCGATGAGCGTGTCGCCCCGCGCCGCGACCTCGGGGTGCAGCGGGACCGTGAGCGACCAGGAGGCGGCGGCCGCCGGCGGGTCGGCGAACTCGACGATCGCGACGTACCCGTCGGCCACCACGACGGCGCGGCCGACGCGGACCGGGTGCTCGCCACGGGCGTACGCGTCGTGCCAACCGAAGACGATGGTGCGATCGGGCAGAACGAGCGGTGCTCCGAGGTGCCCACGGCCGGTGTTGAGCCAGCGGAACGCGCGATGGGGGACGAGTTGGTCCCGCCCGTCTGGGCGCCGTACCGGATGGGCGGCGGAGGTACGCAGCCCGTTGCGTACCTCCAGCGGGCCGTTGTAGGTGCCGGTGCCCGGGTCGGCGATCAACCACCGACCGCCGTGCTTGACCCAGACCGAGGTCAGGTCGGCGTGGCCGTGTGAGGGGCCGCCGTCCACCTTGAACCACACCCGCCACGGGCCCCGGTCGACCAGCGCGATTCCTCCCGAGGTCGTCGCACCGGGTCGGGTGTGCGTGGGCGGCGTGAACTGCTCCGCCGTGGCCTCCCGGTCCGGCGTGGGCGCGTACCACGCCAGCTCGTCGAAGTCGGCGTACCACCTCGCCGGTAGCCGCTCGCCGCACAGCGCGAGCCCGAGCGCGGCCGAGCCGGCCACGTCGAGCGCGTCGCCGGAGGACGCGAGCACCCGTCCCTCGTCCCAGTCGCCGTACTGCGGGACGTCCCCGTCGAACACGCCGAGCCGGGCCAGGTGCAGGCTCGCCGCGCGCAGAGCGTCGCGGACGCTGGACGGCGCGCCACCGAGCAGCACCCGCACGACGAGCATCTCGAGGACGAAGCGGTGGTACGACACCGAGTCCTCGATCATGCGACCGTCGGGTCCGAAGTGCCGGCGTTGCTGAGCCGCGAACATCTTCTCGCCGGTACGCGCCCACCACCGTGCGCGCCGGGCCGTCGGAAACATCCGGGCGAGCAGGATCAGCCCGAGGGCGTCACCGAGCAGGTGGTTGTTGCGCATGCTGCTGACCGTGTAGGGCAGTTCGACCATCAGGTGCCGGGCGCTGGACAGCAGCAGTCGCTCCATGGCGGTCACGACGTCGCGGGGAAGCCGGTCGCCGACCAGTGCCAGGATCTGGTTCCAGGCGATCGCGCGCAGCGCGAGTTCGAGGCTGGAGTACCAGTTGACGCCCTGCTCCGGCGGGGACTCCGCGCACCAGGCCCGGAGCAGGCCGGTGAGGCCGTCCTGCCAGGGGCCGACCGGGTCGAGGCGGGCCGCCCGTGCCAGGACGACCAGGTCGCGGTGGCGTCCCGCCTCCCAGGTGTACTTCACGTCGGACAGCCGAGCCTCCGAGCGGATGTCGATGCGCCACCACGGGTCGTCCGTCGGCCACTGCCGCCCGGTCAGTGGGTCGGTGCCCCAGGGTGCAGACACCCCCGTGGCCACCCGGCCCCCGAAGACCCGTAGGCCCTCGTTCAGCACCTGAGCGGCGTCGTCCAGGCAGCGCTGCCGCGCCCGGTCGCCGATCGGCAGCACGTTGGTCAGTGGCACCAGCGCGGCCGGATGGTGCCGGTGGGCTTCCCCGCGGAACAGGACGGCGTGGAATCCGCTGCGCTTGGACGCCTCGTACGCCGCGCGCAGCGGCGCCGACAGGCCCAGGGCGCGCATGTCCACGGCGATCGCACGGAGATCGGGTTTCACCATCAACTTCCCCTCGGGCATGACGACGGGGGCGATTGCGCTCTGCGTGAGTGCGAGGCCGCGCCCGGGTGCTGAGCTTGGGCAGCTCACAGCAACGCGAATGACGATTGGCTCGTGACGGCAATTCTGTCGTTTCGTCCCGCCTTCGGCCGCCGGTCCGGGAAGCTGCAATTGCAGGTCAAATCGGGCATTTCGCACATCTCCCGGGTCGTCCCGGGGCTCTGCGGCTTTGGTGTGTGCCGGTCGGGCAGGTCGTCGGTCTGTCGTGTGTCCAACGTCGCCGGTGCCGCTTCAGTAACGAAGAGGAGTGGTCTTGACATCGCAATTCCGGTCGCAACTCGGATCCCGCTCGCCGGTGTCGCCTCGGATCGGAGCCGGCAGCGCTCCCGGAGGTGCGGTTGCGGCTACCCCGGCCGGGAGCGGGCAGAGAGGCTGGCGGACGACGGCGACGACCCTTGCCGTCGGG
Organism: Micromonospora vulcania; assembly: GCF_042658605.1. Lineage (NCBI taxonomy): Bacteria > Bacillati > Actinomycetota > Actinomycetes > Micromonosporales > Micromonosporaceae > Micromonospora > Micromonospora vulcania. The sequence goes on along the minus strand of NZ_JBHSQS010000002.1, from coordinate 76,350 downwards.
CTGCTGTGCGTCGCGGCCTATCAGGCGTCCTCGGCGAACGCCTGGCTGATCGTCCTTGCGGCCTCGGCCGCCGCGATCCTCGTCAGTTGCCGCATTCCCCGTCCCCGGCTGCCCGACGTGCTGGCTGTCGCGGTTGCGGCCTGGGCACAGCTGACGGTCCTCTGGACCAGTGACGTGGCGCAGACGCGCAGCGTGGCCCTCGCGTACACCTCGGCCTGCGTCCTCTTCCTCGCGGTCCGTCACGTCGCCACGACGCCGGGGCGCCTGCTCGCGGTCGGGGGTTCGTACATCGTCGGGTGCGCGATCGCCGCGTGGCACCTGATCATCGAGGCGCGCGGGCCCGGCGGACGGGCCAGCGCGATGGACATGGCCGTGCGCTTCGGCATCGAGGGCACCAACATCAACTTCACGGCGTACTCGAGCGTCACCGCGTTCGTACTGGCGCTGGGTCTGTTGAAGATCCGTGCGCAACCGCGGCTCGTCAGGATCGGTCTGACCGTCGCGTTGCCGGTGCTGGCGTCCGGGGTCTTCCTGAACAGGACCAAGGGCGCCCTGGTCGCCCTGCTGCTCGTCGTGGTGTACGCGCTGCTCAGCGAACTCATTCCGCGCGCGATGTGGGTGGCCGCGGCGGCGGTCGTGCCGACGCTGCTGCTGACGGTGCCACTCGGTCTGGGGCAGAGCGCGCTGCGGTGGGCGGACGGCACCATCGGTTCGGCGGCGACCGGCGACGTGCTGAGTCGCGTCGAGATGTGGCGGTACGCGTCGTCCTACTGGTGGGACGCCCTCTGGGTGGGCGGCGGCGCGGGGATCTTCGAACTCGGGAACCCGCTGGGAATCCGCCCGCACAACGCCGTCCTCGCAGTCGCCGTGGACCTGGGCCTGGTGGGGCTGCTGGGCGTTGCTGCCCTGTTCGCAGCGGTGCTCGCCACGCGGGCCGCGCAGTGTCCGGTCGGGCTCCGGATCGCCGGACTCTTCCTGGTGGGTGGATTTCCGATCTGGCTGACCGGAGTCTGGGAGTTCGAGCGGGGGCCGTGGCTGGCACTCGCCCTGCTCTCGATGCTGCCGGTCCAGGTCGCGGCCCGCCGGATGGAGGGCGAACCGGCCCGGCGGGTGACCCGCCCGCCGGGCCGGTTCGGTGCGCGTCCCCCGGTGCCTGTGGCGAGCGGCACCGTCTCCAACTGACCTCGGGCCATCACCCGCCGAATCCACGGTCGTTGGCTCGTTCAGTGACTACTGACAGCCAGCCGGTTGACCCGCAGCATGGTGCAGCGCCGTCTCCGCCGCTGGACCGCGCCCTCGCACGACGCCGTACCGCGCGGGGTCGTTGGGCGCCTAACAGTGTGGAGGGTCGGCGAGTGCCATCTCGGAATCCCGTCCGGGTCGACTCGCGACCGCCCAGGGCTGGCCGTACGGCCGGGGGTGGTCCTCGGTGACCGCCGTCGACAGAATCAGCCACGGCCGACACCGGTCGCCGCTCGGCGACTGGCGGCTTCCGGCATTGCCGCCGCCTGCGCGCCGCGTACACCCGCAAGCGGCGGCGGAACGCAGCGCGCCGACGAGTCGATCGGCGACGTGGCTCCCGTTGGTGCTGGCTTTGGTGTGGATGCTCGGCACGTTCGGCGTTTTCTGGATGACGAGGCTGGCCCGCGATGTCGGGAACCCGGGCCAGCTCTGCGCGTTCGTGCTCACCGCGACCGCGCTCTTCGCCGGTGGGTACGTGGCGCAGATGGCGCGTCGCCCACCCTCGGTGGCCGCCCCGACACACTCCATCGACCGTATCCGGCTGGTGCGTCAACTGGTCCTGGCCAGCGCCGTCTACTACGTCATCGTGAACCTGACCCGGCTGGCCCAGTTCGGCGCCACCGGGCCGCAGAGCGTGTGGGCGAACATTCAGGAGCCCGCCGCCGGGTACGTGAACAAGTTCGATGTCTATCAGCAGGGTCCCGGGAGCACGAGCCCGTGGATGAACATCCTGTTTCCGCTCGGCGTGCTCAGCGCGGCCCTCGTCCCGCTGCTGGTGCTGCACTGGCGAAGTCTGTCCGGCTGGTTGCGGCTCGCCGGGCTGGTCGGAACAGCGACGCACATCGCGTTCTACCTCTTCATCGGCACCATGAAAGGGCTCGGCGACGTCGTCATCATGCTCGCGGCGGGGATGTTGATCGCACGGGCGTCGCTCCGGCACCGGCCGCGGACCTACTCCCGACGTCGCAGGACTCTCCTGTTGGTCGTCGGGGCGTTCGTGCTCCTGGCCAGCTACATGATCCACAATCACGCGACGCGAGCGGACGAGTTCGGCACCACGGGCGACGTGGTGCACGTGAACCCCACGGTGGAACGTGTGGTGGGTACGCCGATGGCCGAGGGCATCGCCGCCATGATCGGCTACCCGACGCACGGCTATCTCGGGTTGTCCTACAACCTGCAGCTGCCCTTCGAGTGGTCCCGTGGCCTCGGTAGCTCGCCGTCCGCGGCGATCTTCGCTGAGCAGACCTTCGACGCGGACCTGTCCGAACATCCGCCCTTCCCCGACCGGACGGAACACGAGAAGGGGTGGCCGGCACGCCAGTACTGGGCCACCATCTATCCCTGGCTCGCCTCGGACCTCACCTTCCCGGGTGCGGCGTTGTTCATGGGATTCGTCGGGTGGCTCTTCGCCGGCTCGTGGCGCGCGGCGGTGTCCTCCCGACGGGTGGTCCCAACGTTGATCTTCGCGCAGCTCTGCATTCTGATCATCTACGTGCCGGCGAACAACCAACTCGGGATGGCGCCGGATTCCATCGTCGGGATGGCCACACTCCTCGCCCTGTACGGCCTGCAGTCGCTCTTCGGCGGGCATCGGGAGCTCCCCGCGGACCCGGGATCCGTTACCTGGATCGCCGCGCGGTGAGAGGCCGCACGCCAAGCTGGCACCGGACGTCGGTGGCTCAGCTCCAGTGTCGGAAGAACCTGCCGAGCGGCTCCGCGTACGCCCGGTAGTCGAACGACTCGAGCGCCTGGCTCCGCGCGGCCTGGCGCATGACGCTCCGCTGCGCGGAGCTCAGCCGCGCCGCCGCGCGGAACGCCTCGGTGACCTCCGCGACCGTGTGGTCCCGGCAGACCAGGCCCTCAAGGTTGGGGCGCAGGTATCTCCCCATGTCGCTGGTGAGATTGGCGATCACCGGTGTGCCACTGGCCAGGCTCTCGCAGAACTTCGTCGAGAAGCCCGCGTCCGTCGCCCGCTCCGGCCTGCGGATGAGCACCGTGAAGTCCGCTCCCTGCAGGGCGCCGGCGACCTCGGCCTGCGGTAGGCGACCCAGACACCGCACACCGTCCGGCAACGACCGGCCACCGAAGAGGCCGCGCACCTCGTCCAGCGTCGGGCCGTAGATGCGCAACTCGACCCTCGCGCCGTCGCGCTGGACGCGGTCCACCGCCTCGATGACGGTGCCCAGGAGATCCTTCTTGTTGCCGTGCGGATTGCCGGCGTAGGCGAGCGTGAGGGGCGACGAGTCGCCCGGTGTCTGCCGGGCGTCCAGCGTCAGGCTCTTGACGTCGAGAGTGGGTGGCACCCGCAGGAGCGGCTTGCCGCCGCGCCGGTAGTGATCTTCCAGGTAGGAGCTGATCGCGATGATGCCGTCGCAGCGCGGGTAGTAGTGGTGCATGGCCAGCTTCATGCTGGCGTGCAGCGGGCCGAGGTAGCCACCGCGCACGTAGCGCCCGTTGAACCAGTCGACGACGTCGACGATCAGCGGCACCCGGTGCCGACGACACCAGCGCTGGAGATGGAACATGTACTGGGCCTGACCGCCGTGCACCAGGACGTGCGACGGCTTGGTCGGTTGGGCATCGAGCCAACGGGCGGTGCGCTGGCCCCACCGCAGCAGAGTCTGGATCGAGCTGCCGACCGGCCCGGCGTCCGGCGGCGGCCTCTCCGCGAGGCCGATGTGGCGGATCGAGCCCGGCCCGTCGACGCCCGGCAGTGGGGTCAACGTCCGTGGCTCGGCGCCGCCGCTGGCGACCACCACGTCGTGGCCGGCGGCGGCCAACGACGCCACCAGACCGTGAACCCGTCGTGAACCTGCCTCGCCCCACGGGAAGAGGAACGGCCCTACGCAGGCAACCCATCCTGAATGTCTCATCGCAGCACCTCAACCTGCCTCTAAGCCAGTTGCCCGGGAGCGGCCTCGGACGCGGCGGATCCGGATCGCGCCGCCGAGCGCAGCGTGGCGGCGAACCGCGCGGCCACGCTGTCCTTGGCGTGTTCCTGCCGGGCGAAGTCAGTCCCGTTGCGGGCGAGCCGCTCCCGCAGCGCCGCGTCGCGGCAGAGGTCCGTCAGGCCGCGGGCCAGGGCGGCGGCGTCGTTCGTCCCGACGATCACACCCGCGTTGGCCTCCTGGATGTGGTTCATCGACGCCACCTCGGCGGGGCCGTAGCCGAAGATGGGACGGCCCGACGCGAGGTACTGGGGGATCTTCGTCGACACCGAGTAGCGGGTGTAGCGCCGGATCTCCTGGTCGAAGGACTCGATGTGGACGAGGACGTCCGCGGATCGCAGCGCGGCGGGCACCTCGTCACTGGCCAGCGAGGGCCCGAGCCGCACCCGCTCCAGGTGCGCGAAGTGTCTCGCGTACTGGGCGAGGTCCTTCTCCGGCGCGTGGATGGTCAGCCGGACGGGCAGACCCGCCTCGGCCAGGGTGTCCAGCGCGGCGCCGATGTCCCGCAGCGACTCCCAGCGGTTGAGGTGCAGGGCGCCGACGTAGACCAGCTCCGTCGTCCCCTGCCGATTCGCCGCGCCCCGGGGCGCGGCGAAGAAGGTCTCGTCGACGCAGTTCGCGAAGGCGCTGAACGGGATCCCGTACCGCCGGGCGTACTCGTCGGCCATCGGCTGACTGATCACCATGCCGAGCGGGGCCAGGCGGATGAGCCGGGCGATCGTGTCCTGGACGGATCGGGTGGCCCGGCCGAAGAGCTCGCCGTTGGCGTGCAGGGTCGCCGGCCAGTCGTCGGTGAAGTGCGGCACGACGGGAACGTCGCAGGTGCGCGCCGCGAGAGCGGTGATCCTCGTCAGGCGAACGCTGCCGAGCATCGAGTAGACGACGTCGGGGCGGAAGTCACGCATCCAGTCGATCAGCGCCGGCGGGACACGGATCGGGCTGAGATCGGCGCTCGCGCGCAGTTGCGCGTAGACCTTGGCCACGGTGGCACGGCTCTCCGCCGCGGCGTGTACGGCGGCGATCGGCCGGCTTTGTTGCAGCGGCGTCTGACCGTTCCACCCCAACATCCGCATGGAGTAGTACTGGATGGGCAGGTAGTGGTCGCGCGGCGGGAAGTGGAAGAAGTTCTCGCACACTTCCGTCGACGGCGTGATGTTCCCGGTGTGCACCTGCCCGAGGCGGTCCTTGGGCCAGCCGGAGAAGAGATTCGACAGGGTCATGGCGGTGCCGCTGACGCGGCTGAAGGGCGTGTGGCTCACCACCAGCACCCGCGGGAATTCCTCGTCCAACAGCATCGGTACGTCCGCCTCTCTCAGGTGGTTCGCGGGGTCAGTGCGCGCCGGTAGCCGTAGATGGCGGCCGGGACGACCGTCAGGCTGTAGACGACGACGGCGATGAACGGCGCCGCGGACACTCCCAGCCAGTGCACGCCGAACAGCTTTCCGAGAATGGAAATCGGTAGATACAACAGATATCCCCACAGTTGTGGGCGTACGACGCCGGCCGCGTTCTGCACCATGAACCGCGGGGAGATCGCGGCCAGCACGATCCACCAGCAACCGAGCCCCAGCAGGAGGGAGCGGTTCCCGATCGGGATCGGCAGCCATGCGGCGAAGAACTGCTCGCCGAACAGCACCAGCAGGGTCGAGGGCACCAGTGCGACGAGCGTCGAGACGATCGTCATGCGACGAACGGTCCGGCGCACCCATTCGAGATCCCCGCGCGCCAGGGCCTCGCCGTGCATCGGCCACAGCGGCTGGTTGACCAGCGTCACGAGTGCACCGAGCTGGGTGAACACTCGGGCCGGCACCGCGTACGCGGTGACGCTGGCCAGCCCCAGGACGTGCGCGATGATCAACGGGTCGGCGTTGTCCGCCAGAACCATCACCAGCGTCACCAGGAAGAACAGGCCGCCCAGGCCGAACAGGTCACGAATTCCGCGGCCGTCGACGAACCGCAGGCGAGGCGCCAGGTGTGGCAGACGCCAGCCGAACGTCCACACCGTGTTGGCGATGTTGACCAGGAGCGGGGAGACCGCGATGCAGGCGATGACCGCAATGGGGGGGAGTTTCGCGTACACCGCGCCGAGCGCGAGTGGGAGCGAGAGCGCGCTCGCGGCCGCCTGCCAGATGTTGCTGATCGCCACCTGCTGATAGGCGTACTGCACCCGGGCGACCAGCGACAGTGGGATGTTGAGCAGGAAAGCAGTCAGGCAGACCAGGGCGACGAGGTGCGCGTCCCGCGCCGCCGCCCCGGTGGCGTTGAAGAGCACCGGCCACGGTACGAACCCGCCGAGCAGCCAGAGCAGGCCGCACGCGGGCAGCGCGACGCCGCACACTGCGGCGTACGCGCTGGACACGTACCGCCGGGCGGTGGCCGAGTCACCGTCCACCCGGCAGGGCGCGAGCCTGGTCATCAGTCCGAGGCCGACGCCCAGGTCGGCGAAGGCGACCATCCCGGTGACGGCGAGGACCGCCGCCCAGAGCCCGTACAGATCGGTGCCCAGGTACGACAGGGTCACCGGAAGGAGGACGAGCGGTACGACAGCGCTGACCGCCCGGCTCAGTGCCGCGGTGGCGATCCAGGACAGCAGTCGGCGACCCCGACTCGGGGTCGGGGTCGGGGTCGGGGGAGCGGAGGTGGTTGGCACCGGTGGCTCAACGGTCCGCACGGCGAGCCCAGGCTCGGGTGATGCGGCGGCGGCCGGCTGATCTTGCCACTCGAACCTGCTGTCGGGGGCCCGCATCGTTCGGTCCTATCGATCTGCGGCGGAGGGATTCGCCTGCGCTGCGGATGCCGCGACGCGGCCTCACGCTGAGGCTTCCTCACCGACATAACTGACGTCGTGGGCGTTTGGGTGCGGGGTCGATCAACGCGACTGCAGAGGTACGCCCACCGGACCGTCCACCGTCGGCTCGATCGGCTGGGCGCAGAGCAGCGCGAGGTGCTCGGTGAGTTTCGCCGCATCGTCGTACGGGTCGAGTCCGCTCACCTCGATCGGGTCGAGCGGCGGCACCGCCACGTGGGACACCAGCGGGTGGAACGGTCGGGTGTCGGTCTCACCGGTGCCGAGCAGGTCCTCGTGCAGCTTCTCCCCGGGGCGCAGGCCGGTGTAGACGATCGGCACCGTGCTGGACGCCTGCTCGGCCATCTGCCGGGCCAGGTCGGCAATGCGGACCGGCTCGCCCATGTCCAGCACCAACGCCTCCCCGTCCCGGCCGATCTCGGCGGCCTGGAGCACCAGGTGAACCGCCTCCTGGACGGTCATCAGGTAACGGGTGACCTCGGGGTGGGTGACGGTCAACGGCTGGGACTGCTCGATCTGCCGTTGGAAGGCCGTCACCACCGAGCCGCGGCTGCTCAGCACGTTGCCGAACCGGACGCTCAGGAAGGTCCCGGGAAACCGGGACGCGGCGTGCGCGGTCAGCTGCTCGGTGATCCGCTTGGAGTAACCGAGCACGCTGATCGGGTTGGCCGCCTTGTCGGTGGAGATGTTGACGAACCGGGCGACGTCCTGGCAGGCGTCCAGCACCGACAGGGTGCCCCAGATGTTCGTCTTGACCGCCTCGCCCGGGTGCCGCTGCAACAGGGTCAGGTGCTTGAGTGCCGCCGCGTGCAGGATGATCTCCGGACGGCGTTCCCGGATGATCCGTCGGACGCCCTCGTCGTCGCGAAGATCGGCGAGGATCAGCTCAGGACCGTCCAGCAGGGCCCGTCCGGCGAGCGACATCTGAAGGCCGTGCAGGGCCGACTCGTCCCGGTCCAGCATCATCAGCTCACCCGGGTTGGCCTTCATCACCTGACGGCAGAGTTCGGAGCCGATCGACCCGCCGGCGCCGGTGACCAGGATCCGCCGCCCGGTCAGGCTGTTCGTCCGCAGCGGCAGGTCACCGACCACCTGGCGGCGGCCGAGCAGATCGCCGATCTGCACGTCCCGGACGTCGGTGACGGTGATCCGGTGGTCGACCAGGTCCCGCACGGGGGGCAGTACCTTGAACACCGCGCCGGCCGCGAGTGCGGCCTCGCGAATCTCGCGGATCAGCGCGGCGTCGGCGTTGGCCACCGAGAAGATGATCGCCCCCGCGCCGGTACGTCGCACCGCGGCGCCCACGTCGCGCCGTCCGCCGAGCACCCGAACCCCCCGGATGCGGAGGTCGCGCTTGTCCGGATCGTCGTCGAGGGCACCCACCGGCAGGTACCGGCCGCGCGGATCGCCGAGCATCGCCCGCAGCAACTCCTGCCCGGCATCGCCCATCCCGAACAGCAGCACCGGTGTCGACGACCGGACGTCCGGTCGCATGGACAGGTCCCGCCGGTGCCGGTACGCGAACCGGGCGCCGAGCATCAGGAGCAGGGCGAGTGCGCCGCCGACCAGTGGGGTGCTCGCCGGTACCGGCCGGTCGTCGGACGGCAGCAGACCGAGCAGCACGATGGCGGCCGCCAGGATGGCGGTGCCGGCGACACCCCGGGCCTCGTGCAGGCTGCCCAGTGGGTGCCGTCCGGAGTGGAGCCGGCGTACCGCCACCACCGCCACGTGCACGACTGCCGCGAGCACGCCGATCGCGGCGGCCCGGCCCAGTTGGCCCGGGGGTAGCTGAAACTCGAACCGGGTCCAGGCGGCCGCGACGAAACCGCCGATCCAGGCGGCGGTGTCGGTGGCGAGGAAGGCCGTGGCGCGGCGGCGGCCCCTGGCCCAGCGCGTCCAGCGGTCCGCGCGTTCCCTGTGCTCTGTGTCCTGCAGCATGTGCTCGCTTCCTGTCCGTCCCCCGACTACTTCCGCCGCGAGTGGCGGGAACGCCCAATTGCGGCCCTTATCCTTGTTGCGTCCATTCTTTAAGCGTTTGGATGTTTTGCAACTGGATAACCGAATCCTTGCCGCGCTGGCGGAACACGGCGACCGGTACGCCCGTCGCCACCACCTGAACGGCCACATTCCGTGTCGAGTGGGGGAGCGCCCACGCCGCCCCGGCTGCCCGACCACCACGAGGGCGATCCGTCACGCCGTGGACGGTCCGGTCCGGACCCGCAGGAACTCGTCGATGGCCGCGAACACCCGGGTGATCTGCGGCTCGGTCAGGGCGCTTCCGCTGGGGAGGGTGAGCCCGTGGGTGAAGAGGTGCTCCGCCGCGCCCGTGAGCAGGCTCTGGGCGCCGGCGTTCATCGGCTGCAGATGCATCGGTTTCCACACCGGCCGGGTCTCGATGTCCCGCTCGGCCAGGTGGGCGGCCAGGTCGTCCGCCCGCCAACCGCACTGCTCGTGCTCGACGGTGACGACGGTGAGCCAGCAGTTGGACTCGTCGTCCTCGACGCCGAGCACCCCGACGCCGGGCACGGGGGCGAAGAGCTTGGCGTAGTGGTCGCGCAGTTGGCGGCGTCGGGCGATCATTCCGTCCAGCCGGACCAACTGGGCCCGACCGAGTGCCGCGAGAAGGTTGCTGAGTCGGTAGTTGTAGCCCATCTCCCGGTGCTCGTAGTGCCGCGCCGGTTCGCGAGCCTGCGTGGCGAGGTGGCGAGCCCGGGCGAGGAGCGCGGTGTCGTCGGACACCAGCATTCCTCCGCCGGAGGTGGTCATGATCTTGTTGCCATTGAAGGACAGCGCGCCGACGCGCCCGAAGGAGCCGGCGGGCTGCCCCCCATGGCCGGCGCCGAGCGCCTCCGCGGCGTCCTCCACCAGCGGGACTTCGGCGTCGGCGCAGATGGGGACCAGGCTGCGGTAGTCGGCACAGCTGCCGAACATGTCCACCGGGACGATCGCGCCGACCCGCTCGCCCTGAGCGCGCAGCCGACGCAGCAGGTCGGCGGCGAGCCCGACGTCGACATTTCCGGTCCGGGGGTCGCAGTCGACGAAGACCGGGCGCGCGCCGATGTACCGCACCGCGTTGGCGGTGGCGACGAAGGTGAGGGTGGGCACGATGACCACGTCGCCGGGGCCGACTCCGACACCGAGCAGAGCCAGGTGCAGAGCGGCCGTCCCGGAGTTGACGGCGACGGCGCCCTCGGTGCCGACCCGTTCGGCGACGTCGTGTTCGAACGCCTGGAGGTCCGGGCCGACCGGTGCGACCCAACCCGAGCGCAGGGCGGCGACCAGGTACGACTCTTCGAGCGGACCGATGTCGGGCGGCGACAGGTGCACGGTGCCGCTCGGGTCCTGGCCGAGCGCGGAATCGGCGGCATCCACGAGACCGTCAGGCACCGGCATGTTGCGACCTCCGCGACAGGGGACAATTCGCTTGCCGGCGTCACGCGAAACCAAACGGCGCAGAAGCGTCGAATGCTCGCGGCCAGTCAGCATTCGGCTGGTAAACCGTCAAAGACCCCAGGTGGACACGGCCAGAGCCGCCATCCGCGACCCTGCGCTCACCGGACCGCGCGGCGGCGTAGCAACGATGTCAATGGCTCGCCGGGCGGGGGGCGACGGAACGGGCCGACGTGGCCGCCTCGTGCGACTGCCGGGGCAGGGGCGGCCCCGAGCGCCGTAGGTGCCCCACGATCGCCTCGCAGAACACCGCCTCGATGTCGCACTCGTCCTCGATGTGTCGCCACGTGTCGCCGGCCCGGAGGTGGTAGCCGGTCGACTTCTCGGCGGTGACCGTGCCGAAGTGCAGGCACTGGAACTCGATCAGATGGAAGCGGTCACCGTCGTGGGCGATGTCCAGCGAGGTGAGTGGGGTGCCGAGGGCGTCGGAGACCTGTTCGGCGTAGTCGAGCAGCGCGTCCCGGTCGACGCCTGCCATGTCCCGCACGTCGAAGTCGCCGCTGCCGCTGGCCCGGAAGTCGCCGGGACGGTTGCGGCGGTAGAGCGTGTAGTAGCGCTCACCCATCCGGAGCACCTTGAAGTCCCCGGTCAGCCCCGGAACCATTGCCTGCACCAGGAACTTCTGTCGGTGCAGGGAGCGGGGATGGTGGTCGCGCCGCAGCAGGCGCCGGCCGTGCTCGCGGACGGCTTCGCCGCGGTCCTGGGTCTCGCTGAGGGTACGTGCGGTGCGCAGCAGCTCACGCCGGTCCGTCGCACGAGCCACGAACTGCGACCCGGCGCCGTACGCCGACTTGAGCACCTTCGGCCACGGCCCGTCCAGCTCCGTCGCCGCGAGCTCCTCGTAGGTGCCGAAGGTGCGGGTGCCGAGGAAGCGGGCGTCCTGCGGGAAGAGTCGGGTGCGTAGGGCCTCCATCATCACCTTGTTGTGGTGTGCGCGCAGGTAGCGGTAGCCCGGGATGGTCTGCGCGCCGGCGGTCTCCAGCGACAGCACCAGGTCCTCGATCCAGCTCTTGTAGTGCAGCCCGCGGTCCTCCGACGAGGTGTAGAGCACCGGCACCCCACGCAGATCGTCGCTGAGGTCCAGGTCGGCGAACCGGGTCACCTCGGGTTCGAGGCCGGCGCGGGTGAAGTACGCGACGATCCTGTCGACGTCCATCGTGCACAGACCGTGCCGCGTCCGGGCGGTGGAGTAGAACGTGCCCCGGTAGTCGGTCAGCATCAGGATTCTGGTCATCTCGGTCTCCCTGCCTGGGGCGGCTCGGGGTGCGGTGCCGTGCGGACCAGGGTAGCGACGAAGCGGACACTGATTACCAAATCATTATAAAATTAGGCGAACCCCCTTGCTGGAGTGTGTAAAGCATTCGGGTTGCATCGCTAAATAGGCGACTTTAAGGATATTTGGCCAATTGGCCGAGTCGACCGGTCTACCGTGGATGCGCAGTTGACCGGTGACCGCGGAGGGTGAGGCAGATGCTCACTGCACTGCACGGCGTACGGCTGGCGCTGCGCGACCGTTGGGCCGCCGCCCTGGCCCCGGAGGGATTCGCCCGGTCCCTCGGCGTCGACCTGCGAGGGCGGATCCGCGTCGGTGACGACGTCCATCTCGGCGTACGCACGACCATCCTCGCCGGTGTGACCATCGGCAACCGCTGCGTGATCGGTGCCGGCTCGGTGGTGACCCGGGACATCCCGGACGACAGCGTCGCGGCCGGGGTGCCGGCCCGTGTCATCCGTAGCGTGGACGACTACCCAGAGCGGTTGCGGGCACGGTCGCTGGGCTGCGGTCGTCTGCCGGCCGCCGAGAAGGCCGCCGTGATCCGCCAGGTCTACGGGGTGCCGGAGCGGGCCGGAGCGGGCCGGGCGGGCTTCTGATGCGGGTGGCGGCGGGCCCGCGCGGCGCCGTCATCGGCCCGGTGATCGTGGCGCTCGACCGCCTCCTGTCCACCGGCGTCCGGGCCCGTCGGGCCGTCCGGGGCTTCGCGCTGGCCGGCCGGTTCGCTGCCCGTGGCGACAACTTCACGTTCGATCCCGACGGTGTCTACACCTGCGAGACGATCGAGGTCGGGCACAACGTGGATCTCGGCTACCGGCCGATCCTGATGGCGGCCCGCGCCCGGATCCGGATCGGTGACAACGTCATGTTCGGCCCCGAGGTGACCATCCGGGGCGGCAACCACCGCATCGACCAGGTCGGTGTGCCGATGATCGCGGTCGAGAAGTCGCCCGGCGACGACGCCCACGACCAGGGTGTGACCGTCGGCGACGACGTCTGGGTGGGCACCCGGGCGGTGATCCTGCACGGCGTGACCATCGGCCGGGGCGCGGTGATCGGCGCCGGCGCGATCGTCACGCGATCGGTGCCGCCGTACGCGGTTGCCGCCGGCAACCCGGCCCGGGTGATCCGTCTGCGCTGGCCGGTGGAGACCATCCGGGCCCACGAGCGGCAGCTCTATCCGCCGGACCGGCGACTGTCCACCGCCGAGTTGGCCGCTCTGGCCGAACTGCCGGTGCCCGAGCCGCGCTCGACGCCGGTGACGAAGTCGCTGACCACCGGCCTCCAGGCCCGGTAGTCGAAGCAGTGTGCCCGCTCGCGGGCCGCGCGGCTCATCGCCCACCAGCCCGGGTCGTCGAGCCGTAGCGCCCGCTCGATCCCGCGCCGGACGTCCTCGGCACCCGAGCCGTCGAGCACGATGCCCTCCCGGCCGTCCACGACGTAGCGTCGGAGATCACTGGTGTGGTTGAGCAGCACCGGGCAGCCGGCGGTCAGGCTCTCCGGCACCTTGGACGGGAAGCCCGCCTGCGCGTATCCGACCGCCGGGCGGACCAGGACCGAGAAGTGTGCCCGGCGCAGCTCGGCGAGCACCCGGTCCCGCGGGATCCGGCCGAGGAAGCTGACCTGGTCGTCGAGGTCGGCGGGGCCGGCCTCCTCCAGGTCGGACAGGCGACCCGCCTGCTCCCGGCTGATCCCCGCGATCGCCAGATGCACCCGGGCACGGTCGTCGGGTGCGAGGCGACGGATCCCCTCCAGCACCACGGCCAACTGGTCCTTGGCGCCGGCCGAACCGGCGTAGAGCAGCCGGAGCCCGTCGTCGAGCGAGGGCGGCGCGGGGTCGGCGAAGTCGGCGCGGTCCACCTGCGGCGGCACCACCAGTGTCGGGCGGCCCCGGCTGACGAAGTGCCGCTCCAACGCTTCGGAGATGGCGATGATCCGGTCCGCGAGTCGCCCGGCCAGAAACGATGCCCACCGGTGCCGGACGAAGTAGGGCGTCAGCCACCCTCGGGGAAACTGTGCCGAATCGTGCCGCTCCAGGACGTCCACGGTCACCGGGCAGCGAACCGCCGCCCGGAGCACCGCCCACATGATGAGGTTGAACAGGCCGAGCGGCAGGTAGACGCCGGCCAGCTCACCCGGACGGACTCCCACTCGGCGCAGCGCGGCCAGCACCCGCAGGGGGCGGAGGCTCCGGTGCAGCCAGCGGCCCAGTACGCCGCCGCCGATGCGGCGGCGGGGCAACTCGATCAGTCGTACGCCGGGCGGCAGGTCCGGTGCGTCCGGCGGGCGTGATCCGTCCTCGGGCCAGTCGTTGACCACCAGGGTCATGCCGCCCGGCGGGGTGGCGGAGCGGGCCAGCTGTAGCAGACGGTTGGACATGGCGTCGCCGTGCGGAAACCGGTAGGCCGCCAGCGCCAGCATCTGCGGCGTCGCGGCGGGCCGCGGGGCGGGGAGCAGGCCCGCGACGGTGGTGGACTCGCCCACGGTCTTCCCCCTTGGGAGACTCAGGTCAATTAACCGATATGGCCGTTTAGTCTAGGCGGCGATCCGGAGGGCGTGCCGTCACCTCGCGGCGTGTGCCGCAGTTGCCGTACATGTGCTGTCGGCAGGCGGCATCGGCTCGTCGCCGAGCCGTCGTCGAAATGGGGGGCCATGCAGCGTCTCGCCGTGTGCGAGCACCGGTGCCGTCCGGCACCGGTCGGAGCCGAGCCGTGACGCGGCCGGTGGTGGTGCAGCACTCGGCCGGAACCCCGGGGGCCAACGGTCCGCTGACCGCCGTGCAGCGGGTGCTCGCCTCGCCCCTGGCCAACCGGTACGAGTTCGTCCGGATGCACCAGGACGCGGGCAACGGTGGCCTGAACGTACCGCTGCTGCGAAAGTGGGTGCGGCTGCTGCGCCGGGTCCGACCCGCCCTGGTGCACGTGCGGGGGTTGCAGAACGAGGGCTTCCACGGAGTGCTCGCCGCCCGCCTCGCCGGCTGCCCGCGCGTCCTGGTCACCGTGCACGGCACGGTACGTGACCTCGGTCAGCCCGGGCGGGCCTGGAAGCGTCGGGCGCTCGTGCACGGGGCCGAGCCCGCGACGCTGCGGCTGGCCACCCACGTCGGCACCGTCTGCGAGTACGCCGCCGGCCGGGACTTCCTCCGCGGCCTGGGTCCGAAGTTCGTCGGGGTGATCCCCAACGGTGTTCCGCTGCCGACACGCCCGCGCGCGGCCCGGGACCGCCTCCGCGCCGACCTGGGGCTACGCCCCGACGACGTGGCCATGATCGCGGTGTCGCGACTGACCTGGGAGAAGGGATTCGGTGTCCTGGCCGATGCGCTGCGCCGGCTGCCGCCGTCCGCCGCCCGCTCGCAGTCGTCGGCCGCGCGCAGGGTGCTGCTGGTCGCTGGCGACGGACCCGACCGGGCCGGGGTCTCGGCCGCGCTGGCCGATGCCGGCGAGGTCGAGGTACGCCTGCTCGGCAACCGGCTCGACGTGCCCGACCTGCTCGCTGCGGCGGACCTCTTCGTCTTCCCGACCCTGCACGAGAACCTCTCCAACGCGCTGCTGGAGGCGATGGCGCACGGGCTGCCGGTGGTCGCCTCCGCGGTGGGCGGCAACGTGGAGGTGTTGCGCTCCGGCGGCGGCCGTCTGGTGGCGGCGGGCGACCCGGACGCGCTGGCCGCCGCGCTGGCACCGCTGCTCGACGACCCCGCCGAGCGGAACCACCTGGGGGATCTGGGCCGCAAGGTGGTGGCCGAGGGCTACAGCCTCGACGTCATGCTGGGTTCCCTGGACCGCGTCTACCAGCGGGTGATCGGGGAGTGAGCGGGGAGCGGCGACTCGGTCCACGAGTGACGCTGCTGGGCTTCACCGTGCCGGACGACGTGCTCGCCGAGATCATCGCGCGTGACCGCATCATGCCCACACAGACCCACACCTTCGCCTGGGCTCTGGTCCGTGGCCTTCGCGCCGCCGACTGTCCGGTGCACATGCTCTCCGCCGCGCCGGTGTCCGGCTGGCCAGGAAACCGCCAGATCCGCTTCCGCGCCGGCACCTTCCGGCAGGACGACGTGGACGGTCAACTGCTGGCGTTCGTCAACCTGCTCGGCCTCAAGCACCTGACCCGTTTCGTGGCCGCCTGGCGGACCGGAAGCCGGGCGCTGCGGGAACGGAACACCGACGTGCTGCTGGTGCACGGGGTGCACTCGCCCTTCCTGTGGTTCGGGGTGCTGGGTGCCCGGCGCCGCGGCGTCCGGGTCGTGCCGGTGCTCACCGACCCACCGGGTGTCGCGCTGCCCACCGACGGCCGGCTGGTCCGGCTGCTGCGTGGGCTCGACGTCGCGCTGGTCCGGGCGGCGCTCGCCCGCTGTTCCGGGGTGATCGCGCTGACACCCGCGCTCGCCGACGACTTCGCCCCCGGCCGTCCCCGGCTGGTGATGGAGGGGATCTGCGCGGCCGAGCCGGCCCGGGCCGACGACGATCCGACCGCGGGCGCCGGGGCGACCCGGGACATCGTCTACGCGGGCGGGCTCAGCCGCGCGTACGGCGTCGACCGGCTCGTCGAGGCGTTCCGCGGTCTGCCCGGGGACGACCTGCGGCTGTGCCTGTACGGCCGGGGCGAGCTGGTCGAGTGGCTGCGCGAGCAGGCCGCCGTGGACCGCCGCATCCTGGCTCCCGAGCTGCTGCCCCGGGCGGAGCTGCTGCCCCGGCTGACCCGCGCGAGTGTGCTGGTGAACCCACGCCCGGTGGGCCAGGACTTCGTCCGCTGGTCGTTCCCGTCGAAGATCATCGAGTACCTCGCCACCGGTGTGCCGGTGGTGAGCACCCGACTGTCCGGGATCCCGGCCGAGTACTCGCCGTGGCTGTCCTATGCCGAACCGGACAGCGTCGACGGACTGCGCGGGGCGATCGGCCGGGTGCTGGACCTGCCGGCGGGGCAGGCGCGAGCGCTCGGGGCGGGAGGGGCCCGTTTCGTGCGGGAGACCCGCAGCCCGGCCGCCCAGGGCCGGCGGATGCACGACTTCCTCGCCGGTCTGACCGGGCCGTACGCCCAGCGTGGCGCTCCCGCCGACGTCGGCGCGGCCGTCCGGGAACGGGCGGGCTGATCGGCCGGATCAGCTCCGCCTGCCGGCCGCGGCCTTGCTGAGCAGGTCCTCGATCTGGTCGACACCGACCCGCAGCGACATCCGGTCCTGATAGAGCTGGCGACCTCGACGGCCCATCGCCACCCGCTGCTCGGTCGGCAACCCGGCCGCGGCGACGAACTGGTCGGCCAGCGCCCGCCAGTCGTCCGGCGGGCAGAGCAGGCCGGCCCGGCCCTCGGTGACCAACCGGGCCGCGTCGCCGTCGGCCGACATCAGCACCGGGGCACCGCAGGCCAGCGCGGCCTGCAACTTCGACGGCACCGTCCCGCGCAGCCAGGGCAGGTCACGCAGCATGACCAACTGGTAGTCGGCGGCGGCGTACAGGTCGGCCATCTCGGCGGCGGGACGGCGGCCGAGGAACCGGACGTTGTCCGCGCCCAGCTCGTCGGCGAGCTGCCGGGCCTGCTCCGCGCCCAGCCCGGTGCCGACGAAGACCAGGTCCACCGCGTCCGGCACGGCCGCCGCCGCCCGGATCGCCACGTCGACGCCCTGCAACAGGCCCAGGTTGCCGGCGAACATCACCGTGGTCCGGCCCCGGTGACCGATCGTCGTACGGGCCGCGTCGGTGCCGGCCACCGGCCGGAACAGCGCCTCGTCGGTCCAGTTGAACACGGTACGCACCGCACCCGGGTCCACGCCCCGCTCGATCACCTGCTCGGCCATCGCCGGCGCGATCACCGCGAGGCCCGCACAGGAGTGGTAGATCCGGCGCATGGTCGCGGTGAGCAGGCGGTCCAGCGCCCGGCCCGCCAGCCCGGACGGGGCCATCCCGGAGGTCGTCACCGACTCCGGCCACAGGTCCTGCACGTGCAGCACGGTCGGTACGCCCCGCAGCAGGCGCAGCAGGCCGGCGGCGGCGTACGCGGTGGGCGGCGGATGGTAGACGTAGAGCGCGTCGACGCCGCGCAGGTGTCGCGGGGCGGCCAGGGTGCTGGTGGCCGCGAACGAGAGGTAGCTCGCCGCCCGGCGCAGACCGGAGCGGTCGTGGCTCGGGTACGACGGCACCCGGCGCACGGTCACCCCCTGGTCGGTCGCCCGATGGTTCCAGCGCTGCCGCCAGCCGGGATAGGTCCGCCCGAGCGGCAGGCTCGGGAAGGTGGTCAGCACCCGTACGTCGTGCCCGCGTCGGGCCAGTTCCCTGGCCAGTTGACCCGGCACGAAGGTGCTCTCCGGCGGGTACCACTGACTGATCAGTCCGATTCGCATGTGCCCGGTACTCCCGTCGACAACAACTCGCCCACCAGGGCAGACAACGGACGGAAGGGAATGAAAGACACGCGCCACACGGTCCGTCCCGCGTGACTTGCGGGAACAGCGCTCGTTGTCACACTGGTGGCCACCGCGCGGCGTCACGCCCGGCACGCAGGACAGCCGAGCCCGCAGGCCGAGGCGAACGGGGATACGCGTTGAAGGTAGTGGTGACCGGGGGTGCCGGCTTCATCGGCGCCAACCTGGTACGGGCACTTCACGAGACCCCACAGGTGCACGAGATCGTGGCCGTCGACGATCTGTCCACCGGCCTGCTGGACAACCTGCACGACCAGCCGGTCCGGCTGCATCGCGGCACCGTGCTCGACCCGGACCTGCTGGACGAGGCGTTCACCGGCGCGGCCAGCGTGGTGCACCTGGGTGCTCTCGGCTCGGTGCCGCGCTCCATCGACCAACCGCTGCCCAGCCACCACGCCAACGCCACCGGGACACTCATGGTTCTGGAGGCGGCCCGCCGGCACGGCGTACGGCAGGTGATCCTCTCGTCGTCCTCGTCGGTCTACGGCGCCAATCCGGTGCTGCCCCGCCAGGAGGGGCTGCGCCCCATACCGGTCTCCCCGTACGCGGTCTCCAAGCTGGCTGCCGAGGCGTACGCGGTCGCCTACGCCGCCTGCTACGGCCTCGGCGTGTTGCCGTTCCGCTTCTTCAACGTGTTCGGCCCACGGCAGGCCGCGCACCACGCGTACGCCGCGGTGCTGCCGCGGTTCGTCACCGCCGCGCTCGCCGGCGAGCCGCTGCGGGTGCACGGCGACGGCCGGCAGACCCGCGACTTCACCTTCGTCGGCACCGTCACCTCGGTGCTCGTCGACGCCATCGTGCGTCGGGTGTCCACCACCGACGTGGTCAACCTGGCCTTCGGCGCGCGGATCTCGCTGCTCGACCTGATCGACGAGCTGGAGCACATCCTGGGTCGGCCGTTGCCGGTCGTGCACGAGTCGCCGCGCCCGGGCGATGTGCGGGACTCGCAGGCGGACTGCACCCGGCTGCGGGAGCTGTTTCCCGCGGTGCGGCCGGTGCCTCTGCGCACCGGTCTCGAGCGCACCGTGGCCTGGATGTCCGGCCACGTGCTCGCCGGCCAGTAGGGACGTCAATGTCGTCCGGGGTCGCCGAGCGGACCCGGCGCGTCCACCCGCCGGGCGCGCACCGCCGCCGCTCCGAGCGTGGTCGCCGGCTGCTCTCCGGCGTCGCCACCGCGTTGCTCAGCCGGGTGGCCGGGCTCATCGTGCCGATCGTGCTGGTGCCGGTGACGCTGCCCTACTTCGGCAACGACCTGTACGGCCTGTGGATGGCGGTCGCCGCGCTGGCCGGCATGGCGGCCTTCGCCGACCTGGGGCTGGGCAGTGGGCTGATGACGAAGCTCGCGCCCTGCTACGCGCACGGCGACACCGTCCAGGCCCGGCGCTACATCTCCAGCGCCTACCTGACCCTGTCCGGGCTCGCGCTCACCCTCACCGGCCTGCTCTGGATCTTCTCCGGCGCGGTGCCGTGGTCGGCGTTGTTCAACGTGACCGGTCAGGTCACTCCGGAGCAGACCCGAATGGTCTCGCTGATCTGCCTCACCGCGTTCGCGCTGAACGTCCCGCTCAGCCTGATCGCCCGGGTCCAGTACGCCTACCAGCAGGTCGGCCGGAGCAACGTCTGGCAGACCTGCGGCAGCCTGGCCGCGCTCGGCGCGGTACTCGGTGTGGTCTGGGCCGACTGGTCGCCGATCCTGGTGGTCGCCGTGTCGGTCGTCGCGCCGCTGCTGGTCAACCTGCTCAACACGCTCTGGTTCTTCGGTCGACAGGCGCCACAGATCCGACCCACACCGCGGGCCGTGCAGGCCGAGGCCGCACTGGAGCTGACCCGGCTCAGTGGGCTGTTCTTCGTGCTCACCGTGGTGATCTCGTTCGCCACCAACGCCGACACGCTGATCATCGCGCACGCGCTCGGCCTGTCCGCGGTGGCCGGGTACGTGGTGCCCGCGAAGCTGCTGTCCCAGCTGGGTCAGCTCGTCGTCCTGGTCAACGTGCCGCTCTGGCCGGCCAACGGCGAAGCCCTGGCCCAGGGCCAGGTCGACTGGGTACGGAGGACCACCCGGCGGATGACCGTGCTGTCGGTGCTCGCCGCCGGCCTGCCCGCTGTCGCCCTGGTGGCCTTCGGTGACCGGCTGTTCGCGGCCTGGCTGCCGGTGCCGATGGGCGGCGACCGGTGGCTGCTCGCCGGGCTCGGCGTCTGGTGGCTGTTGCAGTCGGCGCTCTCGCCGCGGTTCATGGTGCAGAACGCCGGCGGCGTCCTCGTTCCGCAGCTGGTCGGGTGGGGTGCGTTCGTGGTGCTGTCGGTGCTCGGCAAGTGGTACGCGGCCGACCGGGTCGGCGTCGCGGCCGTGCCCTGGGTGGGCGCGGTCGGGTACGCGCTGACCGTCGCACCGGCGGCGCTGTACGGATATCGCCGGACGCTGCGGCGGCACCGCAGCCCGGCCGTCGAGGAGGGACCTGTCGAAAGTGTGCGCTGACGAACATCCCCGCGTGCTCGTGGTGAGTGCGGCCGTGTTCGACCGCTCCACCGGAACCGGCATCACCCTGTCGAACCTGTTCGCCGGCTGGCCGGCGGACCGGCTCGCCCAGCTCTACGCCGAGGACCGCGCCCCGGGCCCGGACGCCGTCGGAACGTTCGCCCAGTTCGCGCCGCGCAACGCCCCGATGGAGTACCACCTGTTCCGGCAGTGGGAACGCATCCGCCGACCGCTGCGGGCCGTCATGCTGGGCGCGGCTGGCCCTGCGGGCTCCACCGGCTCGACCGGCCCGGCGCTGAACCCCGCGCCCGGTACGGTTCGCGCCCACCTGCGCACCCAGCTGCGGGCCTTCGTCGACCTGAGCCCGGTCCGAGTTCCCGAGGACGTCCGGCGGTGGCTGCGGGAGCAACGACCGGACGTGGTCTACGCGACGCTGGGCAGCATTCGGATGATGCGCCTCGCGGTCGTCGCCGCGCAGGAGTGCCGGGTGCCGCTGGTCCCGCACTTCATGGACGACTGGCCGACGACGCTCTACACCGGCGGTCAGGTGCTGGGGTTGCCTCGGCTCGCCGTGCGTGCCGGGTTCCGCGAGGTTCTGCGGCACTCCTCGTACGGGATGGGGATCAGCGAGGCGATGGCACGGGAGTTCGAACGCCGCTACCGGTTGCCCTTCGCCGCCTTCGGCAACTGTGTCGACGCCGCTGACTTCGCCGACCCCGAGCAGCGCGCGCCGGACCGTCCGGAGGGGACCCCGGTCGAGTTGGTCTACGTCGGTGGGCTGCACCTGGACCGGTGGCGGTCGCTGCGCCGGGTCGGCGAGGCGGTCGACCGGCTGGCGGCCCAGGGGACGCCAGCCCGGTTGACCGTGCACGCCCCGGCGGTCGACGTCGCCCGCTACGCGGGCGCCTTCGCCGGGCTGCCCGCGGTGCACCTGGGCCGGTCGTTGGCCAGCGGCGAGGTCCCCGGGGCGCTGCGTGAGGCCGACGTGCTGGTGCACGTCGAGTCGTTCGCCGCCGAGAACCGTCGGTACACCCGCTACTCGCTCTCCACCAAGATCCCGCAGTACCTGGCCGCGGGCCGTCCGGTGCTCGGGTTCGGCCCGGCCGAGCTTGCCTCGATGGCGCACCTGGCGGCGGCCGACGCGGGCACGGTGGTCGGGATCGACGACCCGAGGATGCTCGCGGGCGCGCTCGTTCCGCTCTGCACCGACGCCGGAATGCGGGCCCGGCTGGGCCGGCAGGGGCTGGCGTACGCGGTGCGGCATCACCGGACGGATCGGGTGGCGGCCCGCTTCGCGCAGGTGCTCAGGGAAGCGGCGCACCTCCCGGTCGGCGGCCCGCCGACGCCCCGGGCGGGCCGCCACGAGACGTTGACGAGAGCGGACGCCGGCTGACCGTCGCTCAGGAGGCAGCGGTGCGGCGACTGACCCGTGACCGTGCGGCGGCCAGCGTCGTGGTCCTGGTCGCGAGCGGCACGGGCACGTGGGGATGCCGGTGGCGGGCGCGTGCGTGCCGGGGCGCCACCGGCGGGTGCGGAGGGCCCCAGATCCCGGGCAGCACCGTGACCAGCCCGAGGACCAGCCAGAAGGCCAGCGACGTCTCCCACTGCCCGGTCAGCCAGATCGGCAGCATGGCCCCGGTGAACGCGCAGGCCAGCAGGAGCCCGGCCCGGCCGGTGCGGGCGGCGACGACCAGCGCCCCGGCCATCGTGCCGAAGTAGAGCAGCACACCGATCAGCCCCAGGTCGTTGCCGACCGTGAGCAGCAGATTGTGTGGTCCGATGTCGAACGGGTTCGTGCCGATGAACACCCCGGCTCCGGAACCGGCCAGCGGCGACTCCGACCAGGTCGACAGCGCGTAGGGCCAGATCGACAGACGGCCGGAGATGTCGCCGGTGGGCCGCCCGTACAGATTGTCGAGCCAGAGCAGTTCGGCCCTCGGCGTCAGACCCCACGGCACCAGCACGATCAGCGCGGTGGCGACCGCGGCGACGGTGACACCGGTCAGCCGGGGCAGCACGCGGGTGGCGAGCGCGGCGCCGACGCCGAACACGATGCCGATGGCCGCACCACGCGAGCCGGTGAGCAGCACGCCGTACCCGAGCAGGGCGGCCAGCGCCAGCGGAGCGACGCGCAGGACGGCCCGACCCCGGCCGGCCGCGGCGAGCACCAGGGCCAGCACCACCCCGACGGCCAGGGTGTACGCGGTGCCGTTGACCTCCGCTCCGTCGATCCCGTAGCGCTCGGCGAAGAGCACCACCTCCCCCTGCGCCCGGGCGCCGGTGGCCACCTCGAAGGCGACCACCGTGCAGCCGGCCAGGTAGGTCCAGCCCACCAGGAGCAGGTCGCGTCGGCCACGGACGACGTGTCGGCAGGCCACGAAGAGCAGGCAGACCGAGATGTACCGGTAGGCGGCGGCCCCGGTGAGATCGGTGCGGCTGCTCCAGAGCACGCTGGCGGCAGCCCAGCCGGCGGTGAGCAGCGCG
Organism: Micromonospora vulcania; assembly: GCF_042658605.1. Lineage (NCBI taxonomy): Bacteria > Bacillati > Actinomycetota > Actinomycetes > Micromonosporales > Micromonosporaceae > Micromonospora > Micromonospora vulcania. The sequence continues at coordinate 53,253 of NZ_JBHSQS010000002.1, read as the reverse complement.
ACGGTGTCGAGCGCGCGAAGTCGGGGCAGCCGGCCGGTCAGCACGACTGCGAGCACGGCCAGGATCGCCACGTAGTTGAACGACCACCAGGGCGGGCGGGCCACCAGGTACGCGGCCACGCAGAGGACCAGCACGGCGGGCAGGCTGCCGGTGGGTCCGGCCGGCCGGAGGCCGGGGTTGGCGGTCGCGGCGGACCGCCGTCCGACAGCGGTCAGCGGTGCGGGCGCCAGCCCCGCGCTGGGCGCGGGGTGCTGACGAAGGGCATCGGGCGAGCCGTTTCGCGGTGGCGCGGCGGTCACCGCGTACGCCCTGGCGGCGGATCGGATGGTGCCGGCCGCACGCCGCCGAGCGGTACGCGTCGGGCCGGGGCCGTCCCGCGCCGAGTCGGGCCTGACGTGTGACCGCGCGGCATGGGACTCCTTCGGTGGACGACCGGACGGGCGCCACGTCGCGGTGGGCCTCGGAGTTGTGTCCGCGTACGCCGGCCGGTGACCGGGGAACGGCACGGAACCGTTTCTATCAGGTCGAGCATCGCGAAGAGTCCGATTCCTCGCATTAAGGCGACATGTTGTTTGACCGCCCGACCGCATGTTTAGGCCGTTTGTACCAAACGCGTATCTGCTGCTATGGGCCCTCGTTGACCCGGGTGCCGCATCCGGCGGGGCTGCCGCCTGACCGCCGGAGGCCGGCGCTCGGGACGGACGCCGCAGCTCCGTCCGGGCCGGCGGGTGGTAGCCGCCCGTCGGGTGACGAACGGGAGAACCAATGAGCGTGAAGACCGCGGGCCGCCGGGTGCTGATCACCGGCGGAACCGGATCCTTTGGACAGACCATGGCGCGCCGGCTCCTGGCCGGCGACGTCGGTGAGGTACGGATCCTCAGTCGGGACGAGGCGAAGCAGGAAGCCATGCGGCGCGCCCTCGGCGACGAGCGGGTCCGCTACCACGTCGGCGACGTCCGCGACATCGACACCGTGCTGCGCGCCACCCGGGGCGTCGACTTCGTCTTCCACGCGGCGGCGCTCAAGCAGGTGCCGTCCTGCGAGTTCTTCCCGTTGGAGGCGGTCCGCACCAACATCCTCGGCAGCGGCAACGTGGTCGAGGCCGCCGCGCAGAACGGGGTCAGCTCGGTGGTGGTGCTCAGCACCGACAAGGCCGTCTACCCGGTGAACGCCATGGGCATGAGCAAGGCGCTGATGGAGAAGGTCGCCCAGGCGTACGCGCGGAACAACCCGAACAGTGCCACCACGGTCTCCTGCGTCCGGTACGGCAACGTGATGTACTCGCGTGGCTCGGTGATCCCCCTGTTCATCGAGCAGATCAAGGCTGGCCGCGCGCCCACCGTCACCGACCCCACCATGACCCGGTTCCTGATGTCGCTGGCCGACTCGGTCGACCTGGTGGAGCACGCCTTCCACCATGCCCGCCCCGGTGACGTGTTCATCCGCAAGGCCGCGGCCTGCACCATCAGCGATCTCGCCGAGGCGGTCTGCCAGCTCTTCGACGTGCCGTTCAAGCTGGAGGTGATCGGCGTACGGCACAGTGAGAAATGGCACGAGACGTTGGCCAGCCGGGAGGAGTTGGCCCAGGCCGAGGACTTCGGCGAGTTCTTCCGGGTGCCCCTGGACGCCCGGGACCTCAACTACGCGCTCTACGTCTCCGAGGGCGAGCTCGGCGAGGTGCCCCGGGAGGACTTCAACTCGGCCAACGCCAGCCGACTCGGCGTACCCGAAGTGGTGCAGCTGCTCAAGACGCTGCCGGAGATCCGGGCGGAGCTGGCCCTGCGCGACCCGGTGTTGGCGTGCTGAGCCTCGCCGTCACCGGAGCCGGCGGTTTCCTCGGCTGGCACGTGCGGGTCCTGTTGCGCGCGCTCGGCTGGCCCGAGCCGACCGTGCTCACCGGCACCGACCTCGCCGACCCGGCGGTGGTCGCCCGCAAGGTCGCCGGAGTGGACCGGGTCCTGCACCTGGCCGGGGTCAACCGTGGCGAGCCCGCCGACGTGGCCGCCGGCAACGTCCAGCTCGCCGCCCAACTCGCCAAGGGCCTGCGGGACTGCCCGGACCCGCCGCGCGAGGTGGTCTTCGCCAACTCGGTCCAGGCCGGCAACGGCACCCCGTACGGCGACGCCAAGGCCACCGCCGCGAGCATCCTCGCGGACACCGGCGTGCCGCTGGACGACCTGCTGCTGCCCAACCTGTACGGCGAGCACGGCCGTCCCTGGTACAACTCGGCGGTCGCCACCTTCTGCCGGGTGCTCGCCGAGGGCGGCCATCCGGAGGTGCACGCCGACCGGGAGATGAGCCTGGTGCACGTCACCGACGCGGCGGCCCGGCTGGCCGGCGTGCCCGTCGGCGGATCGTGGGACCCGGCCATGCCGGCGCTGCGGATCGGGGTCCGTGACCTCGCCGACCAGCTCACCGCGTACGCCGGCACCTACCGCACCGGCGAGATACCGCCGCTGCGCGACCGGCACGACGTCCGGCTGTTCAACACCTACCGGTCGCACTGCTTCCCGGCGCACTACCCCCTCGCCCTGCCCACCCGGGCCGACGCGCGGGGTGCGTTGGTCGAGACGGTCAAGGCGCACGGGGGAGCGGGCCAGACCTTCTGCTCCACCACCCGGCCCGGCATCACCCGGGGCGAGCACTTCCACCTGGCCAAGGTGGAGCGGTTCGTGGTGCTGCGCGGCACCGCCGTGATCAGCCTGCGCCGGATCGGCGACACCGAGGTGCTGCGGTTCCCGGTCAGCGGGGACGAACCGGTGGTCGTCGACATGCCGACCATGTGGGCGCACAACATCACCAACACCGGCCCGGACGAGCTGCTCACCCTCTTCTGGACCAACGAGCTGTTCGACCCGGAACGGCCGGACACCTGGCCGGAGCCGGTTGGCGCGGAACACCGGGTGCCGGCGGGCGCCCGGTGAGCGGCCTACGGAGGGAGACCACATGACCCGCGTGATGACCGTCGTCGGCACCCGTCCCGAGATCATCCGACTGTCCCGGGTACTCAGCCGGCTCGACGAGACCGTCGACCACGTGCTGGTGCACACCGGGCAGAACTGGGACAGCACCCTCTCCGACGTCTTCTTCACCGAGCTGCGGCTGCGTACGCCGGACCGCTTCCTGCGGGTCGACACGTCCTCGCTGGGCCGGGTGCTCGGCGGCGTGCTGGTCGGCATGGAGGCGGCGCTGGCCGAGGTGCGGCCGGACGCGCTGCTGGTGCTCGGCGACACCAACAGCTGCATCGCCGCGCTGATGGCCCGCCGGATGCGGGTGCCGGTCTACCACATGGAGGCCGGGAACCGCTGCTTCGACCTGAACGTGCCGGAGGAGACCAACCGTCGGCTGGTCGACCACGTGGCCGACTTCAACCTGGTCTACACCGAACACGCCCGGCGCAACCTGCTCGCCGAGGGCCTGCACCCGCGCCGAATCCTGCACACCGGCTCACCGATGCGAGAGGTGTTGGAGCACTACCGGGCGCCGATCGCCAGCTCGACCATCCTGCGCCAGCTGGAGCTCGACCAGGGCCGGTACTTCCTGGTCAGCGCGCACCGGGAGGAGAACGTGGACCAACCCGACCGGCTCCGGCGGCTGCTGGACTGCCTGGTCGCGGTGCGCGACCGGTGGGGCCTCCCGGTGCTCGTCTCCACCCACCCGAGGACCCGCAAGCGACTGGAGGCACTGGCCCCGGACGCCACCGCCCTGGACGGCATCGCCTTCCACGACCCGTTCGGCCTGCTCGACTACGTGCACCTGCAGACGAAGGCGTACTGCACGCTGTCGGACAGCGGGACGATCAGCGAGGAGGCCGCCATCCTCGGTTTCCCCGCGGTGACCCTACGCGAGTCGATCGAACGCCCGGAGGCGCTGGACGCCGGCGGCATCATCATGACCGGCCTCGACCCGCAGGGCGTCATCGAGGCGGTCGAGGTGACGGTGGCCCAGGTCGCCGAGCAGGGAGTGCCCTGCCCGGTCGACTACCAGGTGCCGGACACCTCCCGGCGGGTGGTCGACTTCATCCTGTCCACCGTGCGCCGGCACCACGACTGGGCTGGCATCCGGACCTGAGTGGCGCGGCGTAGGGCGGTCGGTGGTCCGGCGGGACCGGCCACCGGCCGCCCGTCGTCGCGCTCAGCTCCGGCGGGCCGCCACGTCCTCGACGATGTCCGCCACCTCGGCCGCCGCCCGCAGATCGTCGAACGACGCCAGCACGTGCCGGCGGGCCAGCCGGCCGCGCAGGGTCAGCGTGCCAGCGACCCAACCGAGGTACGCCGCGCCGAGCGCGTCCGCCAACGCCGCCGGATCACCCGGCGGCACCACCCAGCCGGAGCGCTCGGTGATCGCCTCGGGCAGGCCACCGGCCGCGCTGACGATGCTCGGCACGCCCATCGAGCCAGCCTCCACCGCCGCGCCCGGCCCGTCGCAGAGCGACGGGGAGACGCTGACGTCCGCGGCGGCGTAACAGGGCCGAACGTCCGGCACCGACTCCACCCAGGTGACCCCGGGGTCGCCGGCCACGCCGAACCGCTCGCCGAGCTGCCGCCGGTAGCTCTCCCCGGCCGCCGTCCAACCGCCTCCGACCAGCAGCAGGTGTGCGTCCGGTTGCCGACGGCGGAACGTACGCCAGGCGGCCAGCAGCACCTCGTGCCCCTTCACGCCCCGGCCGGAGTGCACCAGCCGTTTGGGCGGATAGACGTACGAGACCATCACCGCCAGGAAGGCGTTCTGGTCGATGCCCAACTCGGCGCGGAGCTTCGCCCGCTGGTCCGGGCCGGTGGTGTCCGGGCTGAACGCGTCGGTGTCCACCCCGTACACGGCGACCGGGCGCCGCTGCGGAGGGCAGTCCAGCTCCCCGTACCGGGTCGAGGCGTACCGGCAGCCGCAGATCACCACGTCGTCCATCCGCCACAGGAACCGCTCCACCGACCGGACCAGCCGGGACTCCAGGTACGCGGGGCCGGCCACCATGTGCACCCGGCGCACCGGCAGACCCAGGGTGGCGAGTCGGACGGCGTACGCCGAGGCGATCAGGTGGTACTGCACCACGTCCGGGCGCAGCCGACGCAGCAGCGCGCGTAGCCGCAGCAAGCCGAGCGGCGCGGAGCGGCCCAGCGTGAAGTCGTACGGCGAGGCGAGCACCTCGATGCCCCGGTGCTCCAACTCGTCGGTGAGTCGACCGGCCCCGCGCGGCAGCACGACGGTCACCTCGTGGCCCCGGTGCCGCAGCTCCTCGACCTGCGGCAGCAGCCACATCCCACCGGCGTTCGTCTTGACCAGCACCGCGATCCGCAGTCGGCGGACGCCGAGCGGGTGGTCCTTACCGCGACCGCCGGGACCACCGAGCGCGCTCACCGGGCCGGCACTCCCTTGACGACGACGCCGGCCGGCACGTCCCGGACCACGCAGGCCCCCGCGCCAACCGTCGCACCGGCACCCACCCGCAGCCGCTGCAACACCACCGCCCCGGCACCGATCAGGACGCCATCGCCGAGCACGCATTCGCCGGAGACCGCGGCCAACGGATTGACCGAGACGTGGTCGCCCAGCTCGCAGTCGTGCGCCACGGCGCTGTTCTGGTTCAGGTGCACGTGCCGCCCGAACGTGACGTTGGTGGTGACCCGCGCACCGGCGAACACGATCAGGCCCTCGCCGTGGACGGCGTCCGCCTCGACGGTGGCGTCCGGGTGCACCAGCACCGCCGCCGGCAGCGCGTACGCCGACAGCCGCCGGTCCACGGCCCGTCGGACGGCCGGGTCCCCGATGCCGAGCGCCAGGTACGTGCCGGCCGGCTGCTCGGCGAGCTGACCGGTGCCGCCCAGGTAGGGCACCTCCAGCCGCTGCAACCGCTTCAGGTTCACCTCGCTGGGCCGATCGTCGACGAAGCCGAGGACGCGCCACACCGGGCCGGCATCCGCCGTGGCGTTGATGGCCCGGACGATGCCGAGCACCTCCCGGCCGTGCCCGCCGCACCCGACGACGACGAGGCCCGCGCTCACGTCCTGCGCCCCGCCCGGCCGTGACCCGCGCCGGCGGCGGCGAGCTCGCTCGAGCCGAGGTACTCGTGCGCGGTGGCCGCGCCGGCCGCGGTGATCCCCTCCCGGCGCAGCACGATCCACACCGTGCGGGCCAGGATCCGCAGATCCAGCCGGAGCGAGCGGGTCCGCACGTACCGCACGTCCAGCTCGAAGCGCTCCTCCCAGGTGAGCGTGTTGCGCCCGTACACCTGCTGGAGCCCGGTGATGCCCGGACGGACGTCGTGCCGGCGGAACTGCTGCGGGGTGTACCGGGTCAGGTACGCCGGCAGCAGCGGCCGCGGCCCGACCAGGCTCATCTCGCCGCGCAGCACGTTCCACAGCTGCGGCAGCTCGTCCAGGCTGGTGGTACGCAGCCAGCGGCCGAAACGGGTGAGCCGCGCGGCGTCGTTCGCCGGTGCGCTGTCCTCGCCACCGATGGTCATCGAGCGGAACTTCACCAGCCGGAACAGTTGCCCGTGCCGGCCCGGGCGGGCCTGCCGGAACAGCACCGGTCGACCCATGGTGACCAGTACGGCCAGCGCCACCGCGGCGAGTACGGGCGTGGCCAGCACCAGCCCGACGGCGGCCACGAGCACGTCCAGCACCCGCTTGCCGGTGTCGTACCGCCGGGCGTGGCGGCTCACCGGCGTCCGTCCAGGAACTCGGCGATCGCCGCGAACACCCGGTCCACCTGGTCGTCGGTGAGTGCGGAGCCGCTGGGCAGGGAGAGGCTGGTGGCGAAGAGTTGGTCGGCGACGCCGGTGAGGGCGACCTGGCGGTCGGCGTAGACCGGTTGACGGTGCATCGGCTTCCACATCGGGCGACTCTCCACGCCCCGGCCGGCCAGGTGCTCGGCGAGTTGCGCGGGCGCCCAGCCGGTCCGCTCCGGCTCGACCACCACCGAGGTCAGCCAGCAGTTCGAGCCGCTGTCGCCGGCACCGAGGATCCGGGTGCCCGGCACGGTGGCGAACAGCCTCTCGTACCGGTCCCGCAGTGCCCGCCGCCGGGCGATCATCGCGTCCAGTCGGCCGAGCTGGGCCCGGCCGAGAGCGGCCAGCAGCGTGCTGAGCCGGTAGTTGTAGCCGATGTCCCGGTGCTCGTAGTGCGGCACCGGCTCGCGGGCCTGGGTGGCCAGGTGGCGGGCTCGGGCGATCAGGGCGGCGTCGTCGGAGACCAGCATCCCCCCGGCCGAGGTCGTCATCACCTTGTTGTGGCTGAACGAGTAGATCCCGACCCGGCCGAAGGTGCCGGCGCCCCGGCCACGGTAGGTGGAGCCGAGCGCCTGCGCGGCGTCCTCCACCACCGGTACGCCGGTGGCCGCGCAGAGCGGCAGCAGCCGGTCGTAGTCGACGCACCGGCCGTTGAGGTCCACGGTCACCACGGCGGCGACCTGCCGGCCGGCCTCGGCGAGTCGGCCCAGCAGGTCGGCCAGCAGGTCGACGTCGAGATTGCCGGTGGCCGCGTCGCAGTCCACGAAGACCGGTTCGGCTCCGGTGTAGGTGACCGCGTTGGCGGTGGCGGCGAACGTGAGGGTGGGTACCACCACCACCGTGTCCGGCCCGGCCCCGACAGCGAGCAGCGCCATGTGCAGCGCGGCGGTGCCGGAGGCGAGCCCCAGCGCGTGGCCGGCGCCGACCCGCGCGGCGACCTCCCGTTCGAACGCGCTCAGCTCCGGCCCGTCCGGGTCGAAGCGGCCGGCGCGGATGGCGCGCAGCAGGTAGGACTCCTCCAACTCGCCGATGTCGGGTGGGGAGAGGAAGATCGGGTCGGTCACGGTCGGGCCGCCGCTTCGCGGACCCACGGGCGGTTGGTGATGGATCAGGTCCACGGACGGGTGCCTCCGATCGGACGTGATAAAAGACCAAAATGGTTGTAGCAGAGGCTATGGCGGTGCATGGGCGATTTCGACGACAGCGCGCCGAATCGACCCGAACGGCCTAGAAGTTCAGCAACCGGGTGAGTAGGGTCCGCAGCGGGATCGACTCTCCGTCGCGACCGCCCGCCCCGATGACCAGCGGCGCCGGGCTGGGCTCCGGGTCCACGCCGAACAGCCGGGCACGCAGCCCGCCCGGCACGGTCAGCAGGTGGAACCGGCCGTCCACGTCCACCGCGCGGGTCTCGGCCCGGTCGACGTACCAGCCGGTCAGCCGGGTCCGGTAGCGCCCGCGACCGTCGTAGCCCCGGGCGGTCAGCCGGGTGGTGGGCAGGCCTCGCCGGGTCGCCTCGGCCACGAACCAGGCCACCAGTTCGGCCGCCTCCGCCTGCTCGGCGGCCCGCCGCCGCGCGTCCGCGTCGGCGTGCGCCCGTACCGCCTGCCGCTGCTGATCCCGCCACTCCCGGCCGTCGCGCTCACCCACGACGGCGACGGTACGCCCGCGAGCGCGGCCCGGTTCAGTCGAGTACGGCCGCCAGCGTGTGTCTGGCGGTGGCGGCCATCCCCGGGTTGGTCTCGACGTAGTAGTGCAGCGCGTTGATCGCCTGCACCAGAGCCCAACCGCGTCCGCGCTCCCAGGTGGCGTCGTCCACGCCGAGCGCCCGCCGGAACGTCTCCCGTGGCCCCGCGGCGAGCAGATTCCACGCCGGCATCAGGTCGATCGCCGCGTCACCCACACGGACCAACTCGACGTCGATCACCGCGGCCAGCCGACCGTCGCGGATCAGCAGGTTGCCCGGCATCAGGTCGGCGTGAATCCACACGTCGCCTGCGTCGTACCGGGGGACGTCCCGGCACTTGTCCCACACCACGGCGAGCCGGGCGGTGTCGGTGAAGCCGCCGCTGCGGGCGAGGGCGGCCTGCACGTCGGCGTCCTGTGCGGCCAGTGGACCGCCCCGCCCGGTTCCGGACCCGGTCCGCCCGCCGGTGTCGATGCCGTGCAGGGCGGTCACGACGCCCGCGAGGTCGCGGGCGAACGTGTCCGAGCCGCCGACCCGGTCGGGCCGGGCCGTCTCGCCGGCGATCCAGCGGTACGCCGTCCACGGCCCGGCGTACCCCTCGCCCGGCTCGCCGAGGCCGAGTGGTTCGGGCACCGCGACCGGTAGGTGTGCGGCGAGCAGCCGGGCGTGCTCCTGCTCCTGCCGCAGCTCGGCGCGCAGCTCGGGGCCGAGGTTCGGCTGCAGCGGAAACCGCAGCACGATGTCCGCACCGAGCCGGAACACCGCATTGACCGTGCCGCTGGAGACGACCGGCCGCACCGGGTAACCCCGCCACTGCGGGAACTGCTCGGCCACCAGCGCGGCGACCACGTCCGCGCCGACGTCGACCTGATCGGCATGCATCTTCACCGCGAGATCATCACCGCCCACCCTCGCGTAACGCGAACCATTTCCCCACCCAGCCCCGCGCCGCGTCCCGCGCCAGCCCCGCGCCCAGCCGCGCCGCGTCCCGCGCCCAGCCCCGCCGCCAAGAGCACTTTGTCCTGAGCAGTTGCAGGAGGCTCGCCGCAACTACTCAGGACAAAGTGATCAACGCTGCCCCGGGCGACGGGGTGACCCTGCGCCGCTGGCCGGTCGGTCAGGCCAGCCCGGCGCGGCGCAGGGCCTCCGCCATCGCGTCGTTGGCCGGTGCCGGCGCCCCGCCGCCCCGCCCCTGCCGCTGCTGACCGCCGCGTCCGCCTTGGCTGCCGCGCTGGTCCTGACCGCCGCGTCCGCCTTGGCTGCCGCGCTGGTCCTGTGCGCCGCGTCCGCCCTGGCTGCCGCGCTGGTCCGGGCCGCCGCGCCCATCCTGGCCGCCCTGGCCGGGGCGGCCGCTGCGGGCGCCCTGTCCGTCCCGGGCGCGGTCGGTCCCCGCTCCCGGCTCGTCCTCCAGGCGCAGGGTCAGCGAGATCCGCTTGCGGGGTACGTCCACGTCGAGCACCCGGACCCGGACCACGTCACCGGACTTCACCACCTCGCGAGGGTCCTTCACGAAGGTCCGGGACATGGCCGAGACGTGCACGAGGCCGTCCTGGTGCACGCCGACGTCCACGAACGCGCCGAACGCGGCCACGTTGGTGACCACGCCCTCCAGCACCATGCCCGGCGTCAGGTCACCGATCTTCTCCACCCCCTCGACGAAGATGGCCGTGCGGAACTCCGGTCGGGGGTCGCGGCCCGGCTTCTCCAACTCGGCGAGGATGTCGGTGACCGTGGGCAGGCCGAACCGGTCGTCGACGAAGTCGGTCGCCCGCAGACCCCGCAGGATGCCGCTCTTACCGATCACCGAGCGCAGGTCCTGGCCGGTGCTGGACAGGATCCGGCGCACCACCGGGTACGCCTCGGGGTGCACGCTGGACGAGTCCAACGGGTCGACCCCGTCGGGGATACGCAGGAAGCCGGCGCACTGTTCGAACGCCTTCGGCCCGAGTCGGGCCACCTTCTTCAGCTCGGTACGCGAGCGGAACGGCCCGTTCGCGTCCCGGTGCAGCACGATGTTCTCGGCCAGCCCGGCGCCGATCCCGGAGACCCGGGTCAGCAGCGGGGCGGAGGCGGTGTTGACATCCACCCCGACCGCGTTGACGCAGTCCTCGACCACCGCGTCCAGCGACCGGGACAGCTTCACCTCGGACAGGTCGTGCTGGTACTGCCCCACGCCGATGGACCGTGGGTCGATCTTGACCAGCTCCGCGAGGGGGTCCTGGAGCCGTCGGGCGATGGACACCGCGCCGCGCAGCGACACGTCCATCCCGGGCAGCTCCTGCGAGGCGTACGCGCTGGCCGAGTAGACCGACGCGCCGGCCTCGGAGACCATCACCTTGGTCAGGTTGAGCTGCGGGTGCCGCTTGATCAGGTCAGCGGCCAGCTTGTCCGTCTCCCGGGAGGCGGTGCCGTTCCCGATCGCCACCAGCTCCACGCCGTGCGCCCCGGCGAGCCGCGCCAGGGTCTCGACCGACGCGTCCCACTGCCGGCGTGGCTCGTGCGGATAGATGGTGTCGGTGGCCAGGACCTTGCCGGTGGCGTCCACCACGGCCACCTTGACGCCGGTACGCAGGCCCGGGTCGAGCCCCATCGTGGGCCGGGTGCCGGCCGGCGCGGCGAGCAGCAGGTCGCGCAGGTTGGTGGCGAAGACCCGGACCGCCTCCTCCTCGGCCGCCTGCCACAGCCGCATCCGCAGGTCCGCGCCGAGGTGGATGAGGATCCGGGTACGCCAGGCCCAGCGGACCGTGTCGGTCAGCCAACGGTCGGCCGGTCGGCCGGCGTCGGACACCCCGAACCGGCCGGCGATGGCGGCCTCGTATCGAGTGGGGCCGGTCGGTGCGGCGTCCGAGTCGCCGGCGTCCTCCGGGTCCATGGTCAGGTCGAGCATGCCCTCCTTCTCGCCCCGGAACATGGCCAGGATCCGGTGCGAGGGCAGCTTCGGGTACGGCTCGGCGAAGTCGAAGTAGTCGGCGAACTTGGCGCCGGCGGTCTGCTGGCCCTCGCGTACCCGGGAAACCAGCCGGCCCCGCGACCACATCTGCTCGCGCAGCGTGCCGATCAGGTCCGCGTCCTCGGCGAAGGTCTCGATCAGGATCGCCCGAGCGCCCTCCAACGCGGCGGCGGCGTCCGCGACGCCCTTCTCCTCATCGACGAACCCGGCGGCGGTGGCCCGTGGGTCCTGGCTGGGGTCGGCCAGCAGCGTCTCGGCCAGCGGCGCGAGCCCGGCCTCCCGGGCGATCTGCGCCCGGGTCCGCCGCTTCGGCTTGTACGGAAGGTAGATGTCCTCCAGCCGGGACTTCGAGTCGGCGGCCATGATCTGCGCTTCCAGGGCGTCGTCCAGTTTGCCCTGGCCGCGGATCGACTCCAGCACGGCGGCCCGCCGCTCCTCCAACTCCCGCAGGTAGCGCAGCCGCTCCTCCAGGGTGCGCAGCTGGGTGTCGTCGAGCAGGCCGGTGGCCTCCTTGCGGTAGCGCGCGATGAACGGCACGGTGGCGCCGCCGTCGAGCAGCTCCACGGCCGCCCGCACCTGACGCTCGGCCACGCCGAGTTCGTCGGCGATCCGGGAATGAACAGACTGGGTCACGATCTCGATCCGCCTTCGGAAGTGGGTACCGCCCTGCATTGTGCCGGGCCGTCCCGGACGCTGTCGCCGCGCCCGGCCGGGCCGAGCCGCCGGCGCCCGCCGGGCCGAGCTGCCGCGGTACCGACTGGCCTGCGCTAGCGTGGCGATCATGGAATCAGCTGCGGAGCCGCGCGCCCGGCGGCTCTTCGGCGGCAGCGCCCGGGCCCTCGGCGATCTCGCCGCCAACCCGTTCCGCGCCGACCGGGACCGGATCGTCGGCTCACCGTTCTTCGCCCGTCTCGGCGGCGTCACCCAGGTGATCAGCCCGGTCGGGTCCGGTCTGCTGGTGCACAACCGACTCACCCACAGTCTCAAGGTCGCCCAGGTGGCCCGCGCGATCGCCGAACGGCTGACCGCCGACGACCTGCGGCGGGACCTGCTGGACAAGCTCGGCGGCTGCGACCCGGACGTGGTGGAGGCCGCGGCGCTCGCGCACGACCTCGGTCACCCGCCGTTCGGGCACCTCGGTGAGCGGGTACTGGACCGGCTGGCTCGACAGCGCCTGGGCCTCGCCGACGGCTTCGAGGGCAACGCGCAGTCGTACCGGATCGTCACCAGCACCGAGATCCGCGGCGCGGCGACCACCGGGCTGGACCTGACCGCGGCGGTCCGTGCGGCGATGCTGAAGTACCCGTGGACCCGGCAGGACTACCCGGACCCGCACCCTCGACTGCTGGACCCGCCGCCGCGCGGGGCCAGCCCGCCGCCGGACGACCCGGAGAGCGGCTCGTCGAAGTTCGGCGCGTACCGGACCGAGCTGGACGACCTGCGGCAGGCCCGCGAGCCGTTCGTCGGCCGCATCCCGGACTGGCAGCAGACCGTGGAGGCGTCCGTGATGGACACCGCCGACGACATCGCGTACGCCATCCACGACGTGGAGGACTTCTACCGGGTCGGGGTGCTCCAGCAGGGAGCGGTGTCCGCCGAGCTGATGGCCTGGCAGCGCGACAGCGGGCAGCTCCGGGCGATCACCGACGCGGCGCTGGCAGCCGCGGCACGGCGACCCGGCGCGGCCATCGAGCGGCTACGCCGGCAGCTGCACCGCAAGGACGCCTGGATCGCCGACGACGATGCGTTCGCCGCCGCCGTCGAGCACGTACGCCAGGAGCTGGTCGACGGGTTGTTGGCGATGCCGTTCGACGGCTCGATCGAGGCCGAGCAGTACGTGGCGCGATTCTCGGCCCGCTGGTCCACCCGCTTCGTCGAGGCGATCACGGTGACCGAGGCGCCGTCCGTACGCTCCGGGTACGTGCTGCTCGGCTGCGCGCAGTGGCACGAGGTGCAGGTGCTCAAGTTCGTCCACCACCGGTTCGTGCTGGCCCGGCCCGACCTCGCCCTGCACCAGCGCGGCCAGGCCCGACTGCTGGGCACCCTGGTCGAGGCGCTGTGGGAGTGGCTGCTCGACCCGGCGGAGGAGTCCCGGCTGCCCCGCCGCCTGCACGACCTGGTCGAGCTGGCCGAGGCGGAGCTGCACCCGCGTACCCCGGACCGGATCGGCCGGGCCCGGGGGCGGGCCATCGTGGACTTCGTGGCGCAGCTCACCGACGGTCAGGCGGTGGCCATGCTGGACGCGCTCTCCGGCCGGTCCGGCGCGCTCTGGACCGACGCCTTCGTGCTCTGAGATGTAAGGAAGGGTCCCTTGTACAACGCCAGGCGTTAACAAGGGACCCTTCCTTACACCTCAGGCGACCGCCTGCCACCAGCCATCCACGGCGGGCGGGTCGTCGACGACCACCCGCTCGCCCGGTCGGGGCACGGCCAGTTGGACGTCGCGGGCCTTCGCCTCGGCCCACAGCCGGTTCACCGGCTCGGACCAGTCGTGCAGGGCCAGGTTGAACGTCCCCCAGTGCACCGGGATGAGCAGCCCGCCCCGCAGGTCGACGTGGGCGCTGACCGCCTCTTCGGGGAACATGTGAATGGTCGGCCAGGCCCGGTCGTACGCGCCGATCTGCATCAGCGTCACGTCGAACGGCCCGTGCTCGGCGCCGATCGCCGCGTACCCGTCGAAGTAGCCGGAGTCGCCGGTGTAGAAGACCTTGCGGTGGGCGCCGGCGATCACCCAGGAACTCCAGAGCGTGCCGTCGCGGCGCAGCCCCCGGCCGGAGAAGTGCTGGGCCGGCGTGGCGGTGATCGTCAGGCCGCCGACCTCGGCACCCTCGGACCAGTCCAGCTCGATGATGCGGCCGGCCGGTACGCCCCACCGGTCCAGGTGCGCACCCACCCCGAGCGGTACCAGGAACGGCGCCGAACCGAGGGCGGTGAGCTCCCGGACGGTGGCCATGTCGAGGTGGTCGTAGTGGTCGTGGGAGATCAGGATCGCGTCGAGCGGGGGCAGTTCGTCGAGGCGTACCGGGGGCTCGTGCAGCCGGCGCGGACCGACCAGGTCCGACGGTGAGCAGCGCTCACTCCACACCGGGTCGATGAGCACCCGGTGGCCCTCGATCTGCACCAACGCCGAGGCGTGGCCGTACCAGACGACGCCGAGCTCCTGGTGGGTGGCGGTGTCGGCCGGTTCCTCGGCCGTCCGCAGCAGTGGCACCGGGGTGGTCGGCCGCCGCTTCTGCTTGCCGAAGATCAGCTCCCGGAGCACGTTACGGCCCGGATCGGTCACCATCGTTCGGACGGTGGACCGGTTGTGGAACGTGCCGTCGCGGAACTGTGGCGAGCGGGCCGCCCGCTCGGCCCGGGCTCCGGTCAGTCGGCCACCGAGCGCCGCCGGCACGTCCCGTGCGGCCCAGGCCAGGCCGGCCAGCGCGGCCAACCCTGCCGCGCCTCGCATCCGTCGCCCGAGCGACCGTTCGACTTCCGTGCGCCGCGCTGGTGCCATCGCTGTCCCTCCGCCGTGTCCCGCACTACACGGTAGCCACCTCGGCACGCCCGCGCCCCGGCGAACCCCCGCCGGGCGCCCCACCCGGGCCGAAGCCCGGGTGGGGAAGCCGGTCCGTCGACCGTGCTCAGCCGCCGTTGCTCGGGCGGCGGGCAGTCGTCCGGTACGCCGTCCCGGCACCGGCGAGCCGGTCCACCGCGGCCAGGAAACGGGGGCCCATGGCGGCCCGGGCCTGCACGGCCGGGTGAGTGGCCCCGAAGTCGTCCGGGTTGGCCTGCCCGTCGGCGAACAGCGCGTAGGTGAGCACCGCGGCACCGGACCGGTCGAAGATCACGCCGGCCTCGTGCCGGGCGTCGGCGAACCAACCGGCCTTGGTGGCGATGCGAGCCCGCTCGTCGGAGGACATGGTGCGCCGGATGCCGTCCGTGAAGGCCACCGGCGAGCGCAGGATCCCGAGCAGGTACGCCGTCGAGGCGGGGGAGAGCAGGGTGCCGGCGACCAGTGCGCGCAGCAGGTCGTGCGTCTCCCGAGGGGTGCTGGTGCCGAGGAAGAACCGGTTCGGGTTGGCGACCGGCTCGACCTGGGTGTTCGGGAATCCCTTGGCGACCAGGATGGCGTTGATCTCGGCGGCCGGGGCGACCAGACCGCACAGCCGTACCGCCGTGTCGTCGGAGACGGTCAGTAGGTTGGCCAGCACGTGCCCGATGGTCACGCTGCTCGGGTACGCGCCGTCCAGGCTGAAGATGCCGTCCCCGCCTGGCACGACGATCGCCGCGGTCACCTCGACCCGCTGATCGAGGGCCAGCAGCCCCCGGTCGACCTTGTCGAGCACCGCCGTGGCCACCGCGATCTTGTTGACGCTGTACGCCTCGATCCGCCGGTCCGCGTCGGCGGCCACCGCGATCACCGGCGGGCCCGCCGGGTCGGCCACGCTGACGTACGCCTGCCAGTTGCCGCCGGCCTCGGTGCTCTGCCGGGTGAAGCTGGCGGCGATCCGACGGGCGGCCTGGGCCGGGGTGGTCGGGGCGGCCTCAGCGGCGCTGGCCGGGGCGGTGGTGCCGAGCACCGTACCGGCGGTGGCCACCGTGCCCAGCCCGAGCGCGGTCCTTCGGTTCAGTCGGACAGTCAATCGTCTCTCCCGTCGTGGTGCGGCGTAACGCTTGCCGGCCCACCACCCTAGGCGAGTTGATCGATTCAAGACGTCCCCCGACGGCTCGGCACCGGACTCACGGCGCGAGTACGACCTTGATGCAGCCGTCCTCCTTCTTCTGGAACATCTCGTACGCCTTCGGCGCGTCGGTCAACGGCATCCGGTGCGTACGCAGGTCCTCCACGCCCAACGGGTCGTCGTCGCCGGCGAGCAGCGGCAGGATCTCGTCGGTCCACCGGCGCACGTGGCACTGCCCCATCCGCAGTTGGATGCCCCGGTCGAACATCTCCATCATCGGCATCGGGTCGATCTCGCCGCCGTACACGCCGGAGAGCGAGACGGTGCCGCCGCGGCGGACCGCCTTGACCGCGGCGTGCAGCACGCTGAGCCGGTCGACGCCGACCCGGTCGGTCATCGCCTGGGCCAGTTTGTCCGGCAGCAGCCCGGCGGCGGCCTGGGCCAGCTTGCCGGTTGGCGAGCCGTGCGCCTCCATCCCGACCGCGTCGATCACCGCGTCCGGGCCGCGCCCGTCGACCAGGTCGATCAGCGCGCCGGGCACGTCGGTCAGCTCACCGACGTCGAGCACCTCGATGCCGTGCCGCCGAGCCAACTCCAGCCGCTCGGGGACCAGGTCCAGGCCGATCACCCGGCCGGCGCCGAGGTGGCGGCCGATCCGGGCGCAGAACTGGCCGACCGGGCCCAGCCCGAACACCGCCAGGGTTCCGCCGGGCGGGGTGTCCGCGTAGCGCACCGCCTGCCAGGCGGTGGGCAGGATGTCGGAGAGGTAGAGGTAGCGCTCGTCGGCCCCGGTCTGCGGGATGGTGATGGGTCCGAAGTGGGCCTGTGGCACGCGCAGGTACTCGGCCTGTCCGCCCGGCACAGATCCGTACAGCGACGTGTAGCCGAACAGCGCCGCGCCCTTGCCCTGCCCGCCGGCCTGGGTGGTCTCGCACTGGGCGTACAGCTGGCGCTGGCACATCCAGCAACTGCCGCAGGCGATGTTGAACGGCACCACCACCCGGTCGCCGGGCTTGAGCCGGGTCACCTCCGGCCCGACCTCCTCGACGATGCCCATCGGCTCGTGGCCGAGGATGTCGCCGGGCTCCAGGTACGGTCCCAACACCTCGTACAGGTGCAGGTCGGAGCCGCAGATCGCAGTCGACGTGATCTTCACGATCGCGTCGGTCGGCTCCTCGATCCGGGGGTCCGGTACCTCTTCGACCCGTACGTCCCGCTTGCCCTGCCAGGTCAACGCCTTCATGTCCGCTCGCCCCTCTCGCCGCCGTCCCCCGACTGCTACCCGGGCGAGGGCACTTGAACCGGGCGACGAACGCCAAACGCCAGACCGCCGTACCCCGAAAGAGGTACGGCGGTCTGGGCGGCGGCGTGTCAGGCGCCGGGCGTGTTGCCGGCGCCCTTCGCGGTGGCCTGGAGGTAGTCGCGGTTGAGCCGGCCGATGGTGTTCAGCGGGATGCCCTTCGGGCAGACCGAGGTGCACTCACCGGCGTTGGTGCAGCCGCCGAAGCCGGCCTCGTCGTGCGCGTCGACCATGCCGATCACCCGGGTGTACCGCTCCGGCTGGCCCTGCGGCAGCAGCGAGAGCTGGGTGAGCTTGGCGGCGGTGAAGAGCATGCCGGAGCCGTTCGGGCAGGCCGCCACGCACGCGCCGCAGCCGATGCAGGCAGCCGACTCGAAGGCGGCGTCCGCGTTGGCCTTGGCCACCGGGGTGGAGTGCGCCTCGGGCGCGCTGCCGGTCGGCGCGGTGATGTAACCACCGGCGGCGATGATCTTGTCGAAGGCGTTCCGGTTGACCACCAGGTCCTTGATGACCGGGAAGGCGCGGGCCCGCCACGGCTCGATGTCGATCGTCTCGCCGTCCTTGAACTGCCGCATGTGCAGCTGGCAGGCCGTGGTGCCGCGCTGCGGCCCGTGCGCGTCGCCGTTGATCATCAGGCCGCACATGCCGCAGATGCCCTCGCGGCAGTCGTGGTCGAACGCCACCGGGTCGTCGCCGGCGAGGATCAGCCGTTCGTTGAGCACGTCGAGCATCTCCAGGAACGACATGTCCGGGGACACGTCCTCGACCTGGTAGGTCACCATCTGACCCTTGTCCTCAGGGCCCTTCTGGCGCCAGATGCGCAGGGTCAGGTTCACTTGTAGCTCCGCTGCGTGGGGTGGACGTATTCGAACTTCAGGTCTTCCTTGTGCAGCACCGACGGCTCGCCGGTGGCGGTGAACTCCCAGGCCGCCACGTACGCGAACCGGTCGTCGTCGCGCTGCGCCTCACCGTCCGGGGTCTGGTGCTCGGCCCGGAAGTGACCGCCGCAGGACTCCTCCCGGTGCAGGGCGTCGATGCACATCAGCTCGGCGAGCTCGAAGAAGTCGGCCACCCGGCCGGCCTTCTCCAGCGACTGGTTCAGCTCCTCGCCGGTGCCGGAGACCTTGACCCGCTGCCAGAACGACTCGCGCAGGTCGCGGATCTCGCCGATCGCCTTGCGCAGCCCGGCGTCGCTGCGCTCCATGCCGCAGTGCTCCCACATGATCTGGCCCAGCTCGCGGTGGAACGAGTCCACGGTCCGGTCCCCGTTGACCGCCAGCAGCCGCTGGATCCGGTCCTCGACGTCGGTGCGCGCCTCGACCGCCGCCGGGTGGCTGGCGTCGACCTTGTCCAGCGGGCCGGAGGCCAGGTAGTTGGCGATGGTGGTCGGCAGCACGAAGTAGCCGTCGGCCAGCCCCTGCATCAGCGCCGAGGCGCCGAGCCGGTTCGCGCCGTGGTCGGAGAAGTTCGCCTCGCCGATCACGAACAGCCCCGGGATGCTCGACTGCAGGTCGTAGTCGACCCAGAGGCCACCCATCGTGTAGTGCACGGCGGGGTAGATCCGCATCGGGACCTCGTACGGGTCCTCGCCGGTGATCCGCTCGTACATCTCGAAGAGGTTGCCGTACTTGGCCTCGATGGCCGGGCGGCCCAGCCGGCCGATCGCGTCGGCGAAGTCGAGATAGACGCCGAGCTTGGTCGGGCCGACGCCACGGCCCTCGTCGCAGACGTTCTTCGCGGCACGCGAGGCGATGTCCCGGGGGACCAGGTTGCCGAAGGAGGGGTAGATCCGCTCCAGGTAGTAGTCGCGCTCGTCCTCGGGAATGTCCCGGGGGTTGCGGTCGTCGCCCTTGGCCTTGGGCACCCAGACCCGGCCGTCGTTGCGCAGCGACTCGCTCATCAGGGTCAGCTTCGACTGGTGGTCGCCGGAGACCGGGATGCAGGTCGGGTGGATCTGCGTGTAGCAGGGGTTGGCGAAGTACGCGCCCTTGCGGTGCGCGCGCCAGGTGGCGGTGACGTTGCAGCCCTTGGCGTTGGTGGAGAGGTAGAAGACGTTGCCGTAGCCGCCGGAGGCGAGCACCACGGCGTCGGCCATCTCGGTGCTGATCTCGCCGGTGACCAGGTCCCGGACCACGATGCCCCGGGCCTTGCCGTCCACGATGACCAGCTCCAGCATCTCGTGCCGGGCGTTCATCTCCACATTGCCGAGGCCGATCTGCCGCTCCAGCGCCTGGTACGCGCCGAGCAGCAGCTGCTGGCCCGTCTGGCCCCGGGCGTAGAAGGTGCGCTGCACCTGGGCGCCGCCGAACGAGCGGGTGTCCAGCAGACCGCCGTACTCGCGGGCGAACGGCACGCCCTGCGCCACGCACTGGTCGATGATGTTGACCGAGACCTCGGCCAGCCGATGGACGTTCGACTCGCGGGAGCGGAAGTCGCCGCCCTTGACGGTGTCGTAGAACAGTCGGTGCACCGAGTCGCCGTCGTTGCGGTAGTTCTTGGCGGCGTTGATGCCGCCCTGCGCCGCGATCGAGTGTGCCCGGCGCGGGCTGTCCTGGTAGCAGTAGGACTTCACGTGGTAGCCCTGCTCGGCCAGCGTGGCCGCGGCCGAGCCGCCGGCCAGACCGGTGCCGACCACGATCACCGTCATCTTGCGGCGGTTGGCCGGGTTGACCAGCTTGGCCTCGAAGCGCCGGGTGTCCCAGCGCTTCTCGATCGGGCCGTCGGGAGCCTTGGTGTCGGCGATCGGGTCGCCCTCGGTGAAGAGTTCCATGTCAGGACACCAATCCGGTGAGTACGGCGAACGGGACCACCAGGTATCCGGCGCAGAGCGCGACGGCGAGCACCAGCGCGGCGTTGCGCGCCCGGCGCTCGCCCTTCGGCGTCTGTTGACCGAGGCTGCGGAACGCGCTGAAGGCGCCGTGCCGCAGGTGGAAGCCGAGCGTGACGATCGCCAGGGTGTAGAAGAGCGTGACGTACCAGCGTTCCGGCGCGAAGTCGGCCACCACGTTGCCGTACGGGTTGCTGGCGTCGCCCTGCGGGTTCAGGTGACCGGTGGTCAGGTCGAGGATGTGGTAGATCACGAAGAGCAGGATGATCACGCCACCCCAGCGCATGGTGCGCGCCGCGTAGCTGCCCCGGACCTTCTTGCGGTGGGCGTACTGCACCGGACGGGCGGCGCGGGCGCGCATGGCGAGCACGGTGGCGGCCACGATGTGCGCGAGGACGGCCACGGTGAGCACGCTGCGCTGGATCCACAGGTACCAGGTGTGCGGCAGCAGCGGCGTGCCGATGTCGCGCAGCCAGTGCGCGTAGTGGTCGAACGAGGTCTCCCCCGTGAACACCTTCAGGTTCCCGAGCATGTGTGCGATGAGGAACAGCGCCAGCAGGATGCCCGTCACCGCCATGACGGCCTTGAGGCCGACGTTCGAGCGGATGGGCGACCGAGTTTTCGTGATTACCACGGGTCCGACGCTAGGAGCACTTGGATCAGTCGTCCAATGCATCGAACCAGCAGTGTTGATAGCCATAAGCTATGTAGATGCAGCTCCATCAGCTCCGGTACTTCGTTGCGGTGGCCGAAGTACGACATTTCACCCAAGCCGCCGACATCGTCGGCATAACTCAGCCCTCGCTCAGTAAGCAAATTCACGCCCTGGAGACCGACCTCGGGGCCCCACTCTTCGAGCGGGTAAGGGGCAACATCACGCTGACCGCCGCCGGCGAGGTGCTGCTGCCGTTGGCCACCCGGATCCTCGCCGACGTGGAGACCGCGACGCGGGAGGTCCAGGAGTTGGTCGGCCTGCGCCGGGGTCGGGTCCGACTCGGCGCGACCCCGAGCCTCGCCACCTCGCTCGCCCCGCCGGTGTTGCGCCGGTTCCGCGACGCCCATCCCACCGTCGACCTGCGCGTCGAGGAGGGTGGCTCCCAGGACCTGGTGCGTGACCTGCTGCGCGGTGACCTCGACCTGGCTCTGATCATCATGCCCGCCCAGGGCGCCGACCCGGGGCTGCGCGTCGATCCGATCCTGCGGGAGAGCCTGGTGGTGGCCTCGGTGGGGGAGGTGCCGACCGCCTCGGCGACCGGGGAACTTCAGATCACCGACCTGCGGGGCCAGCCGATGGTGATGTTCCGCGAGGGCTACGACCTGCGTGACGCCACCATCCAGGCGTGCCGCGAGGCGGGCTTCGAGCCGACCTTCGCGGTCGACGGCGGCGAAATGGACGCGGTGCTCAGCTTCGTCGAGGCGGGTCTCGGTATCGCGCTGGTACCCGGCATCGTGCTGGCCCGGCGGCCCGGGGTGCGGATCACCCCGCTGGCGCCGCCCGGGGTACGGCGGACCATCGCGGTGGCCCGTCGACGCGACGTCGTGCCGACCCACGCCGGTCGAGAACTCCGCCGGATCCTGCTCGACTACGTACAGAACGCCATTGACCAGGACGACCTCCCCCCGGGCGTTGATCCACGCTGATCGGGTCCGGTTTTCAACCTGGTGGGCCAATTCGCCATCGAGCTGGCAATATCACCGTCGGTACGGAATGTGGTCACCTAAGGTGGGTTCTTGCACGTGGGGGGCAAAAGCCCCATTCGTCTCGGCAGAGCTCACCGGTGGGCTTCTCTCCCGCCGGCAGGGAGGCAACACATGAGGATCCTGGTTACCGGTGGAGCAGGATTCATCGGGTCGCAGTTCGCCCGAAGTCTGCTCGCCGGGAGCTATGCCGGGTTCGAGCACGCCGACGTCACGGTGATCGACAAACTGACCTACGCCAGCGACCGCACCAACCTGCCGGCCACGCACCCTCGACTGACCTTCGTGCGCGGCGACATCTGTGACCGGCAGTTGCTCGCCGACGTGGTGCCCGGGCACGACGCGGTCGTGCACTTCGCCGCCGAGTCACACGTCGACCGGTCCATCGACGACCCGGCGCCGTTCTTCGAGACCAACGTGATGGGCTCGCACCACCTCCTGGCCGCCTGTGCGCGCAGCGGCGTCGGCCGGGTGGTGCACGTCTCCACCGACGAGGTGTACGGCTCGATCAGCGAGGGCTCGTGGGACGAGAGCTGCATGCTGGAGCCCAACTCCCCGTACGCGGCGTCCAAGGCCGCCAGCGACTGCGTGGTCCGCTCCTACTGGCGTACCTACGACGTGGACGTCTCCATCACCCGCTGCGCGAACAACTACGGGCCCTACCAGCACGTGGAGAAGGTCATCCCTCGGTTCGTCACCAGCCTGCTCACCGGGCAGGACATCCCCCTGCACGGCGACGGCAGCGCGGTCCGCGAGTGGCTGCACGTGGAGGACCACTGCCGGGCCATCGCGCTGGTGCTGGCCAAGGGCCGGGCCGGCGAGGTCTACAACATCGGCGGCGACATCGAGCTGACGAACCGGGCGCTCACCGAGCGGATCCTGCGGTTGGCCGGCGCCGGCTGGGAACGGGTCCGGCACGTCCCCGACCGCAAGGTGCAGGACCAGCGCTACTCGCTCGACTTCCGCAAGATCACCGATGAGCTCGGCTTCGAGCCGCAGATCCGGTTCGAGGACGGGCTGACCGAGGTCTTCCGCTGGTACCGGGAGAACCGGGCGTGGTGGTCGCCCGACGCGGAGGCCCGCAGCGCCCCGTTGACCAGCTCGGTCCGCGGCGTCCCGGCGTCCCGAGGGCTCTCGGTCCAGGCACACTAACCGTCCGGCACCGCCCCGCACCCGTCCTGCCCGCGCACCCGTCCCGCCCGCGCGCCCGTCCTGCCGCGCGCCCGTCCTGCCCGCGCCGACCGTCCTGCCCGCGCGCCCGTCCTGCCCCGCGTCCTGCCCGCGCGCCCGTCCTGCCCGCGCGCCCGTCCTGCCCGCGCCGACCGTCCTGCCCGTCCCGCCCGCGCCCTGCCCGCGCGCCCGTCCTGCCCCGCGTCCTGCCCGCGTCGATCTAGGGCAAATCGTCGTCATTGGAGATCAGGTAGCAGCGATTTGCCCTAGATCGGCGGGGAAGGGGGTCCGGCCACCGGCGCGGGGGAGGGGGTCCCGGCCGCCGGCGGGGGAGGGGGTCCGGCCACCGGCGCGGGGGAGGGGGTCCCGGCCGCCGGCGCGGGTCGATCGCCCTCAGCGGCCTTCGGCGTCGTCCATTGCTCGGTAGATCCGCTGTTCTGAGACGGGGTACGGGGTGCCGAGCGCCTGTGCGAAGACGTTCACCCGCAACTCCTCGATCATCCAGCGGATCTGCCGGACGGCGGTCTCCTGACGACGTGCCGGCGGCAACGCGGCGAGCAGGTCCGCGTACTCCTTCTGCACCACCGCGACCCGGTCCTGCTGCTGGCGGTCCCGCTGCGGGTTGCCACCCAGCCGCTCCATCCGGCGCTCGATCGCGGTGAGGTAGCGCAACAGGTCGGGCAGGCGGGCGTACCCGGTGTCGGTGATGAAACCCGCGTGCACCAGCCCGGCGAGCTGGTTGCGGATGTCGGCCAGCGCGGCCACCACGGCGAGGTTCCGGGTGGCGCCGAGTCGCTGCTCGACGGTGTACGCGGCGGCGAGCACCCGACGTACCCGGTCCATCACCTCGACCACGGTGTCGACCAGGTCGGCGCGGACCTTCTCGCGGAGCGCCGCGAAGCCCTCGGCGTCCCACGCCGGCCCACCGGCGGCACCGATCAGCCGGTCGATGGCCGCGCCCGCGGCGTCCTCGATCAGCTCCTGTACGCCGCCGTGCGGGTTGCGGCTCAGCGCCAGCTTCGCCTCGTTGCTGAGCCGGCCCTGCAGGAACCGTGCCGGGGACGGCACGGTGAGCCGCAGCAGCCGGCGGGTGCCGGCCCAGTGCGCGGCCTCCGCCTCGGCGGGGGAGTCGAAGACCTTCACCCCGACCGTGGCGCCCTCGTCGACCAGCGCCGGGTACGCGGTCACCGCGTAGCCGGCCCGGACCTGCTCGATGGTGCGGGGCAGCGTGCCGATGCTCCACTCGCGCAGCCCGGTACGGGCCACCTCCGGAGCGGCGGCCGCCACCACCTGGCGTACCTCCTGGCGGAGCTGGCGTTGCAGGGCCGGCAGGTCCTTGCCCTCGGCGACCGGCTTCTCGTCGTCGCCGAGGACCCGGAAGGTCACCCGCAGGTGGGCCGGGAGTTTGCCCGGCTCCCACGCGTCGCGCGGCACGGTCACGCCGGTCATCCGGCGCAGTTGCCGGGTGAGCGCGTCCAGCAGCGGCTCCTCGCCGGGCGTGATCGCCGCCAGCGCGGCCCGGGCGTAGTCCGGCACCGGCACGAAGTTCCGGCGTACCGCCTTGGGCAACGTTCGGATCAGCGCGATCACCGTCTCCTCGCGCAGCCCCGGCACCTGCCAGTCGAAGCTCTCCGCCGGCACCTGGTTGAGCAGCGGCAGCGGAATGTCGACGGTGACGCCGTCGGTCGGCGTGCCCGGCTCGAACGTGTAGGTCAGCGGCAGGGTCACCCCGTTGGTCTGCCACTCGTCCGGGTAGTCGGTCTCGTCGACCCCCTCCCGGCCGTCGTTGACCAGCAGGTCGCGGGTGAAGGTGAGCAGGTCGGGCTGCTCCCGGCGGGTCTTCTTCCACCAGGTGTCGAAGTGTCGGCCGGACACCACGTCGGCCGGGATCCGCTGGTCGTAGAAGCCGAAGATGCTCTCGTCGTCGACCAGGATGTCCCGGCGTCGGGCCCGGCTCTCCAACTCCTCGATCTCGCCCAGCAGCCGCTTGTTGTCGCCCCAGAACTGGTGGTGGGTCTGCCAGTCGCCCTCCACCAGCGCGTGCCGGATGAACAGCTCCCGGCTCATCGTCGGGTCGATCCGACCGAAGTTGACCTTGCGGGAGGTGACCAGCGGAATGCCGTACAGGGTGACCTTCTCGTAGGCCATCACGGCGGCCTGCTTCTTCTCCCAGTGCGGCTCGCTGTAGCTGCGCTTGACCAGGTGCTGCGCGAGCGGCTCGACCCACTCCGGCTCGACCCGGCCGGCGATCCGACCCCACAGCCGCGAGGTCTCCACCAACTCGGCGGCCATCACCCAGCGCGGCGGCTTCTTGAACAGCGCCGAGCCCGGGAAGAGCGCGAACTTCGCCCCTCGGGCGCCCAGGTACTCGTGCTTCTGGGCGTCCTTCAGCCCGACGTGCGACAGCAGGCCGGGCAGCAGCGACTGGTGCACCTTCGGGGTGTCGATCTCCTCCGGCAGGTCGGCGCCACGGCGGCCGTCACCCGGGCCGGCGTCCGCGCCGGCCGCTGCGTCCCGCGCCGGTCGCCCACCGCGCCGGTCGCCGTCTCCGGGGGTACGCAGAACCTGGCGCAGCTGACCGACGATGTCCTGCCACTCGCGGACCCGCAGGTAGTTCAGGTACTCCGCCTTGCACATCCGCCGGAACGCGCTGGAGGACAGCGCCCGCTGCTGCTCGCGCAGGTACCGCCAGAGGTTGAGGAAGGCGACGAAGTCGGACTCCTTGTCGGCGAACCGGGCGTGCGCCTGGTCGGCCTGGGCCTGCTTCTCCGCCGGCCGCTCGCGCGGGTCCTGGATGGAGAGCGCGGCGGCGATCACCAGCACCTCGGTGGCGCAGCCGTTGCGTTCGCCCTCGACCACCATCCGCGCCAGCCGCGGGTCGACCGGCAGCTGAGCCAGCCGCCGACCCAGCGTGGTGAGCCGCTTCGCCGGGTCCGGCTCGGTCGGGTCCAGCGCGCCCAGCTCGTGCAGCAGGTTGACGCCGTCGGTGATGTTGCGCCGGTCCGGCGGGTCGATGAACGGGAACGCGGCGAGGTCGCCGAGCCCGATCGCGGTCATCTGGAGGATGACCGACGCCAGGTTGGTTCGCAGGATCTCCGGGTCGGTGAACTCCGGCCGGGAGAGGAAGTCCTGCTCGTCGTAGAGGCGGATGCAGATGCCGTCCGAGGTACGGCCGCAGCGCCCCTTGCGCTGGTTCGCCGACGCCTGGGAGATCGGCTCGATCGGCAGCCGCTGCACCTTGAGCCGGCTGGAGTAGCGGGAGATCCGGGCGGTGCCCGGGTCCACCACGTACTTGATCCCCGGCACGGTCAGCGAGGTCTCCGCGACGTTGGTCGCGAGCACCACGCGCCGCGACGTGTGCGCGGCGAAGACACGGTGCTGCTCGGCGCTGGAGAGCCGGGCGTACAGCGGCAGGATCTCGGTGCCGAGCAGGGAACGTTTCGTCTGCACCAGCTTGCCCAGCGCGTCGGCGGTGTCCCGGATCTCCCGTTCCCCGCTGAGGAAGACCAGGATGTCGCCGGGACCCTCGGCGGCCAGCTCCTCGACGGCGTCGCCGATCGCCTGGATCTGGTCGCGGACGTTTTCCTCGTCGCCGTCGCCGTCCTCCTCGCCGTCGGCGACCTCGACCAGTGGCCGGTAGCGCACCTCGACCGGATAGGTCCGCCCGGAGACCTCGACCACCGGCGCCGGTACGCCCTGCGGCTCGTCGGCCGTGGGCGGCCCGGCGAAGTGCCGCGCGAAGCGGTCGGTCTCGATGGTCGCCGAGGTGATGATCACCTTGAGGTCGGGGCGCCGGGGCAGTAGCTCGCGCAGGTACCCGAGGATGAAGTCGATGTTGAGGCTGCGCTCGTGCGCCTCGTCAATGATCAGCGTGTCGTACTGGCGCAGCATCCGGTCGGTCTGCAACTCGGCCAGCAGGATGCCGTCGGTCATCAGCTTGACCAGGCTGCGCTCGCTGACCTGATCAGTGAAGCGCACCTTGTAGCCGACTACGTCGCCCAGCTCGGTGCCCAACTCGTCGGCGATCCGGTCGGCCACCGTCCGGGCCGCCAGCCGCCGCGGCTGGGTGTGCCCGATCAGTCCGTGCACCCCACGCCCCAGCTCCAGGCAGATCTTGGGGAGCTGGGTGGTCTTGCCGGAGCCGGTCTCGCCGGCAACGATCACCACCTGGTGGTCACGGATCGCGGCGGCGATGTCGTCCTTGCGTTCACTCACCGGCAGTCCGGCCGGGTACGTGAGCACCGGAACAGCCGCCCGTCGGGTGGCGAGCCGCTGCTCGGCCCGGGTCACGTCGGCGGTGATCTCGGCCAGCGCCGTCTCCCGGCGCTGCGGATCGCGCAGCTTGCGCGCACCGTCCAGCCGCCGCTGGAGCCGGCGCTGGTCGCGGAACATCAGTGGGGCGAGACGGCTGTGCAGCTCGCGAACGGGATCGGTCGCGGCGGAGGCGGCTGGATTCTGCATGTCGTACGCAAGGATAGGCAGCCCGGCCGCGTACCGCCCCTGGGTTACCGGCGTAGTCGATCTCCCGGCGACTCCTCGGCCGTCTAGAGTTGGCGGCCGACGTCGAGCGCCGGGGGGCCGGGATGGAGTTGCGGGACACCGACCGGGCACTGGTGCAGGCCGCCACGGCGGTCGCCAAGCTGCGCTGCCGCAGCCAGAACCACACCGTCGCCTCGGCCGCACGCACTCCGGACGGACGAGTCTTCACCGGGGTGAACGTCCACCACGACACCGGCGGGACCTGCGCCGAGGTGATCGTCGTCGGCACCGCCGCGACGCAGGGGGTCACCGGTCTGGAGACGCTCGTCACGGTGGCGGACCGGGGGCGTGCGGTCGTTCCGCCGTGCGGCCGGTGCCTGCGGTTGCTGGGCGACTACTTCCCGTCCCTGCGGGTGATCGTCGGCCCGGTGGACGACCTGCGGGTGGTGCCGGTCGCCGAGCTGCCCCCGGTGGCGCCGAGCGCCGTGGCCGGCTGACCGAGTCGGCGCGCTGGTCGGCTCGGCGTCAGTCGCCGGCCGCCGTCTCCAGCATCGACCGGGGGATCGGCACGCCCTCGAACCGGACGTTGCCCTCCGGCACCAGCCAGCTCATCACCCGCACGGCCAGCTGACCGGCCCGTACGGCCGGGTCGTTGCCGTAGAGCGCGCGGGCCTCGTCCGGGGCGATGGAGAGCACGACGAAGCCCCGCAGCGCGACGTCGTCGGGGTCCAGGAACGGCCCGGCCGCGAGCACCAGGCCCTGCTCCACGAGCCCCGCCTGGTGGGCCAGGTGGGCGTCCTGCAACAGGTCGGCGGCGTCCTGCGGCAGCTCCGGGGCGTCCGGCGGCCGGACCAGGAGCACGACCGTGTGCTGGTCGAATCGCATGCACCCACCCTAGGTGCGTGACCACCCCTCGGCAGGCGTCCGCGCTGGTCACCCGCCTCCGGATCGACCGCCACCTGTTAGGTCGCCCTCAGCACGTCGGCTAAGGTAAGGCGAACCTAAGCGTGAACGTGTAGGAGAGTCGTGACCACCCTCGCCACCCGGCCGGCTCCGGCCCCCAGCCGGTCCGGCACCCGTACCGGCCGTCGGGTGGCCGTCACCGTCGCCGCCGCGCTGGCCCTGCTACTCACCGTGCTGGCCAGCTTCGCGCTGGGTAGTCGTCAGCTCGGCGTCGACCAGGTCTGGCACGCCCTCGTCGCGCCCGATGGCGGCGACGCCAGCACCATCGTCCGCGAACTGCGGATCCCGCGTACCGCCCTCGGCCTCGCCGTCGGATTGGCGCTCGCCGTGGCCGGCGTGCTGTTCCAGGCGCTCACCCGCAACCCCCTCGCCGAGCCGCGCATCCTCGGCATCAGCGCGGGCGCGTCGTTCGGCGTGGTGCTGGCCATCTCCGTCTTCGGGGTCTCCACGCTCGCCGGGTACGTCTGGTTCGGCATCACCGGGGCGCTGCTCGCCGGGCTGCTGGTCTTCGCCATCGCCACCCGGGCTCGCGAGGGCGCCAGCCCGGTCACCCTCGCGCTGGTCGGCGCGGCGCTCGACGCCAGCCTGGCCTCCGGGGTGTACGCGCTGCTCAGCATCGACGCCCGCACCTTCGAAGAGTACCGGTTCTGGGTGGTCGGCGGGCTGGCCGGCCGGGACCTGTCGGTCACCGCGCAGGTGCTGCCCTTCGTCCTCACCGGTCTGCTGCTCGCCGCCCTGGTGGCCCGAGGTCTGGACGCGCTGGCCCTGGGTGACGACGTGGCCAGGGGCCTTGGCCACCGGGTCGGCCTGGTCCGCCTCGGCGGTGGTCTCGCCGCGGTGCTGTTGACCGGTGCCGCGGTGGCGGCGGCCGGGCCGGTCGCCTTCGTCGGGCTGGCCGTGCCGCACCTGGCCCGCGCCCTGGTCGGCGCGGATCACCGCTGGACCCTCGCCGTCTCCGCCCTGCTCGGCCCGGCGCTGCTGCTCGGCGCGGACATCGTCGGCCGGATCATCGCCCCGCCCGGCGAGATACCGGCCGGGATCGTCACCGCCCTGATCGGCGCGCCGCTGCTGGCCGTGCTGGTCCGCCGCGCCAAGGTGGTGACCGCGTGACCACCATCCACCGTCGGCCCGACTCCTCGGCCGACCCGTCGGTCGCCGCCGACTCCCCGGCCGCCGCCGCGTCGTCCGGTGTCGCCGCGTCGTCCGGTGCCGGCACGGCCCGGCTGCCCGGACGGTCGCTGCTGCACGTCGGCCCGGTGAGCGTGCAGATCCGCCGCCGCTCGGTGCTCGTCGCCGCCGTGCTGACCGTGCTGCTCCTACTGGCCATCCTGCTCAGCCTCTCCCTGGGCACCCCGTACGTCGCCACGGCCGACGTGCTGCGCGCCCTCTCCGGCGCCGGCACCCCGTACGACCTGGTGGTCTTTGATCTGCGGCTGCCCCGGACGCTGCTGGCCGCGGTGGCCGGCGCGGCCTTCGGCGTGGCCGGCACCCTGATCCAGAGCGTGGCGCGCAACCCCCTCGCGAGCCCGGACGTCATCGGCATCACCCAGGGCGCCGGCCTCGCCGCGACGGTGGCGTTGACCACCGGCGCCGCCGCCGTGGTGGTGGCACCCTCCGCGCTGGTGGGTGGGGTGGTCGCCGCGGTGCTGCTGTTCGCCCTCGGGGCCCGGCACGGGCTGGCCGCCCAGCGGTTCGTGCTCGCCGGTGTGGCGGTCGCCTTCGCCTTCCGAGCGCTGACCGAGGTGGTCATGCTCACCGCCGACCCGGTCGACGGGCTGCGCGCGCAGCTCTGGTTGATCGGCACGCTGGCCGGCAAGGGCACGCACGAGGCCGAATGGATCGCCTACACCCTGGTGGCGCTACTGCCGGTGCTGGCCTGGGCCGGCTGGGCGCTGAACAGCACCGCGCTGGACGACGACACCGCGCGCGGGGTCGGGCTGCGGCCGGTGGCCCGCCGGATCGGGCTGGCCGGCACCGGCGTGCTCATCGCCGCGATGGTCACCGCCCAGGTCGGTGCCGTCGACTTCGTGGCGCTCGTCGCCCCCCAGGTGGCCCGCCGACTGGTCCGGGCCGAGCGGCCACCGATCATCTGCGCGGCGCTGGTCGGCGCGCTGCTGCTGGTGCTGGCCGACCTGGCCGGCCGGCGGCTGTTCGCACCTACCCAACTCCCGGCCGGCGTGCTGACCGCCGCGATCGGCGGCCCGTACCTGATCTTCCTGCTGCTGCGCGGCCGGCGGCGGTCGTCGTGACGGCCACCAGCCCCGGCCCGGCGGTCCTCGTGACGGCCGCCAACCGCGGCCCGGCGGTCGTCGTGACGGCCGCCAACCGCCGCCCGGCGGTCCTCGTGACGGACACCAGCCCCTCGAAGGAGTCGTGATGCTCTCCACGCGCGACCTGGTCGCCGGCTACGACGAGCGGACCGTGCTCGACGGGCTCGACCTGGACCTGCCGACCGACGCGTTCACCGTGATCGTCGGACCGAACGCGTGCGGCAAATCCACCCTGCTGCGGACCATGGCCCGGCTGCTCACCCCCCGGCGTGGGACGGTCCTGCTGGACGGCACCGCCATCAGGGACCTGCCGACCCGGGAGGTGGCCCGCCGGCTCGGCGTGCTGCCGCAGAGCCCGCTCGTCCCCGAGGGCGTCAGCGTGGCCGACCTGGTCGGGCGGGGCCGGCAGCCGTACCAGCGGTGGTGGCGGCAGTGGTCGCCCGAGGACGGCGCGGCGGTGGACGAGGCGATGAGCCTGGCCGACGTGGCCGACCTCGCCGACCGGCCGGTGGACAGCCTCTCCGGCGGCCAGCGGCAGCGGGTGTGGATCGCCATGACGCTGGCCCAGGACACCGACGCCCTGCTGCTGGACGAGCCGACCACCTTCCTCGACCTGGCTCACCAGGTGGAGGTGCTGGACCTGCTGCACCGACTGCGCGTCGAGCGGGGCCGCACCGTGGTCGCCGTGCTGCACGACCTGAACCAGGCCGCCCGCTACGCCGACCACCTGGTCGCGATGCGCGACGGCGCGGTGGTGGCCGCCGGCCCACCCCGGGAGATCCTCACGGCGGACCTGGTCCGCGAGGTCTTCGGGCTGGCCTGCGTGGTCGTGCCGTGCCCGGTGACCGGCGCACCGCTGGTCGTGCCCGCGTACACCGGCGGCAGCCTCGGCCCCGTCGTTCCGTCCGCTGCCGCGGACGGCTCCGATCCGTCGGGTACGTCCGTGCCGGACGCCCGACCCGTCACCGGCGAAGCGGCCAACCCGCTCGCCGACATGCACCTCTCGAAAGGACTCTGATGCGTCGTCTCGTCGCCGCCCTCGCCGCGGCCGTCGCCCTCGGCGTCGGCCTCACCGCCTGCGGTGAGAGCGACCCGGTCGCCGGCTCCACCACCGGGGAGACCCGGGAGATCACCCACGCCATGGGCACCGCCAAGGTCCCGGCGGAACCCAAGCGGGTCGTCGTCCTCGACACCGACAAGATCGACACGGCGCTCTCGCTGGGCGTCACGCCGGTCGGCGCGGCCGTCGCGGGTGAGGCCAAGAGCTGGCCGACCTACTTCGGCGCGGACAAGCTCGCCAGCATCAAGGAGGTCGGGACGCTCACCGAGCCCGACCTGGAGGCAATCAACGCGCTGCACCCGGACCTCATCCTCGGCAGCAAGTTCCGCCAGGAAAAGTTCTACGACGAGCTGGCCGCCATCGCGCCGACCGTGTTCACCGACAAGGTGGGCATCACCTGGAAGGAGAACTTCCTCCTGGACGGCAAGGCGCTCGGCCGCGAGCAGCAGGCCAAGGACCTGCTCGGCGCGTACGAGAAGCGGGCCAAGGACTTCGGTGCCACGCTCGGCAACGCCGCTGCCCGCAAGGTGTCGATCGTGCGGTTCCTCCCGGGCAACATCCGGGTGTACGGCCCGGCCTCGTTCTCCGGCATCGTGATCGGTGACACCGGCCTCGGTCGCCCGGAGCGGCAGCTGCTCGCCAACAAGGAGGACAAGCGCTTCGACCTGGTCAGCCCCGAGCGGGTCAACGAGGTCGACGGTGACGTCATCTTCGTGAGCACCTACGGCGAGAAGACCGCCGCGGAGCAGGCCAAGGTCACCGGCGGAACCCTCTGGAAGGGCCTCGGCGCGGTCAAGGCCGGCAAGGCGTACCCGGTCGCCGACGAGGTCTGGATGACCGGCATCGGTGTCGGCGCCGCCAACAAGATCATCGACGACCTGACCAAGTACCTCCCCGCCGCCTGACCCCCCACCCGCTCCCGCGCGTCGCCCGCGCCGCGCGCCGCGCGCCCCGGCGCGTCGCGCGCCCCCCGTCGGTGATCACGCTCGATCCAGGATGTAGTGGCCTTCCCGCGTTCGGGAGGCCACTACATCCATGTTCAAGCACGAGCGCTGTGCCCGGCTGAGCGGGATCGCGACCTCAACGCGGCCCGGACCTCGGCGAGGAAGCCGTCGAAGTCCTCCCGGAGGCGTTTGCCGGTGAGGTGCAGGACGATCCACTCGCCGCCGAGCAGACGGTTCAGCCGTCGGCGGTCCCGGTGGAACTGCTCGGGATCGTCGTGCCAGAGCCCGTCGTACTCCACCGCGACCTTGTACTCCGGCCAGGCCAGGTCCAGCCGGGCCACGAACCGGCCGTGATCGGCGACGACCCACTGCGTTTCCGGCTTCGGCAGGCCAGCGAGCACAAGCCGTACCCGGGTGCGGGACTCCTGGGGTGACTCGGCACCCGGATCGGCCAGGTCGACGGCGCGCAGCAGTGGCCGCCAGCCGCGCCGGCCGGCCCGCCTCAGCGCGTACTCGCGCAGTGCCGGAATGTCGGTGATCCGGCGGGCCAGCAGACGGTCGATGACGACGACCGCCTCGACCACGCCGAGCCAGCGGGCGAGGTCCCAGCAGGTCCGAGCCGGACCGGTGACCCTGACCCCCGCTCGGACGACCACGTCGTCCGGGTCGATCTCCCCATGGCGAACTCGGAGGCCAGCGGCAGGCCCGATCCGGCTGTCCTTGGGCACCAGTACGTCAACAGGATCATCCGGAGCTGGCGTCGCACAGCCGTACAGCGCCGCTGCGGCGCGTCCGGCGATGGCCGCGCCGGCTGGAATCAGCCAGCGCTCGACGGCGGCGCACCTGGTCCGATGGGTGATCCGCATCCGCGCGTCGGCGTAGACGTCGCGGAACAGGGGGCGCCATGCGGAGCTGCGTAGGTCGTTGCGGGTCAGCAGGCCGCGTTGAACGGCGACTGAGCCACGGAAGATCCGGCCGCGCAACTGCGGCGGCCTGCGGGGAGCCTTCGACATGGTATCCAGGCTGGCCGATCCCGCCGCCGCACGCCGCCCCTGTGGATAACCCGCGCTGCCCGCGCTGCCCGCGCTGCCCGCGCTGCCCGCGCTGCCTGCGCTGCCCGCGCTGCCTGCGCTGCCCGCGCTGCCCGCGCTG